>CAJQNO010000125.1 GCA_905479745.1 uncultured Flavobacteriaceae bacterium | reverse complement strand
ACTTCCTGCCCCTTTTCAACCTTAATGGTTTCTTTCTCAAAATGGGCGTAGAAGATATACTCGTCATTTTTTGTTTTTAGAATTACTGCATTTCCCAGTGGTTGGGCCGGATTCATATCTCCGGGTTTATTATCGTCTATTCCGGTGATCACATCATAGACCACCGCGTCACAAACCGCATAAATTGGCTGTCCGAAAGCGTAATAATCCTCATTTCGGGTACCGCTGCGTTCGTAGGTTTTATTCTGCTTCCCCAGGATCAGGAAATCGAAAGCCCGCCTTTGAGCCGGAAAATTAACATGGTAATTCTGTGCTTTGGTATCTCCTCCCCAAACCGTAAACCATTTCCCCTTAAAAGGAAGGCCTAATGCCGTACTATTGCGTTCAAATTTAGGTGGCCTGCTATCTGTAAAAGGTTTGAACAACAACCCAGATAGTTTGCCATCGCGATTGAGCGTGATATGCATGGTTTGCTTCCCTTTTTCAAAATGGACGATGTAGGTTTCTGTAATTCCTTCTTTTTCTTTGTACTCGAAACTTTTCATTTCACCGTACCGTGTTTGGAATGACTTTACAATCTGACCTGTTGTTTCCAGATTTACCGATTCCTGCATGAGGGGAGCGAACATATTAAAGATCTGCTCGGCATTGTGATTGTTATAAGAGGTTTGAAAATTTTCAATTGCGGTTACGTAGGCCTGTGTTTGAGCCGACAGCCCAAGAGAAGCTGTGCACAACAATGCGGTAAGGTATTTCATAAAATAGAACTTCATTTATTCACGCTACGAATTTCAACCTGAGTACTGTCGTTTCTCAAGGTTACAACGTACAAACTACTGTTATCCGTATCGTCCATGTCTCCGTATTTTTTCTCACCAATGATCCTATTTACAAAGGCAGGAGTAGTATTGCTATGCCCTACGATTAAAACAGTTTTGTTGCGAGTGCTATTTTTAAAATCATCATTGTACAGATTTGCAGGATTGTAGGGGAGTACGTTGAGCTTCTTCACTTCGGCTGTTGGTGTCGCTGTCATTACCGTTCGCACGTATTTTGTAGAGTAAACCGCATCCAGGGAAATGGTGTCGAAATAATTTGCCCAGCCATTGGCACGGTTTGTACCTTCGGCTGTTAATGCCGGATCCTGATTTTCGGGATCACTGCGATCTTTTTCCGCATGCCGGATAAGATAATAGCGGGTGGTTAGTACGGTTTCTTCAGAATTTTTTGCGTCTTCTTTTTCAGAATCTTTACAAGATCCAAGTAAGATGATGCCACAAAGTATAAAAGTGAGTGCTCTGATCATTGATTGTGTTTTTCAGAAATATACAAAAATAGAAAACCATTAATTTACAATTTACGTAAATATGGTATCGAATGTCAGACTTTGTTTAGTTAGGTTAATTAGCAACTTTGCTATGAAGAAGAGAGCCCTCCCACGCTTTAGCGTTGGAGGGTTTTTTATTTATAGGAATTGTATGGCGGTCACCACACTGTAACTGATCATGAAGGCAGAAATTAGGGCGATGTAGATCGCCAAAATATAATTGCGCTTCGGCTTTAGCTGCTCTCTCCCTGGTTCTAAATGCTTGATTTTCATGTTGATTGGTTTATTGAACTGATTACGCTATTTAGACGATCAGACCAATAATTTTGTTACATAGAATAGTACCGAACCGTTAAAAATTAGTCCTCAAGTGTATAATTGAACATCCCATACAACATTTCATCGGTACTTTGAGGCCCGAACTTTAGATCTTTGGAGGGATCCGGGTTCAGGGGGTTCTGAAATGAATTATCGAAAATCGCTTCTACCAGGATTGTCGAACCTTTTTTGGCTACATAAGGTGTCTCTAACTCGTAGATCCATTGCCAGTTAAAGTTGTAATCGGGTACGTGAATCAGCGTAGTTTTCTCTCCTTCAGGTGAGATCACCGAAAACTTTATATCCTTACCTCTGTAGTGCATGTGAGGCAGCAGGTTATAGATCTTAATATCCTTATCTATCTTTTCTTCTGCGATAAATTTCACATCCTTTGCGTAAGCCGGGATCTTAAAGGTGGTATTGTGTGTGTTATGTGACCGGAATACTATATCCGGAGCCTCATCCAGGAGGTAAAACCCTATCTGCGTTATATCTTCGGTTGCCGTTCCATAGGGTGTGTAGTGCAATTGTGCCGTTATTTTTGTTCCCTTCTGAATAAATATCCCTGTAGCCTCAGGATATGCCATTGTTTGTTTCTTGCCCGTACTTACCGCGATGAAATTGTCAACCTTCGGACTGATCATTCTATCGGAAATTGGACTTTTCTGCAGTTCATGGGCGTTGGACAGCAATACATGATGAACCACATTGGGGTTGCCTGGTTTTATCTCGATGGCTTTCAGCCATACGTCACGATCGAATTCCAGGTCGATCTCCTGGTATCTGTAAGGGATCAATCCTGTAGCGGGTACAGATTCCTTCTTAAGGCTAATCACCTTATCGGGCATACCCAATTCCCAATCGCCGGAGGTTGGCTTTATCATACTTAGGGTGTCTTTGCCGGTACCTCGGGGGCTACCCTGATCGATCCATGAAACAATTTTACGTACTAACGAATCTTCTATCCCAATATCGTTCTTAAATGTAAAGTTGTTGGAGTTCACACTCCAGGGTGGCATTCGTTTAGTTAATAATACTTGTTTCATCATGGAGGACCAGCCTCTTACGGTCTCATAGTCGCTCATGGACCAGGGACCGATCCCATTAGGGTTGTGACACATAACACAATGTTCGGCCAAAATTGGAGCGATATCTCGTGTGAAAGTAAGCGTATCATCCTTCTCCAGTTTAGAAAGTCGGGTGACGGTGCAACCTCTCGTCATTTTTTCTTTAGAAACCGGTTGTTTACCCTGCAGTATAGCATCTAAAGCATCGCGTAGGTAGGTTTCGGTGGGTTCGTTCTTCTGAGCCCCGTAATCCAATCGGTTATTGAGAGGACCACGAAAGATGATCTCCCGACTGGTTGGGTGAAGTACAATGGCTTCGGAAGTGATCTTAATATCAAGGGCATCGGCAACCAACTGGATATTATCCAGCAGAACTGGTGCCGAAAAATCGAATTTATTCGCTTCAATACTTGTTTCATCAGGGTCGTCCTGGGTGTTACTATTCAGAAGAAAAAAAGTGAATCCCTTATCCTCATAATCGTTCACAATATCATTGAAATCACTCACCGCATTCCTCACGATTGGACAACCATTACCTTGCACCCAAAGTACTATTGCTTTACTATCGTTATAACGCGACAATCGGTGAAGCTCGCCCGATGTGTCGAACAAAGCATAGTCGTTAACCCTGTTATCTGCAATGGCTTCAGGCCTTTTTTCACAACCAAAAATTACCGAAATAAAGAAGCCGAGGACAATAAGATCTCTTAGATAATTCATCGGTACGAAAGTACTCATTTTCATTCACACAAAATAAAAAAACCGCCCGCAGTCTCACAACCACGGGCGGCTACTAACCAACCAATTATAAATGAGTTTTTATGGAACTCTAACCAATATTATGATTTTATTAGATCTTGCTGGTTACGGAATACCAGGGAATCGTCGAAACTATCAATAAGTATGATACTTTCTGTCTTCACTTTACCTGCGAGGATCTCCTTCGAAAGTTGGTTAAGAACTTCCTTCTGTATAACCCGTTTTACAGGCCGAGCTCCGTATTGCGGATCGTATCCTTTTTCAGCCAGGTATGAGATCGCTTCCTCTGTGGCGTCCAAAGTGATACCCTGTTTGGATAGCATTTTGGTCACTCCTTTTAGTTGTAACCTCACGATCTCTTTGATATCTGCTTTGTTCAATGGAGTGAACATGATGATATCGTCTATACGGTTCAGGAATTCCGGCCTTACCGATTGTTTCAATAAGCCTAAAACCTCGATCTTAGCAGTCTCCATGGCCGTATCCAGATCCTTCATATTCTCATACTGCTCCTGTATAATATGGCTTCCCATATTGCTGGTCATGATTATGATGGTGTTCTTGAAATCGGCCACCCTTCCTTTGTTATCGGTTAACCTACCTTCATCCAATACCTGTAGCAGTATGTTGAACGTATCCGGGTGGGCTTTTTCGATCTCGTCCAGTAAAACCACCGAATATGGTTTTCTGCGAACTGCTTCGGTGAGTTGTCCGCCTTCGTCGTATCCCACATAACCCGGAGGTGCTCCTACCAATCGGCTCACACTGTGCCTTTCCTGGTATTCACTCATATCTATACGGGTCATGGCGTTGTCGTCATCGAAGAGGTATTCTGCCAGAGCCTTTGCAAGTTCGGTTTTCCCAACCCCGGTTGTCCCGAGGAAAAGGAAGGAACCAATGGGTTTCTTGGCGTCCTGTAAACCGGCCCGACTTCTTCTAATGGCGTCACTCACGGCAACGATCGCTTCTTCCTGCCCCACAACACGTTTGTGCAATTCGGTTTCAAGCTGCAGCAACTTTTCTCGTTCACTCTGAAGCATCTTAGCAACCGGAATACCGGTCCATTTGGCAACCACCTCAGCTATGTCGTCGTTGGTAACTTCCTCTTTGATCATTGAACTTCCTTGTTGATACTCGGCAAGTTGTTCTTCGAGTTTACTCAATTGTTCCTGGGTTTCCTTTATCTTGCCATAGCGAAGTTCTGCCACCTTCCCAAAATCACCTTCCCTTTCAGCCTTTTCGGCCTCCAGCTTAAATTCTTCTATCTCTTTCTTGGCATTCTGAATATTATCTACAACCTCTTTCTCACTTTTCCATTTAGCGTTAAGGTCGTTTCGCTCTTCCTTCAAATTGGCAAGTTCAGAACGTAACGACTTAAGTTTTACTTCATCCTTTTCACGCTTAATCGCTTCGATCTCGATCTCTAATTGCATGATCTTACGGTCCAGTACATCCAGTTCTTCTGGTTTCGAATTGATCTCCATACGCAGGCGAGCCGCTGCCTCGTCCATTAGGTCGATAGCCTTATCCGGTAAAAATCTATTGGTGATATAACGTTGTGATAGTTCAACGGCAGCGATAATTGCCTCGTCCTTGATTCGCACCTTGTGATGAGTCTCGTATTTCTCTTTTATCCCCCTTAGAATAGAGATCGCACTTTCGGTATCCGGTTCACTAACCATCACCTTCTGAAATCGTCTTTCCAGCGCTTTATCCTTTTCAAAATATTTCTGGTATTCATCCAGTGTTGTGGCACCTATTGCCCTTAGTTCCCCACGTGCCAAAGCCGGTTTTAGAATGTTGGCAGCATCCATGGCTCCCTGGCCACCACCTGCTCCTACAAGGGTATGGATCTCATCGATAAACAGAACGATATCTCCATCACTTCCGGTTACCTCCTTGATCACGGCCTTTAGGCGTTCTTCAAATTCACCTTTGTATTTTGCGCCGGCAATGAGTGCGCCCATATCCAGGGAATATATCTCTTTTGATTTAAGGTTTTCGGGAATATCGCCGTCTACAATACGATGGGCCAGACCTTCTGCGATCGCAGTTTTACCCGTTCCGGGTTCCCCCACAAGCATTGGGTTGTTTTTAGTTCTTCGGGAGAGTATTTGCAGTATACGTCTTATCTCCTCATCTCTACCAATAACCGGGTCCAGTTTCCCGTCCCGGGCCAGTTGATTGAGGTTTCGTGCATATTTACTCAATGAGTTGTAAGTATCTTCGGCACTGGCTGAAGTAACCCTGTCTCCTTTACGCAACTCTTCAACTGCAGCTTTTATACCTTTTTCGGTCACTCCCTGATCTTTCAATCCTTGAGCGATGCTGCTTTTCGACTTGAATATAGCGAGCAGCAAGTGTTCTATACTCACAAACTCATCGTTCATCTTTTTTGCGATGATACTCGCCTCATTCACAGTCCTGGCTGCTTCACGCGATAACATGATCTCACCTCCGGCAACTTTTGGAAAGCTCTCTAATTGCTTTTCCAATACTTGTTGAAGCAAGGAGAGATTTACATTGAGCTTTTTAAGAATAAAGGGAGTAACATTCTCGTCTACTTCAAAGATAGCCTTCAGCAAATGTTCATTTTCTATTTGCTGATGCTCCATACTTTGTGCAATTTGCTGTGCATGCTGCAAAGCTTCCTGCGATTTTATTGTAAAATTATTAAAGTTCATAGCGTTTATATTTTCTGAAAGCCTGGCTTTCGTTTTTTTCAATTTTCGATAAGCATAGGTCAAAACTTACGCCAACTTAAATTCAGGACAAAATGACCGATTTTGTAAGGTTTTAAAAGACATTCTGACCGATTCACAATAATTGAAATCTGTATATTCGCAAAAAAAAGGTTAATGAGCTTATTTGGATTATTTGGATCGAAGGACCCTTCAGAAAAGAAAGAGAAAAAACAACTTCCCTGGGAAAATTTAATGAGTCTGGAACAACTCGACGAGATATCGAAGATCTCCGAAACACAACCGGTAGCCATATTTAAACATTCCACCCGTTGCGGAATAAGTAGGATGGTGCTCAATCAGTTTGAAGCTTCTTATGATATCGACCCCGCAGAGATGCGATTATTTTTTTTAGATCTGTTAAGCTATAGGCAAGTTTCGGATGAAGTTGCTATAAGATTCCAGATACTGCATCAAAGTCCGCAACTTATCGTGGTTAAAAATGGAGTGGCTGTACACCAGGCGTCTCATCACAATATACAGACGGCAGAATTAGTTTCATACATCTAAGGACAGCGGTTCTTTAGGGGGATTGTTCGAGACCTGAGAGTTGATTTTGGCAGGGTATTAATGAATTATTCTAGAGAGGAAAGCAGTATAGGTCCTAATGTTTCGCGAGGAAATCTATGCTTTGTATAAATTACGGAACTACCTTCAAATAATTGCTTGGCATACAATTGAGTAAAATGCAGACCCATTAGCAGCAACTTCTTTTTTCTTGTATTGAAGGACAAGCTGCTGTTCCATATGAGCAAAAGACACAGCAGTCTCCTTCCTTAGGTTTCAATACTGTTTGGCAATTTTCGCATTGATAGAAAAACTGACAAGAATTAGTTGGCATATTTTCTATTTTTTTATGATTGCAGATGGGGCAGCTAATTTCAGATTTTAATTGAATTTCCATTACAGTACTTTTTTACCAATTACTTTATAACCTGTTGAGTTGATGGCTTGCTCGATTTCGGTTTCACTGACCTTGGTTTCATCATACCTAATAATTGCATAACCATTTTTATAAGATGCATTGGAGCTTATTATTCCGTCAAGTTTATTTACTTCGTGATTAACATGTTCCTCACATCCAGTACAAGTCATTCCTTTGATGTTAAACTGAGTTGTTCTAATATTGGATTTATCAACTACAATTATTTGTTTTTCCTTGTTTGGATAAAATATTTCCGAATAGTAGGGGAAGGCTAACATGATCATCGAAAATACGGTCACGAGAGCTAACATTAGTTTCGAGTGAAAAAATTTTGGTTTTTCATCGTGTTCGCAATCACAATCAATGTCTTTCTTGGGTTTTAGCTTTTGATACCATGCGATTGCGAGAACTATAACTGTTAGTCCAATAAGATATGGCCTAAAGGGCTCTAGCCAGGAAAATGTTGACGCAAATCCGCTCGTGCCTGCAATAAATGCAAGTACAGGCGTAATACAACATAAGGAGGCAGTAATCGCCGCTAGCATACCAGTACCAATTAACTTGCTTTCGTGCTTCATGTTGTTTCTATAATTTTCTTGTTTTCAAGAATCTCGAAAAATGGATTTAATAGTTCTTTATATTCAGTCGTTAACGAATAAAAAATTGTCTGTCCTTCTCGTTCGGTCATTAAAAGTTTTCGATCTTTCATTTTTCTCAAATGTTGAGAAATAGCTGAAATAGTCATCTCTAGAATATCGCTTAAATCACAAACACATAGTCGCTTTTCTTCATAGAGCAGGTAAAGGATTTTAAGGCGAACATTATTTCCAACTAAGGAAAGCCCATTCGCAAGATGATCGAAAGAATCGTTTAAATCTTCTACAATGTATTTGCACCGATTTATTTGTTCAATATCGGCCTGTTGCCTTATGCATGAATTATTTTCCATGAGACAAAGTTAAATTAATTTATTATTTAAGCAAATACTTTAATAAATAAAATAATATATACCCGTATACGTAAATAGTGTTGGATAAGTACATTAATATCGATAAAAGGAGAAAGCCTGAAATATGGGTAAAAGCCGGATAAAAAAGGGGCGGTAATTACCGCCCCTTCTACTTAAAGTGTATTATTTCTTAATATCTCTTTCAACCGGCCTTTTATATCATCGCTGGCATCCAGTAGGAGCTGGGCATTATTTGGAAAGGGTACAAAACGGTTTTCGACCAGAAGAAGATCGTCGTCACTTAGCGCCCTCTCATCGCCTCTAAAGGTGGCAAATACATTTTCGAAGATAAACTCCGTACCCATCGGAAACCTATCTATGTCTCTTCCCTGGTTCAGGTCTCTGTAAACCACATTTCCTCCTACGGTAGCGGCCTTAAACTGCTCGGTAATAGTAAGTATAGCCGAGACGGTTGTATAAATATCCACCTTGATAGGATTACCTTCTTCATCTTTCATGATCTTTCCTTCCCGATTTCGTTTGTATTCCCAGCCGTCCTTGATTCTTTTGGTACGTCTTACTTCTTTTTCTGAAATGCGCTCGGGTGAAAATTCGATCTGACGAAAATTGAGTGCAATACCATAGTCATAATCGATATTTGGGTTTCGTTCATTGTGATATTGGGTCCAGAAATTATCGAGTCCGTATGTATTGAAATCGAGTAATTCACGCTCCAACTGTCGCGGCATGATCTGGCCACTTCGGTTATTTAGCGTAACAAATACGAAATCTGTTCCCAAGTAAAGCGCATCATCAAGTTTCTGTGAGAGGCCCATATATCCAAGACCAAGGTCTTCCAATTCACTTAGGAGCTCATATGCCGTTCGGGCCTGCATTTTATCGTTAGTTTGCAGAAAACGATCGCTTTGGTTCCATAAGGCCTTACCCAGCACCTGTTTGGCCGCAATCGCCTCGTCTGAATAGTCTTTCATTTTAAACCTGGCGTTCCTGCCTTCAGAAGAAATATATAAAGGAAGCAATGGCCGGATGAGCTGCTGTCTTCGCTCTAAACCCTGATAGAGGTAATACAGCTGTCGTTTCGACTTTAAATTATTCTCTTTTTTCAGAAAATTGATCTGTCGTTGGTCCTCATCATTTGCCTTTTTATAAGCTTCCTCCAATAAAACGATATGTTCTTCATTCCTGGCTAGCGTTTTGTCCTTCTGAAGTTTCTTCACGGCCAGCTCTATGGCCTGGTCGTAATTACCGCGAGCAAGAAATTTCTGATTTCGTTTCACACTATTACATCCGCCGAGCAATAGTACTGCCATTATAAGGGTAATAGTCGATCTCATAACAAAAGGGTATTGGTTATGCAAAGTAAATTACAAGGGTTGTGCCAAAGTTATAACTTTCTGGCAGGCAGCACTTTACCGCTGCAATCTCCAAATCCGATGCGGATCTTGTCGTTTTGGCTATAGCCTCGAAGTATTACAGTATCCCCATCCTCGATGAATTTCCTGCTGCTTCCGTCGGCCAAGGGTACTGGATTCTGTCCCCGCCAGCTAAGTTCCAGCATGGATCCATAACTGTCTTTGGTAGGCCCGGAAATAGTTCCGCTTCCCATCATGTCTCCACTGCGAACATTACAGCCATTTACGGTGTGATGAGCCAGCTGCTGGGCCATCGACCAGTACATATACTTAAAGTTGGAGTTGCAGACCACTGTTTCTTGTTTCCCTTCGGGTTTTATAATGGCTTGTAATTTTATATCGAAATTCTTCTTTCCTTGCTGCTGTAAGTAAGGCAAAGGTTTTGGGTCTTGCGCTGGCCCCGCAACCCGGAAGGGTTCGAGGGCATCCAGAGTTACAATCCAAGGTGAAATGGTAGACGCAAAATTCTTCCCCAGGAATGGTCCAAGAGGTACATACTCCCAGGCCTGTATGTCCCGAGCACTCCAATCGTTAAAGAGGACCAACCCGAAAATATAATCTTCGGCCTCATCGATAGGGATCCGTTTCCCAAGATCATTGGAAGCAGTAGTGATAAAAGCCATTTCCAGTTCGAAATCGAGTAATTTAGTAGGTCCAAATCCGGGTACTCCGTCATCGCCGGGCTTGGTTTGTCCCACCGGCCTGCGTACCGATGTTCCTGAAGGAATGATAGATGAGCTTCTGCCGTGATATCCAATAGGGATATGAAGCCAGTTTGGCATTAAGGCATTCTCCGGATCTCTGAATAGCGATCCCACGTTGGTTGCATGTTCCTTGCTGGCGTAAAAATCTGTATAATCACCTACATCTACCGGTAATTGCATTTCAATCTCATCCATAGTGAACAATACACGTGTCTTGTGCTCCTCATGGTCACGTAATACGGGATTGTCTTTCATGAAGATCTCCGAGATACGGTTACGAACGAGGCGCCAGGTCTTTCGGCCATCGGCAATAAAATCGTTCAAGCTATCCTGAAGGAATATATCATCGGTTAGCTCTATTCCCTGAAAATAACCCAACTGATGCAAGGCTCCCAGGTCGATGGCGGTATCACCAATACGGGTGCCTATGGTAATGATATCATCACGGGTTAGGAACACGCCAAAAGGTATATTCTGAATAGGAAAATCGCTGTTTTCAGGGACATCGAGCCAGCTGCGTCGATCGGGATTATTTGCGGATAAGGGCATGATTTGTGTTTTGGATTTTTATTACTTGATTTGTTGGTAAAATGTTAATCAAATATATAATTTCTGAAGT
>CAJQNO010000124.1 GCA_905479745.1 uncultured Flavobacteriaceae bacterium | reverse complement strand
AATTTGTTTGCACATATAAATTTTCTGCGATTTTCTTCGAAATGAAGAACTGGTCACGTCCAACCTGTATAATCATGGATCCATCAAAGAATTCTTTCCCCAACACAAGAATTTTTGTACCAATGGTTATATTCTTCTTATCCAGATACTGCAGGAAATCACTACTGGATTCCTTAACTCCCACACAAACTCCTCTCTGTTTCTTATCGAGATCGGATAATAGTTTTTTCTCTGTTCTCTTTATATTTCCATGTTTATCGGGGATTGGATCGCCATGTGGATCGAAGTCTGGACTTCCCAGGAATTCGTCAAGACGGGTTATTAATTTTACCGAATTGATATGCTCAAGTTGTTCTGCGATATCATGCACCTCATCCCAGTGAAAGTTTAGTTTTTCAACCAAAAACACCTCCCAGAGACGGTGTTTTCTTATAATGTTAGTGGCAATTTTTCTTCCTTCCGATGTGAGTACTACACCCTTATACCGCTTATACGAAAGCAAATCTTTATCCGCCAGTTTCTGAACCATATCGGTTACCGATGAAGGTTTGGTCTCCATCCGTTCGGCGATAGCGTTGGTGCTTACTTCCCCCTTGGATTCCTGTTCAAGGTGATAGATAGATTTTAAATAATTTTCCTCTGCCGATGTATTCATAGGGCAAAGGTAAATAATTTTTTACTTTTATGGTGTTTATTTTTTTAGACTAGTCTAATAATTAGGATCTATTCCTTTATTAAACCGTAGGCACCCTTCACCAGGAAAATATCTGTGGCAGTAAATTTATGATTGTTGTCCAGGGCCACATAGTTGTTATAATTCCCCGAGGTTTCGATCTTGATCCTTTCAAAAGTATATTGGTTATCTTTTTCCTCGACTAACTTGAGAATATACTTATTATCACCTATCTCGATCACAGCGCTTTCAGGCAGTGCGTCTACCGGTTTTTTCGCAGTTACGATATCTGCCTCAACAAACATCCCAATGGCAAAATTATTTTCTTCCATATCATCAAAGTGACCGTGAACTTTCACGGTTCTTTTATTCAAATCTATTTCAGACCCTATAAGATGAACCTCTCCTTTATATGTCTTTTTGGAACTTTCGGGAATTCTGAAATCTATTTCCTGTGATTTTTGAACGCGCATGATGTCTTTTTCAAAAACATCCAACTCCAGGTGGATATGTTCCAGGTTAACTATTTCCATAATTTTATCGGCTGGAGACACATAAGACCCCTGATTCACGTAGATTTTCGTGATACTTCCCTCAATGGGGGCATAAATACGGGCTGTGGTAACAAAGATTCCCGCCTTTACATTAGCCGGGTCGATATTAAATAAGCGCAATTTTTTATCCAGTGCATTACGGATAGCCAGCGTTTGTTTGTACTCACTTTCGGCTTTCAGATAATTTTTTTCTGATGTAATTCGCTCATTGTACAGAGATTTCTGTCGTTCGAATTCATTTTTCAAATAACTCAGCTGTTCATCTGCTTCTAAAAACTGCTGTTGTATTTCAATAAACTCCGGATTTTCTATGGTCACCAATAGCTGGCCTTTTTTTACTGAATTCCCCACAAGTAGTGGTGTTGATTTTATATAGCCTCCGGCGAAGGCGTTTATTATTGCCTTATTTGCAGGCGGCACATCAATAAATCCCGTGGTATAAATATGTTCTGGGAAATCAATAGGCACGACATGTCCGGTTTGCATGTTTATGGCTTCAAATTGTTCTTTGGTGATCGTAGTAAGTATTTCAGATTGCACTTCTTGTCCATTTGCCGAGTTATCGTTAATGGATTCGTTGTTTTTACAACTATTAGCTAATAGAAGAATGATAAATAAGATATATATGGCTCGTAACATAATGTAAATTTTAAATCGATAAATAGTTTAATTCAATAACCGTTTGGTTATAATCTCGCAGACTTCTCAGGTAAGACAAAGTGATCTTCATACTACTTTCAACGCTTTGTATATACTGGAAAAAGTCTATTTCGCCATTTTTATAACCTAAATTGGCTGCTCGCATGATCTCTTCGGAAAGCAACTTGCCTTCTTCCCTATAATAAATGAGCATTTTATTTTGTTTCGTCAAATCGGCCAACAATCGACTATAAGTAGCTTTCAGTTCGATCTTGTATTGCGCCGTCTCATCCAAAACTCTCTCCTTTGTTATTTTTATGGCTTTCGTTTTAGACCGCTCTCCGGAAAACAACAAAGGTATTTTCAGTCCTAATTGAAATCCTTCAAAAGGATTGGCGAAAGTTGAGTTAACACTCCTGAAGTATTCGACGGTTAGATCGGGAAGAAATTGTTGTTTCGTCGCTTTATACCTGGCGTCGATCCATTCATTTCTTTCTTCATTGAGCAATAATCCGGGATTATTCTCTATGGTATTGACATCCAACTTAAGATCTGTTAATACTTGCTTTCTTATTTGAATAGAGTCTTCCCATTGCACTATGCTTTTTATCGCAATAACTTGTTTCTTAATATCTTCAACCAATTGCCTGGTTTCAGTATTTATTTCCTTTTGTTTTGCTTCGGCAGTTATTTTCTCCAAATAGTTAGACTCTCCCAGTTCGAACCTTCTTTTCGCAGCATAAGCAAAACTGTTGTACAAACTATCGAGTTCGTTATATAGTCTTTGCCGTTCCCAATGGTATAATAGCTCGTTATGGGCTGTTGAGAGAGCCTTGATCAATATCCTTTTATCCACATCAAATTGAGTTTCGGCCATTTTCTTTTCGGCGTTTAATACTCGTCTTGCTGCGAAATAAACAGTTGGGAACAAAAAGTCCTGTTGCACACCAACTACTTTTAGGGCCTCATTATTTAATGCAATATTATTTTCGTCGAAAGAATAATAGACATTCGTTTTATTAAAGCTGAAGGCCGAGCCCAGAAGTGCTTTCTTCTCTTCTCGGTTCCGTGAAGAGGCACGCAACCCAAGATTATTCTCTACGGCCAGTTCTTTAAGTTCGTCGAAGGTGAGTCCGGACTCTTGTGCGTTTACCATCGATGATACAGATATGAAAATAATTACTGCTGTAGTTTTGATCCTTTTGGTAATTCTAATTTTCTTCTTGTGTAAAAGGGAGTATAATACCGGCAAAACTAATAAGGTTAGCAATGTAGACGTAAATAACCCTCCAATAACTACCGTTGCCAGGGGTCTTTGCACTTCAGCACCGGCACTAGTTGATATAGCCATTGGTAAAAATCCAAGCGCAGCAGCACCAGCTGTTAAAAAAACGGCTCTTAACCTGCTTTTAGCTCCAATTATTATAAATTCATCTGTTGAAAATTTCATTTTTTCTTTTAATTCTTTAAACTGTTCTATAAGTACGATCCCATTTAAGACCGCTATCCCGAAAAGAGCAATAAATCCCACTCCGGCTGAAATACTGAAAGGCATATCTCTAATCCAAAGAAGCAATATACCGCCCACTGCCGATAAGGGTATTGCCGAATAAATAAGCAGGGCATCTCGAACCGAGTTGAACGCAAAATACAATAGCACGAAAATTAGGACGAGAGAAATAGGCACGGCAACTTTCAGCCTGTTTATTGCATTTTGCAGATTTTCAAACTGCCCTCCGTAGGTAATTGTATAGCCGGGAGGAAGGTTGATCTCCTTTTCCACAACAGCTCGAATATCGTCCACAACCGATTGTAGATCACGATTCCGCACATTTACACCAACCACTATCCTTCTTTTTGTGTCGTCCCTCGATATTTTTGCCGCATCCTTGGCTATCTTTATTTCGGCTAATTCGCGCATAGGAACTTTTCCTCCCCCGGGCAGATCAACATATAAATTCTCAATATCGAAAATATCCTTTCTATGCTCTTTGTTGAGGCGAAGTACCATATCGAACCTTTTTTCTCCTTCAAAAACATTCCCCAGAATTTTCCCTGAAAATCCCATCGCAATAATATCATTGAGGTCGGATATGTTTAGACCGTATCTTGCAATTTTCGATCGATCGTATTTCACATTCATTTGAGGTAAACCATCAATTTTTTCCACACTTATATCGGCGGCTCCTTCGATATGAGAAATTGCGTTTTTAATCTCATATCCTTTGCGATTGAGAATATCCAGGTCTTCACCAAATATTTTAATTGCGATATCGGCCCTTACCCCGGTGATCAATTCATTAAATCGCATCTCAATTGGCTGAGTAAACTCAACTTCTAAACCGGGAATAACCGCAATGGCTTTCTTAAATTTATCAGCCAGTTCGTCTTTTGAAGAGGCC
>CAJQNO010000123.1 GCA_905479745.1 uncultured Flavobacteriaceae bacterium | reverse complement strand
TTTACCCCCAATACCAATTGAACCTTCGGTTATTCTTGGGCGAGGATTGGGTAGTCGGGGTGTAAACAGCCGTTCGTCAAGCCCCGTTAAATAGGGAAATCCGGGTAAAAACCCAATAAATTCTACCCGGTAATTGCCATTAGAATGCAACTGAATTACTTCCTGGACGGTAAGCCCATTTTCGGAAGCTACTATATTTAAGTCGGGCGCAAATTCTGCATCGTAACAAACCGGGATGTATACCAGTCTCGAAGATGATCTATCCCACCCGGGAAAAATTTCAATTTCTTTTAATTCAGAAATAAAATCCTTTACATCCACCCCCTTATTTAGATAAATCGCCATAGAATTGTACGCCGGTACCGTTTCCAATACCTCCTTCTGATAATTCTCTCCAAGGTAATGATCCATTTCAAGAATCTCTCTCCGCTGATCGGTAGAAAGATCTTTCGGCCATTCGATTAGAACCGCTCTATCTCCAAAGATATTTTCCTTCCACTGCTTCATCGTGTTTCAATTCCGTTCAAGTTAAGTTTCTTATTGATATATGCTAGTATCTTGACAGACTGTGGTGTATCGCTATGTACGCAATACGTTTCTGAAACTACCGCAATCTCCTTCCCTGTGTTAGTTATTACCAAGCCATCTCGCACCAATAAAATAAGTTGTTCCCAGGCCGCCCTGGCAGACGTCAGTACTGCTCCCGCTTCGGTTCTTGGTAGGAGCATTCCATCATCTGCATATCTTCGATCAATAAAGGCTTCGAACACCAAGGGAAGTAAATTTTTGGCTTTTCGATGCAACACAGAGCCATAAAGTACATATAACTTAGGCCGAATTCCCAAACTGGTGATCGCTTCTACCACGGCATCTGCAGTAGGTGCATCTTTAGCCGCATAGTTGTATAGCGCCCCGTGTAATTTAATATGATGAAGTTCGGCATTTTCGGTCTCACAAATGGCCAGAAACTGAAGTAACTGAAAATAAATAGCTTCTGAAAGTTCTTGCTTTGTCATAGTTAGCAGCTTTCTTCCAAAATTATCGCGGTCCGGAAACGAAGGGTGCGCACCTATTTTAACCTTATGTTCTAGCGCTAACCTTACTGTATCGCGCATGGTTTCCTCGGTTCCAAAATGCCCTCCGCAGGCTATACTACAAGACGATATCAAGGGCATAATTTGTTTGTCCAGACCAGTTCCTTCTCCCACATCGGCGTTAATATCGATAACCTCTTTCATAGGCTGTTATATACTTTTATAAGACTCATAACCCCAAGGAAAATTGAAGCGAGTAATATCATCACACCAAGTACGTTCTGTAATTTACTGTTGACAAAAGAACCCAGTACATTCGGCCTGTTAACGATCCAAAGAAGAAATCCGGCAATTATAGGTAGTAGCAAGCCGTTTGCCACTTGGGCAACCCTAATCACTTCTATAGGGCTAAAACCGAGGGAGGAGAATATCACACCAAGTACAAGTATTACGATCCATACAGCGCGAAATTTTGTCGATCTCAAATTCGCCTCCCAACCAAAACATTCACGGGCCACATAAGCAGCAGCCAAAGGGGCGGTGATAGCAGAAGTGATCCCGGCTGCAAATAAACCGGTACTAAGTAAATAAACGGCATAATCCCCATAAAGAGGTTCGAGAGCAACGGCAAGATCTGCAGCGTTCGAAATATTGGAAGCTGGTACTGCGGCTGCACACACTATAATGGCCAAAGATACCAGGCCACCCAAAAGAATCGAAACGTAGGTATCCATTCTGGCAGCTTTTAAATGTTTTGTACTCTCCCATTTCTCGCGAACAAGGGATGCATGTAAAAATAGATTATACGGCACAACGGTTGTCCCCACCAGCGCTATGATGGTTAGCCAGCTTTCTTCTGGGAATGAGGGAATGAATAATCGTTTAATTACTTCGGAAATGTCTGGCCTTGTTAATACAGCGGTAACTAAGAAGGAGATGCTCATTAGCAACACCAGCGCGATAAGGAAGCGTTCGATCAATTTATAGTTTCCGAAGTACAACACAATAAATGCGATAACACCAATAAGAAGGCTTAATACATTTAAATTCATGCCAGAAAAGGAAATATGGTAGCTATCTATGATAGTTCCCAGACCCAGAACCCCACCACTTATATTCCCTGATTCATAAGCTGTATTACCCAGTAGGATAGCCGTAAGGATAAGCAGGATGGCAAGAGATCTGGCGATAGGATTTTTTATTTCAGATTTTACGGTTGCTGCCAGACCTTTGCCGTATACGATCCCCAGGCGAGCCGCCATCTCCTGTAAAACTATAGTTGCTACTATAGAAAGGACCATCGCCCAAAGTAAAGTAAACCCAAACTTCACACCTGCCAGGGTACAAACTGTAACAGTCCCCGGGCCAATAAACGCTGCGGCTACTAAAGTACCGGGTCCGATATTTCTGAAAAATCGTTTCAATCGAAGGAATAAAGTATGAAATTAAACAAAAAAGGGATACCCTGATGGTATCCCTTTTATATTATAGATTGAAGAGCTTACTGAGCTACTTCCTCTAATTTCACTTCTTCTCCTTCTTTATCCAATAACATAACCTCATCGAAGTCCATATTCTTAAACTGAACATATTGGGTTGCAGCATCTCCAACAACCAGATATGCCATCCTGGATTCGTCCAGATATTTGTTGGCGAGCGTTTTATGCTGCTCCAGCGTCATATTTCGAATAACGGTCTCCTCATCGGCTATATAATTGGCAGGTAGATCGTACATACTCATTTCCTGCAGCATACCCAGTAAGGAGCCTTGAGTTTCAAAACGACGTGCATTCGACTTAATTAAGGCGTTTTTGGTGAATTCCAGATCATCTTCGCTTATTCCTTCTTTATATTTGGAGATTTGGTCCTTAAAGATCTGAACCGATTCGCCCGTGGTGTTAGTTCGTACACTGGAAGACGCTTTGAAAGTCCCCGGGATCTTAGATCCACTGAAAGAAGTTCTGGCCCCATAGGTATAACCTTTTTCCTCCCGAAGGATTAAATTCACGTTTCCACTGAAAGATCCTCCTAATTTATAGTTCATCACTTCTACCGGGTAAAAATCGGGATTATTTCGCGCCAGACCCACATATCCAATGTTAATTACAGACTGCTTGGCATTAGGGATATCCACAAAATAAAGTGAAGCCTTCTCCCTGTCGTTTTCGGCAGGGTATTCTGGAATAGTCACTTCCTTAGCTGCCCAGCCTTTTTCAAGAGAGGCCAGCTTATCCAATGCCGAATCTTTATCGATCTTCCCAACTACATGGAAAGTGCTTACTGAAGGCGAGAAATAGTTGTTGTAATATGCCTTCAGGTCGTCCATTGTAATAGCTTCTACAGATTCTACGGTTCCCGAGGTAGGATAGGCAAGAATATGATCTTCCCCGTATAAAAGTTTGTTGAACACTTTGTTCGCTACTGCATTAGGATTAGACTCCGAGCGTTTTATATCGTTGATCGTCTTGGTCTTGATCCTTGTAAACTCTTCTTCATCCCAGCGAGGCTCCAATAATATTTCCTCAACCAGAGCCATGGTTTTTTCGAAGTTACGAACCAGGGTATTTCCACGAATAACGATAGATTCGTTGGTGGTGTACATGTTTATATTGGCACCAAGCATTTCGATCTCTTCTTCCAGTTCTTCGGGAGTTTTATTGGCTGTCCCTTCCATCATAATATCTGTCATAAGGTTAGCCACTCCATTTTTATTCTTATCGTCCAGTAGATGCCCGCCTTCCATGACTAAGCTGAAATTCACTGTTGGGATCTCGTTTTGCTCTATACCGTAAACTTCCATTCCGTTGGCAAGTTTGGCTGTCCAGGAGCTTGGAATATTCAGTTTTGGAGCAGGGCCTTGAGCAGGCTCTGTCGATCTATCAATGAGCGATGGAGTTTTTACCACCTCATCGTTAGCCTCTTCAATTGTTTTTACTACATTCTCCTTGATCTCTTCCTCAACTACCGGTGCTACTATCGAATTTTCGGCAATAAGCGCTGTTTGTCCCTTAGGAACAAAGCTCGTTACTACAAAGGGTTTGTCTTTGATGTACTTATTGTAAACCCGCATCACATCTTCTTTGGTTACCGCCTTGATATTTTCTATATCCTTCTCGATAAACCCGGGATCACCGGCAAACACATTGTACTGGGCCAGTTGGAAGGATTTACCTAACACACTGCTAATCCCATTGTAGAACTGGGTTTCAAGCCCTGCTTTTATACGTTCCACATCACGTTCTGTAACGCCATCTGTTTCAAATAAGGTCATGGCTTCTGAAATTCCGGCCTCTACTTCATCCAAATCCACTCCTTCATTTGCAGTGATGATAATATGAAATTCTCCAGCTATCTCCTGTGCGTTATGATAGGCAATGGTACGAGACGTAAGATCTTTTTCTTTTACAAGGACCTTGTACAGGGGTGCTTTTTTGCCGCTAGACAAAATTTCTGCAAGGAAGTCCAGTGCATAGGCATCTTCGGTAAATTGTTGTAAAGTTGGCCACACCATGTGCAACTGTGGTGCAGTAGCAAAATTATCTTCGTGATAAAGTCGTTTGGTCTCGGCAATAGTAACAGGTTGTGGCTGTAGAGGTTCAACTTCCTGCCTTCTCTTGATCTCACCAAAATATTTTTCGATAAGCGCTTTTGCATCAGCTTCCTCGAAGTCACCCGCCAGTACCAATGTAGCATTATTAGGGCCATAAAAACGGTCGTAGAATTCACGTACATCTTCAACGGTAGCATTTTGAAGATCTACCAGTTCCCCAATTACCTGCCAGTTATATGGATGTCCTTCCGGGTAGATATTTTTATCTAAAACCCAGTTGGTGTGACCATAAGGGTTATTATCTACTCGTTGTCTTTTTTCATTCTGAACTACTTCCTGCTGATTGTAAAATGCAGATTCGGTAACTGTGTTGATAAGATATCCCATCCGGTCGCTTTCCAGCCACAATACCATCTCCAGTGCATTCTTAGGAACCACTTCATAGTAGATGGTTCCATCCTTCCAGGTTCCCCCGTTCAGTGTTCCTCCGGCATCCTGGATCTTTTTGAAGAACTGGTCCTGCGGAACGTTCTCCGATTCCTGAAAGAGCATGTGTTCAAAGAGGTGAGCAAAGCCGGTTCTACCGGTCTTCTCACGATTGGATCCAACGCCGTACTGAATTGCAACAGATACAATAGGATCACTTTTGTCCTGATGTAAGACTACATCTAAACCATTCTCCAATTCATACTTGGTGTACTCAATTGAGAGATTCGCGCTTTCTTCGGCGGTTTCAGACTTGTCGCCGCAAGATGTAATAATAGCCACAGTAAATAATGCCATGGCTATAAATTTTGTGAGTTTTTTAAAATACATTTTTTTTGATTGTTTTATAGAATTTTTAAAGATACAATGGACACTTTATACTTAACATAAAAAAGTGTTAAATCAATTAGTAATGTAACGGCCTTTCTCTCAATTCATTGCCATTTATGTCTAACTGATGAAAATCATATTTTATTCGTACTGAAATACCCAAATTGTCATTGCAAATTTCCAACTGTGTTGGAGAAACAGCAAACTATGGGTGAACAAAAAGTAAATCGTTCGTTTTCTGAAGAAAAGAAGGCATTATTTATAAAAAACCTCTTGGATGATGTCCGCGCGCTCGAGCAAATGCTTGAGAACGGGCAGATAGAAAAAGGGATCACCCGTATAGGTGCCGAGCAGGAATTTTGCCTGGTCACTAAAGATTGGCGCCCTGCTACAAACAATGAGGAGATTTTGTCTAAAGTGAATGATCCACACTTCACCACCGAATTAGCTCGCTATAACTTGGAGATCAACCTGGACCCCATAGAACTTAAGGGGGATTGTTTTTCGAAGGTTGAAGCTCAATTGAAAGAGATGCTCACCAAAGGAGCTAAAGTTTCTGAAGAAAACGATTCGAAGATGATATTAACAGGTATTTTACCTACCATCACAAAAACCCATCTCTCCCTCGATTACATTACCCCTAATCCCCGGTATTATGCCCTTAATGAAATGCTCATTGGATTGAGGCGTTCTAACTTCCAGTTGCATCTGAAAGGAGTAGACGAATTAAGTATAGCACACGATTCGGTGTTATTTGAAGCCTGTAACACAAGTTTTCAACTACATCTGCAAATAGATCCGGACGACTTTATAAGTAGTTTTAACTGGTCGCAGGCGATTGCGGGGCCAATATTAAGTATTTGCTGTAACTCACCATTACTATTGGGAAGAGAGCTATGGGACGAAACACGTATCGCCTTGTTCAGACAGAGTATAGATACCCGCAATATTTCCGAAGCACTAAAGGATCAATCTCCTAGAGTGGCTTTTGGAGATAACTGGGCGAAAGGTACCGCCGCGGATATTTACAAGGAGAATATCTCCAAATTCAAGATCATTCTATCCCGTGAGTTGGATGAAAATTCACTAGAGGTGCTGGCAGAAGGTAAAACCCCGAAATTACGTGCTTTAAACCTTCACAGCGGAACCATCTACCCGTGGAATAGGGCCTGTTATGGCGTAGGCAACGGAAAAGCCCATCTTCGAATTGAAAACCGTTATATCCCCTCCGGGCCTTCAGTACTGGACGAAATGGCCAATTTCGCTTTTTGGGTAGGTGTAATGAGAGGCAGGCCTAAAAAATTCGACGATATGGCTTCAGTAATGGATTTCAGAGAAGCAAAATCAAATTTCGTGAAGGCTGCCAGAAGTGGACGAAGTGCAGTAATGTGTTGGGAAGGCAAACAATATTCAGCAAAAAAACTCATAAAAAAAGTGTTTCTTCCTATGGCCTACGATGGGCTGCGATCTGAAGGCATAGCCGAAGCAGATATAAAACGCTTACTTACAGTAATCGAAAAACGATTAAAAGCAAATACCGGCTCCACCTGGATGATATCCAATTACCGAAGGTTGAACAATTCCATGAAAAAAGATAAAGCCCTTAGGCTAATAACCAAGTCGATCTATTTAAATCAGCAAAAAGGAATTCCTGTTCACCAGTGGCCAGATGCCGACGAAAATGACGTATTGAAAGAAGCATCGCATTGGGTGGGGCATATTATGTCTACCATGCTTTTCACTGTTAAAGATACAGATCTGGCCAACCTGGCTACAAGTATCATGGAATGGAATAATATTCATCACGTTCCTGTAGAGAATGATGAAAACGAGTTATGCGGACTCCTTACCTGGTCGCATGCGAGTAAGTATCACGAGGAGAAAGATAATCCCTGGTACCTCGTGAAAGATATTATGGAGAAAAAGGTAATTTCGGTAGAAGCAACCACTCCAATAAAAGATGCCATCCAAATCATGAAAACGAATGAAATTGGTTGTTTACCTGTCCTTCAGAATAAAGAGCTTATCGGTATCATCACCATACACGATGTAAGACCTTACGACCATGATTAAATTGCATAGTGAGCCCCTAAATAAGACCATTGAGATTAAACGGATAATAGGTACCTACCACGGAACCGAAGACGGCCCCACCTTAATTTTCACCGCTGGTATTCACGGAAATGAACCTGCCGGGATCTTTGCGCTGCAGACAGTATTGCAAAGATTGAAAGAAACCGCACCCAAATTTCATGGCTGCATGTATGCAATTAGCGGTAACCTCACCGCCTTAAAAAAAGGTGTCCGATATAATAAGGTAGATCTTAACCGACTCTGGACCAAGGAAAAAATTGCGGGCCTGGAAGATGATAAGGTGATTTCATTCGATGATGAAATGCTTCAGCAAAAAGAGATATTCGACCTAATACAGGGTATACTAGAAAGAGAAAAAGGGCCGTTCTACTTCTTCGACCTTCATACCACCAGTGGAGATACGGCACCTTTTATTACTGTAAACGATAGTTTGCTAAATCGTAAGTTCACAAGTATGTATCCCGTCCCGCTGATACTGGGGATAGAGGAATTCCTGGAAGGGCCTTTACTAAGTTATATCAATGAGTTAGGTTACATCGCTTTCGGATTTGAGGGTGGTCAGCACGACTCACCTAAATCTTACGAATATTGCGTTTCCTTTATCAATTTATCGCTCTACTTCACCGGCTGCCTGTCGCAGACTGAAGTCGATTACAATAAGCATTTCACGAAACTTCAAAACGAAATGGCCTTTCCCAATAAGTTCTTCGAGATCGTATTCCGGCAGGAGATAGCACCCGATGACAAATTTATTATTTGCGATGGTTATGTGAACTTTCAAAAGGTTACTAAAGGCACTGTGATTGCAATTAATAACGGAAAACAGTTAGAGACGCCCTATACAGGCCAGATCTTTATGCCTTTATACCAGGGAAAAGGAAATGATGGTTTTTTTATAATTCGCAAGACCCCACTTTTCTTTCTGAAACTTTCTGCTTTTCTTCGGAAGATCTCCTTCGACAGGTTGTTGGTAGTATTACCGGGTGTTAACTGGCGTTCCGAATCGCGTGAAGAACTTGTGGTAAATTTAAAAATAGCCCGTTTTTTTACGCGTCAGTTCTTCCACCTGATGGGATATCGCTCCAAACACAAAGATGCAACCAATTTAAAACTGAAAAACAGGGAGGCGGTTGCCAGGGATGACGATTATGAGAATGCACCGTGGAATATGTAATCACCCATCTCTATTTAGCCTCCTGTATTTTATATTCTAAGATATTAGTTCTCCGTTTCTTTCATAAATTATCTCAATCATGGATGTTCATAAGATGATAATTTTAGGAAATTGCTTCTCTCCCA
>CAJQNO010000122.1 GCA_905479745.1 uncultured Flavobacteriaceae bacterium | reverse complement strand
TTTCATTTCCTGTACTGCTTTCCGCTGCCTTAATGCTTATTATGGATAGGAGCTTCGGAACATCTTTCTTTCTTTCCGATATTTATATTGCGGGAGAAGTATTGCACAACCAGGGAGGATCTCCTGTTCTCTTTGAACACCTGTTCTGGTTCCTGGGTCACCCCGAGGTATAAATTGTAATATTACCCGCTATGGGGCTCGTGTCCGAGATCATGGCAACAAATTCACGAAAACCGATTTTTGGTTATCGTGCCATGGTAGCATCCATCTTAGCGATCGCATTTTTATCTACGATCGTTTGGGGACACCACATGTTTATTTCAGGAATGAATCCGTTCCTGGGGTCGGTATTTACCTTCACTACCCTGCTTATTGCTATTCCTTCCGCAGTTAAAGCCTTTAACTGGATTACTACCTTGTGGAAAGGAAATCTACAACTAAATACCGCTATGTTATTCTCCATAGGTTTTGTATCTACTTTCATAACAGGGGGATTAACCGGTATTATTCTTGGGGATAGTGCTCTCGATATCAATGTGCACGACACCTATTTCGTGGTTGCCCACTTCCACCTTGTTATGGGGGTCTCTGCCTTATATGGATTATTTGCCGGGGTATACCACTGGTTCCCGAAAATGTTCCAAAGCAGGATGATGAATAAAAATCTAGGATATGTACACTTCTGGGTAACCGCGGTTGGTGCCTATGGGGTTTTCTATCCAATGCACTTTATAGGAATGGCCGGATTGCCAAGACGTTATTACAATAACACCAACTTCCCGTATTTCGACGACCTAGCCGATGTGAATGTCGTGATCACTATTTTTGCGATCATCACTGCCGCCGCTCAGCTAGTTTTCCTTTATAACTTTATTCATTCAATGTTCTACGGGAAAAAAGGTCCTCAAAACCCTTGGAAATCAAACACTTTGGAATGGACAGCACCTATTAAACACATACACGGAAACTGGGACGGCCCAATTCCACATGTATATCGCTGGTCTTACGATTACAGTAAACTTAACAAGGATGAAAGCGATTATGTGATTCCGGGACAGGACTATATACCTCAGCATATCCCACTTCAGGAAAACGAAGAAGAGCTGAATCATTAAATGAAAAAATAGCAAATACAAAAAACCCTCTCCAAATCGAGAGGGTTTTTTAGTACCTTAAACTCCTTAAAATTCGACCACTTTTGGAGACCCTTAAAAAGATTGTAAAATATCTTCCTCAGGCGATTGCGGGAAAAGACCAGGACTTTACTTCAGGAAGTATCAGAAAGGCCATCTTTCTCCTTTCGGTACCCATGGTGCTGGAGATGATGATGGAATCTGTCTTTTTTCTGGTAGATGCCTACTTTGTATCTAGCCTGGGAGCAAATGCCATAGCCACGGTTGGACTAACCGAATCTGTACTCACCCTGGTATACGCAATTGCGATTGGATTGAGTATGGGAGTAACCGCTATCGTGGCCAGGCGTATTGGAGAGAAGAACGTATCGGGAGCTTCGAAAACGGCTGTGCAGTCTATATTTCTAGGGATCGCTCTGGCAGTAGTTGTTAGTGTGATAGGAATATTATTTCCGAAGGAAATCCTCGGCCTAATGGGCGGGGAACCGGAGCTCATTGCGGAAGGGTATGGCTATACCCAGATTCTACTTGGTGGAAACGTCACTATTATGTTGCTCTTTATTATCAACGCCATCTTCCGTGGGGCTGGTGATGCATCTGTAGCAATGAAGGTATTGATCTTTTCAAATCTTCTAAATATTGTCCTGGACCCTATGTTTATCTTTGGTTTTGGTCCTGTTCCTGCCTATGGAGTAAAAGGTGCGGCGATTGCAACGACCATCGGAAGAGGAAGTGCGGTAATATTGCAATTGATCATTTTATTTTATGGCTGGAGCCGAATTAAAGTTGGCTTAAAAGACGTTGTGTTCAGATTAGGGATCATGCTGAACCTGATCCGTGTATCCCTGGGGGGAATCGGCCAGTTTATTATCGGGACATCCAGTTGGGTGTTCCTAATGCGGATCATGGCCGAATTTGGTAGTGAGGTACTGGCTGGTTACACCATTGCTATCCGCGTACTCATGTTCACCTTAATGCCTTCCTGGGGAATGAGTAATGCAGCGGCTACTTTGGTGGGACAGAATCTCGGCGCTCAAAAACCGGATCGGGCAGAATCCTCGGTTTGGAAAACCGGTAAGTACAACGCCTGGTTTATGGCTGCTGTTTCGGTGTTTTATCTCCTATTTGCTGAAATGATCTTAAAGATATTTAGTGATGACCCTCTGGTGATCGAGAACGGAGCCTTAAGCTTACAGATCATTGCGGCGGGCTATGTGGCCTATGCCTATGGAATGGTGATCATACAAGCTTTCAATGGAGCGGGAAACACGCGAACGCCTACCATCATTAATTTCTTCTGCTTTTGGTTGTTTCAACTTCCTTTCGCTTACCTGGCAGCAATAGTTTTCGACTGGGGCGTCAATGGCGTGCTGTGGGCTATTACCTCTGCAGAAGTACTTATCGCTATAATAGGGATCATTTGGTTTAAGAGGGGTAACTGGAAAACGGTACAGGTGTAATTAACAGCGAATTTCTTACATCGATTACGTGATTTCACGTATATGACGGGAACTTATACAAGGGTATATTTGAGATATAAATACCAGTTTTTGGCAATTTGGGGAGATTGCTACTCAGTGAAAGCCGTGCATTTCGTTACGGCTTTCGCTTTATACAAAATAATCAAACTAAGGTAATTCCACTCTTCGTATATTTGTGTTATGAACGAACACCTGGACCCTACCGGAGAACAACTCTCACCTCAGGAGCTTGATATTGAGAAGAAATTACGTCCGTTAACCTTTGATGATTTTACGGGACAGGACCAGGCACTGGAGAATCTCCAGATATTTGTTCAGGCTGCTAATCTTCGAGATGAGGCACTGGATCACACATTATTTCATGGACCTCCGGGACTTGGAAAAACAACCCTGGCACATATACTTGCCAATGAACTGGATGTCTCTATTAAAGTTACTTCCGGGCCTGTGCTCGATAAGCCAGGTGATCTCGCGGGTTTGCTTACGAACCTGGAAGAACGCGATGTTCTCTTTATAGATGAGATCCACAGGCTTAGCCCTATCGTGGAAGAATACCTGTATTCGGCCATGGAAGATTATAGGATCGATATTATGATAGAGACGGGGCCAAATGCGCGAACGGTCCAAATAAACCTCAACCCGTTTACCCTTGTGGGTGCAACCACACGCTCGGGTTTGCTTACCGCACCTATGCGTGCCCGCTTTGGAATTGCTTCCCGATTGCAATATTACTCTACTGAGTTACTTACCACAATAGTACAACGAAGTGCCGGGATCCTAAAGGTCCCTATCAATATGGAAGCAGCCATAGAAATTGCAGGCCGAAGCAGAGGAACACCCCGTATTGCAAATGCTCTACTCCGCCGAGTACGAGATTTTGCCCAGATAAAAGGTGATGGTAACATCGACATTAAGATCGCTAAGTATGCCCTGGAGGCACTGCATGTAGATGCACATGGCCTTGATGAAATGGACAATAAGATATTGACCACCCTTATCGATAAATTTAAAGGCGGCCCGGTTGGGATCACAACCCTGGCAACCGCTGTTTCCGAAAGTTCGGAAACTATAGAAGAGGTTTACGAACCATTTTTAATTCAGCAGGGCTTTATAGTTCGTACCCCTCGCGGTCGCGAAGTTACCGAAGCGGCATATAAACATCTCGGGAAGTTAAAAGGCGGATCACAAGGCGGATTATTTTAAAATGATCCATGGCGGCCAAGACTAAATATAATTATCCTGTAAGACTGCCGCTCGTAAAATTTTTTCTGAATGCCGAAGCCATTCGCAAGAATCCCATCCCGTTTCACCGGCAGTTTTTCAACTTATATGGCGATACTTTTGCCGTAAAATTGGGCCGAAGGAAACACCTTATGCTTTCCAGGGATAAGGAGGTTGTACAATACATTCTTCAGAAAAATCATAAGAACTACTACAAGTCGACCATACAAACAAAATATCTCTCCAAATACCTTGGTATGGGACTGCTTACTGCGAACGGGGAATTTTGGCTGAAGCAGCGCAGGTTAATTCAACCAGCCTTTCACAAGAGAAAGATGGATAGCCTGGTGAGTCTTATGCAGAAGACCATAGCCGACGAACTCGACGAGCTTACTACAGGAAGCAGTATTGATGTTTTTAAGGTAATGAATCAACTTGCGTTTAATGTAGTTGCGAAATCACTATTTAATTTGAGCGTCTCTACAGACCAATTGAAACGACTGCAGTATATTATACAAGAGATACAATTGTTTCTGGTTAAAGAAGTACGATTACCGCATAAAGGCTGGTGGTTCAAACTAAGCGGGCAGGTTAAAAAGCACAAATTGCTTTCGGAAGAGAGCAGGGAAATCATTGGCGGGGTTATAGAAGAACGCAAGGCCAGCACTCAATCTCATGATGATCTGCTAGATATGTTGCTTGCCACCCGCTATGAGGATACACGAAAGCCAATGAGTACCAGACAGCTTGTAGATGAGATCTCCATATTGTTTGTTGCCGGGCATGAAACCACAGCGAACGCACTGGCTTTCACTTCCTTTCTTCTCGCCAGGCACCCGGAGGTACAACAACGGGTGTTCGAAGAAGTGCTAGAAGCAGTTACAGCATCCCTGGATCCTCTTGAACAAATAAAACAGATGCCATACACCAGGGCTGTGATCGACGAATCCATGCGGATGTACCCTCCTGCCTGGATCACAGACCGGGAGAATTTGGAAGATGACACCGTTGGAGATTATTATATCAGGAAGAATACGCTGGTAGGGATCTCCTTCTACGAACTACACCGAAATCCCAAATACTGGGAGAACCCGGATGATTTCAAGCCAGAACGCTTTCTGGGTGAACATAAAAAAGAAACGGCGGGAATCTACTATCCGTTTGGGGCGGGCCCCAGAATGTGCATCGGAATGGGGTTTGCTATTTACGAGATGGTGTTGGCGGTGTCTCATTTGGTATATCATTATAAATTAAACACCCAATTAAATGAACCAAAGGTTAATCCGCTTATTACACTGAAACCAGTGGATATTTTAATAAATTTCGAGCGCAGAGACCATCCATGAGTAGAGCCGATACAAATACCGACCTTATTAAATCTGAAGCCACTCGTCTTGGTTTTCTAAGCTGTGGTATTAGCAAGGCAGAATTTCTTGAAGACGAAGCTCCCCGGCTCGAAAAATGGCTGAATGAAAATATGCAGGGAGAAATGTCTTATATGGAGAATCATTTCGATAAAAGACTGGATCCCACCCTGCTTGTTCCGGGAGCAAAAAGTGTAGTTTCATTACTCTTGAATTATTTTCCGAAGCAAACCCAGAGGGAAGACAGCTATAAGATTTCCAAATACGCCTACGGAACCGATTACCATTTTGTGATCAAGGATAAATTGAAACAATTACTCAACTTTATACGCGAAGAAATAGGAGATGTTCATGGAAGAGCCTTTGTCGATTCGGCTCCGGTATTGGATAAGGCCTGGGCTGCCAAGAGCGGACTTGGATGGATGGGAAAACACAGCAACCTGCTCACCAAGCAAATAGGATCCTTTTACTTCATTGCCGAACTTATCATCGATCTGGATCTTGAATACGACACTCCAGTGACCGATCATTGTGGAAGTTGTACCGCCTGTATCGATGCTTGTCCTACTCAGGCTATAGTCGAACCCTATGTCGTGGACGGCAGCAAATGCATTTCTTACTTCACCATTGAGCTTAAAAACGAGATCCCTTCACAGTTTTCTGGAAAATTCGACGACTGGATGTTTGGATGCGATGTCTGCCA
>CAJQNO010000121.1 GCA_905479745.1 uncultured Flavobacteriaceae bacterium | reverse complement strand
GGCTTCTGCCGAAATACCATCACTTGGTGTTGCAAAACACATTACATGGCTTATTCTCTTTAGCTGGGCCGGATCCAGGTCCACCAGCGCCTTCTGAACCACTAGTCCGCCAAGGCTATGGCCAATAAGGGCGATCCTCTGGTACGAATCGAACTTGTATTCGATAACGGAACGCAAGTAATCTGCAATTCTAAGGATATCATTTTCTGAAGCCCACACAGTTTTACCCATTTCAGGTTTAACATGCTGCGTATAACCAAGGGGCATCAAGTCCCAGCCATCCATAGCACTGTTCTGCATCAATAACTGCGGGATCTCACCAAAAGTTGCTGCCGCTTCACCGGAAAATCCATGGACAAACAGCACCAGGTTAGCGGCCCCGGTTTCTCTGAATGTAGTTACTACTTCCTCTTCCTGGGAGGATTTATTGGTACCGCCTTCAACCACCTCACTACTTTGCACTTTGTTCCTGCGTACATGAGGTACACTACTCAATATGAAATCGTCGTATAACTGCAGATTCACGAACGGACGCTGTACGGGTTTTCGTTCGGGGACACGTTTCATAACGTATTGAACTACTTCGGTCATCCGGATATAGGGTTCCTGGTAAACCTCTTTATGCTCCCCTTTTAGTACTTCGAGCAGGCAGGTGGTGAACAAACTGTTGGGTTCCTCTCCTAAGATCCAGGATAGCTCATCGGCCCTGCAGGATGAAACTATGGAAATGCCACGACCATCGTCTATTCGGTGCACCAGTCCTTCAGGATTTCGAATGCGGTCCTTTAAACTCTTAGATTGGATCTCGGGGCCGGTTTTGGTCATACCTTCCGCGTGACAGCAATCTAAAAACAAAATAAGCCTACGACTCTTTAAACTCCTTAGTTTATCCTTCAAATCGGAAGCAAGAACCCAGGTATCCCTAAAATTTTTTGGATCGAAATTATTGGGCACCAGGTAATAGTGCGACCTGTTCTCTTCTTCAGGCTTTAAACCTACACCGCCCTGCTCCAGCTCTATGATATCATTATCTGTATAAGTTCCCCCATGTCCGGAATAATACATAAAAACTGAAGATTCTTCATCTGTCTGCTCCACAAGTTCGTCCAATGCCTTCACTATATTGGTATTGGTCGCCTCCTCCTCCACCAAGAGACGTATGTTTTCCTTTTTATAACCGGCCAATTCTTTGTTTACAAGGATGTTATAGATCGCCCTAGCGTCTTCGGCACTGGCCGGCAGGTCATTTCCCACTCCTATGATCAAAGCAAAAGCATTGGATAATTCGCTCATGAGGTTATATTGAATTATACATTTGCTTTATTTCTGAAACTTGCGATTGGGTAATGGATGGCGGTGCGGCGGCAATAACATCGAGCAAGGCCTCGATTAAGTGATAGCTGTCCTTCTTTACAATAGATCTGTCTGCCAATTCCCTATTTAACGCTGCGGTCGATTTCCCCGAAGGATTTATGTTCGCCTCTTCGGCTAATTCGACCAGGGAGTTGTGCAGTTCGGTTTTTATTTGTCTCAACTGTTCCTGTGGCGAACCCGTAAAACTGGTACTTTCATGGAGAGAAACGGCAGATTTAGCCGTTCCTTCAGGTTTCAGCGCAGAAAATATCTTTTTGGCAGCATCTAGTTTTGGTTCGAAACTCATAGAGATACCTGTGGCATCTGCTTTAAAGGACCCCAATCGTTCCATGGCATCTTTAAATTGTTTTCGAAAAAGTAATATGATAACAAAAAGGGTTGCCGGCCAGATAATGATCTCCAGCAATTTTAATACCGAATCGATCTGAAGGGCGGTTAGAGCTATAAACTTCATGTATATGCTTTTGTTTGGTTAGGCTTAGCTTCTACTATAAATATTTGATTTTCTGAAAGCTATAGAATGACTTAAATGTACACAATTCTTGGTTGAAAAAGGAAATCATGCTTATTTCCTCCGTGAAGAATAAGCAATTTTCACTTGGGTAAGTCGGTAGTTTGTCGTATTATAGAGAAACGTTAATCTCTAATTTTCAACCTCATGGGCAACAAAAGCGACAAACCAAAACCTGGAATTAGTATAAATCCCAAAACCAAGGCTCCAGATAAATCTAAGCCGGGAATTAGTATTAATCCCAAAAAAGCAGACAAAGCTAAGCCGGGCATTAGTATTAATCCTAAATAAGATATCATTTAGGCGAACCCGTTTCATTGTGAGTCAACTTCTTTGTATTGTATATAATGAATACCACGCTATAGGCGTTATTAGATTATAGTATAAATACAATGAGCAGACTCTTTGTTGCTTACTTCATGCTTTTTTGTGTGTTACCATCATTGTACGCACAGTCTATTTCCATAATCGAATCGGAAGCGGAGATACAGTTCCTATTTGTAGATGATGATGTAGATGGCAGCCTGTCGAATTTCAATTTCAATGGTGCCATCAACCTTGATGATCTGGCAAATTCCGATTTCTCAGGCTCTGTAGCTATGGAAACTCTCGACACCGATAATTGGTTCAGAGACAGGCATCTTCGGTCTAAAAAATATTTCAATAACAAGGCTTACCCCCTGCTCTCATTTAAAAGTACTTCGGTTTCCGGAGCTGGCTCAGAGTTTTTAGTTCGCGGGAACCTAACCATTAAAGGTATCTCCAGACCGGTTACATTTAACTTTCGAAAACTGCCCGGGAAATTACAAGGGACTGCCCAGATCAACACATCTCAGTTCGATATATTGATTCATGATGAAATAAGCAGGAATATGGTAGAAGTTACCATTACACTTCCTTACACTACACAATAATTGCATTCGGAAATTGTAGATTAATATGTAACTTCACAGGCAATTAATCAAAAACCTGATTGTATGCGGCACTTTTCTATTTTAGTAATCCTTGTGGTTGCTTTCAGCTGCGCTGATAACCCCGCTTCAGAAAAAGAAATTACAGATACAAAATCAATAAGAAACGAAGTCCAATTAGAGTTTAAAACCCGAGCCCTACTTGGGGAAGGAGCTATTTGGAATTATAAGACCCAGGAACTTTATTGGGTGGACATCCTGGGAAAAAAACTCAATATTTACAATCCGAAGAATAAATCGAATCGTGCATTTCCGGTACCCTATCGTATTGGCACTGTGGTCCCGCAAACAGATTCTACCGCAGTGATTGGCCTGGATAATGGAATTTATATTTTAAACACTGGTCACGGTGGTTTAAGGCAGCTCTCGAATGTGGAAGAAGAAATCCTTACCAACAGATTTAATGATGGAAAATGTGATCCCAACGGGAATTTATGGATAGGCTCCATGCATCTGGAAGAAACCGAACCGGTGGCCAGTCTTTACAAAGTCGCTCCTAATGGGGAAACCACCAAAATGCTCGACAATATTACTATCTCCAATGGGATCGTCTGGTCCAGTGACGGCAGCACCATGTACTATATAGATACCCCTACTTCCCAAATAAAGGCTTTCGATTTCAACCTGAGAACTTCCACCATAAGTAATGAACGTGTTGTCGTAGAGGTGGATCCTGCAGATGGCTATCCGGACGGAATGGCGATCGACGCAGAAGATATGCTTTGGGTAGGATTATGGAATGGCAATGCCGTGGCCCGATATAATCCTAATACAGGTAAAATGCTCGATAAGATCGAAGTGCCGGCTCATAACGTAACCGCCTGTGCCTTCGGCGGTGAAAACCTCGATATGCTGTACATTACCACGGCACGAATTGATATGAGTGAAGAAGAAATGGCTCAATTCCCGTTGGCTGGTTCCATTTTTAGTGTTAAACCCGGAGTTAAGGGTGTGAAAAGTGATTTCTTCGGAATTTCAAACAAATAATCTATGAAACCGGTATTTGTGATCATGGGAGTTAGTGGCTGCGGAAAAACCACCGTAGGTAAACTACTTGCCGAAAAGCTACAACTGCCTTTTTACGATGCAGACGATTTTCATCCACGGGCTAACGTTGAGAAGATGTCATTGGGTACTCCCCTTACCGATGAAGACAGAAAACCCTGGCTGGAAGTTCTTAGCAGGGAGATCGGGCATTGGGCCGAGGGTAAAGGAGCTGTTTTAGCCTGTTCGGCACTAAAGGAATCGTACAGGGATTTACTGGCAGCAAAAACCGAAGTTCGTTGGATCATTCTTCATGGATCCTACGATACAATATTGAAGCGTATGCAGAAACGCCCCGAACATTTTATGGGAGCCGAGATGCTGCGTTCGCAATTCGACGTCCTGGAACTTCCGTCTTATGGGTTGCATCTGGACATAGACAAGCGTCCTGGTGAGTTGGTTTCGGAAATACTTAAGGAATCTCTGGTTTCAAGAAAATCTACCCTTGGCATTGTTGGTTTGGGAGTCATGGGACGTAGTCTCGCCCATAATGTGCTAAGCCGTGGTATCTCGGTTTCGGTTTATAACAGGACTGAAGGTGACGAGGCAGACGTGGTCACTAATTTTTTAGCTGAAGCAGACACTCCCCTGGCCCATGGATATACAGAATACGAGGCGTTTGTTAAATCGCTGAAAACTCCGAGAAAAATATTATTGATGATCCCCGCAGGCCCGATAGTGGACACAGTTTTGCTAGCCATCCAACCTTTCCTAACTACAGGTGATGTGTTAATAGACGGAGGCAATTCGTATTTTGAAGATACCCAAAGACGATTTCTATATTTCAAGCATTTAGGAGTAGATTTCGTTGGTTGTGGAGTTTCAGGCGGTGAAGAGGGCGCCCTGAAAGGCCCGTCACTTATGGCAGGTGGGACAAATGAAGCCTATGAAAAGATCAGGCCTGTGCTGGAAGCGATCGCAGCCCGCGATAATAATGGAGATCCTTGTGTAACACTTACTGGCACTGATGGTGCGGGACATTTTGTAAAAATAGTTCATAATGGTATCGAATATGCCGAAATGCAATTACTTGCCGAAGTATTTGCCCTTCTCAGGCCATCGATGAACTACGCATCTATCGCTAATTTGCTTTCTGAGTGGAATCAAGAGGAACTTTCCAGCTATTTACTCGAGATCACAATCGATATCCTGAGGCACAAAGAAAGTAAGGGTTATCTTCTCGATAGTATCCTGGACAGGGCATCTAATAAAGGTACCGGCGGCTGGTCGTCTAAAGCGGCTATCGACTTGGGAATTCCCGCCACTATGATGACCTCTGCTCTCTTTGCCCGCTATGTTTCGAGTATGAAACCAATACGTGAAAAATTAGGGCGAGAGAAGGCAGAACAGGTTGAGATCGATCTCGGACATCTGAAACGAGCATATCAGTTTGCCCGCATTGTAAATCACCTGCAAGGCTTCGAACTTATAAGAAATGCCGCCGAAACCTATAACTGGAATACAGATCTGGCCGAAATTGCGCGTATCTGGACCAACGGTTGTATAATTAAATCGGAACTTATGTTGAGCTTTCAACAATACCTCACCGCAAATATTCCATTGTTAGGCCAACCTGAGATCATTTCAGAATTAAAACAAAAAGAAGATTCCATTAGAGGAGTTTTAAGTGCCGGCCTGGAAGCTGCGATCGCTTTACCTAGCTTTTCGGCTGCCTTGCAATTCTGGTATGGGATGACCACCAAAGACCTACCGGCAAATTTAATCCAGGCGCAACGCGATTATTTTGGCGGACATACTTATATGCGTACCGATAAGGAAGGAAGTCACAGTACAAATTGGAAAACCATTGGATAGTACCTTACTCATAGCTATTTTCTCCGGAATTGCGATCTTATTGATCTTAATTCTGAAGTTTAGAATTCAGGCTTTCATCTCCCTGCTCATTGCCAGCATCGCGGTAGGGATCGTTGCCGGGATGGACCCTCTTAGCATAGTTAAAACCATACAAACCGGGATGGGAAATACCCTGGGTTTTGTGGCCGTGGTGGTTGGGCTTGGGGCCATGTTTGGTGCAATTTTAGAGCATTCGGGGGGAGCAGAGGCTATCGCTTCCTTTTTACTGAAACACACTGGTGAAAAAGGTGCTTCCTGGGCCTTGATGATAACGGGTTTTATAATCGCAATACCGGTCTTTTTCGATGTTGCCTTCATCATATTGGTACCACTTATCTATTCTTTGCAACGCAAATCGAAGAAGTCGTTATTGCTTTATGGGATGCCGCTTTTAGCAGGATTGGCAATTACACATGCTTTTATCCCTCCCACTCCCGGACCGGTGGCTGTGGCCGATATATTAAAAGCAGACCTGGGCTGGGTGATCGTTTTTGGTGCCATTGTAGGGATCCCTACAGCTATTGTTTCCGGGCCGTTATTTGCGAAATATATCTCCAAACGTATACATGTGGTCGCTCCCGAGTTAGTGGAATCTCAATCGGATGACCAGCCAAAACCATCCGTAGGAATGATCGCTGCTATAATTGGATTACCTATTATATTGATCGTTCTCAACACGGTACTTAACAGCCCGATGGCCGAGGGCTGGATCTCTGAAGATTTCAAGGGCTGGATGAAGATGATAGGCCATCCTTTCACGGCACTTATCCTTGCCAACCTCATTGCCTGGTATTTATTGGGGATAAGAAGAAAGACCTCTAAAGAGAAATTGTTGAAGATCACAACCAAATCGATGGGTCCGGCCGGGATCATAATCCTCTTAACCGGAGCTGGTGGAGTTTTTAAGGAAATGCTCATTGCAACGGGAACCGGAGATATGATGGCAAATTATTTTGCCGAACAAGGCTTAAGCACCTTATTATTTGCTTTTATAGTAGCAGCCCTGGTGCGTATTCTTCAAGGATCGGCCACGGTGGCCATGATCACAGCTGCAGGTGTAACCGCTCCCCTGTTGTTAGGCTCTACGGGGGATATAGAAAAAGCGTTATTGGTAATTGCTATTGCGTCCGGGGCATCTATCATGTCTCACGTGAATGACAGCGGTTTCTGGCTGGTTAGTAAATATCTGGGTTTAACTGAAAAACAGACGTTCAGGAGCTGGACAATGATGACCACTTTACTGGCTATTACTGGTATGACTTCGGTTTGGATCTTATCCCTGTTCTTTTAATGCCAGAAGCTCAGGATCTCCCTAAATCCCGCATCTTCACGATACTTTAGAAAATGTGGATCATTTTGAAAGGTCATAGGTGTATACGTATTCCCGTCGGCTATGGATTTCATGAGATGCTTAAGCATTAACGCCTTGTTATCAATCCTGGCATAGTATTGAGCAAGAGCGTAATCCACGCTTCCAAATTGGTATTCGCTGCGAGCCTGGTTTATCTTTTTAAGCAGTTGCTGAGCCTGTTTGTCTTTGGAATTTTTAGAATAACACGCTGCCAGGCGGGACATTATGGTAATATCTTCAGGCGTGGATCGATGAATATTTTCAAAGATTGATTCGGCTTTGTTGTAATCTTCCAATGCATACCATGCCGCCGCTAAACTTTCCTTGTTTTCTTCGGAAGTGGCCAAAGCTATTACCCGGTCGTAATAGATTCGGGCTTGCGAAGGATTCTTCAGCAATAAAAACTCTTTACCAATATAAGATTGTGCATTGATCATATACGCTGCCGAATTGGATATTTTCAGCCGCTCCAACAGATTTTCAAGTTCGTCTTGCTTACCACTTCGCACATATGCAGACATCAGTGATCGTTGCAGATACAAATCGTCCACAACATCGGTAAGCGGCCGTAATATCTTGACCGCCTCATCGTATTTTTCCAACTCGATATTAGCAAGCGCCTGGGTGTAAATTCGGTATTTACATTGGGTACAACTTTCCAGGTTCATTCCTTCCATGGACACCGCCCTGAAAATAGTATCCACCTCTTTTGGTTTATTAACATATTGCAGGGTCACAACCATGGCGCCGGCATTGGTTAACAGATGGAATGGCGCAAATTTGTATTCGTAAAGGGTATGCTTGTAGATTGCACGATTGTCTCCTTCCAATAAAGCGTTATAGGTTTTTAGCAAGTTTGCTTGTCGGTCACTATCCCTTGAATTAGGAACTATGGCATTTTTTAGAGAATCTGCTTTTCTGAATTCGCCAATGTTATAGTAATAGGCCACTCGCATAACCTTAGGTTCGAAATAATCGGGATCGGCATCGATAGCTTTATTAAGTAATTCTATATAGCGCTCATTATCCCCAAAAGTAGCTTCGGCATCGATAAAATATTGGTAGGCTTCAAATTTTGGTGGGGTTTCTTCCAGATTCAATGAAGGATTCACCTCGGTAATAAGATACCCCAGAATCTTTTGTTTGAGGGATTCGATACAAACCAGCGGGTCACTTTTGTCACAGCTAATAGGCTCGAAGGAAATAAAGGTCTCGTCGTAGCTTCCGTCCATGATCGAGCATTGAAATAGTAGTTCGTCCTTATTGAGATAATAGTTACCCACGATCACTTTTGCTGGTTTAAAATATTGGGTGACTACCTTTTTTTCATCCGATTCCTCCTCCGAAGTACTCAAAAAACCGAGGTAGTCGTTAATTATTTCAGGGGATACAACTTGACCTAATTCGTGTTGAGTAATGCCGTGCATGATCCAATCGGAGGTCATTTTACCAATGATATTATTTGAGTCATCGCCGGTGTTGTTCCCAAATTTTAGGATAGCGATCTTATCTGTAGAAATTGCCGTTGGTAGCTTTAAGGTTCTACCAAAGTTATTCTGAATGATAAATACAGAGGCTACTACACATAAACCCGAGATGATCCCCATATAAGTAAAATACATCTTATAAAAACCGCTTTTCTTGGCTTTTCCTTTTTTGCTGATGCGTACCGCCTTGTCTTTCTCCCACTTTGCGAGTTTAAGATGCCAGATATAATAAAGATAAAAGGGAAATCCCAATAACAGGATCAGGATTAGATAGGTGTTGGAGATCTTCGGAAGGCCCAGTGGGTCCCATGTTACCGCTAATACCTGTAACAGAACCCAGGACGATACAATGTAGATAGAAAGCATCTTCAATACTTCCTTTTCGCTACATTCTTTTACAAATGATCTAAATGTCATTTTACGGGTCCTTCATTTTAGCCAATACTCTGAAAACCAGTTATTTCCTTGCAGGGGACGGAAATATTCACTAATATAGTAATTAAATAACTAATAAAATTAACCTCATGAAATTTCAAAACGACTATTTATTAGGCTCCTATATGGACCCTGAGGATGAAGAAGATTTCGATTTACCTGAAGCCGAAATCGATGATATTCCGGGCGATGATACTATTGATAATGGTATACATATAGACCCGAAGATCTAGATTGGAAAAGCGATCTTAAAGACCGCGATTAGGAACAACGACTCCCCGTCTGTCACCCTCACATAAACTGGTATTTTTCTCATGGCACTCGCTATGGGAGAAGGCTTTTATTTGCTTATTTTAAACTAACAGGACTAACAGAAAGCAAACTTTCGAGATCGGGACCTAAGAGTATCGATCCACACGCTAGCGGGGATAGCGCCCAAAAGCCTGCTTCCCTTTAGGATTAGCCCTTTACCAAAAAGCAATTAGCCTTATAGGCTACTAAGTAGGTCTGGAAATTTCGTAATTCCATCCATATAATCTGGATGGCAGATAGAGAATTGTGATCATTCTCCTTGGAGGTAGTGATGGTTGCGTTCATGGCGATTGGTTTGTTGTAAATAAACGTAAGTAAAAAAACTGTAGTACAACCTTTAACGTTCTTTAATACTATTTAACGTTCTATTTAAATTGGTAATAATCGGTCTTTAAATAAGCGCCTTCAGGGAAAGTTACGGGGTGATCCAGGTCGTGGTGCGTTTTTTCCATCAATTGGTAGTTCCTCGATGTATCGTCCAGAACACGTTTATTTATTTCGAAAAAACTTTCGGAAGTTACGCGTGACGAACAGGAGGCCAGTACCAAAATTCCATTTCGATCTACCAGGGAAACCCCTAACCTGGCCAACTGGGCATATTTTTTTTCTGCTCTATTGATCTCATTTGCGCTCTTGGCAAAACTTGGTGGATCGATCACTACCAGGTCGAATTTTTTTTCTTCTGAAATCATTTTATCCATGATCTCGAAAGCATCCCCGGCCATCGTGTAGTGCGTCCCTTTATAAGTGTTGAGTTCTGCATTTAGTTTTGCCGCTTCCAGTGCCTGTTTGCTTATATCCACACTGGTTACCGAAGTCGCACCTCCCTTTAACGCGTGTACCGAAAAGCCACCGGCATAACTAAAGACATCCAGCACAGTCTTTCCTTTCGCTAATTCACCCACTCGTTTTCTGTTGTGACGATGATCCAGAAAATAACCCGTCTTATGTCCCTGGATCACATTGGATATAAAAGTTACGCCGTGTTCAAAAAACTCTACGTTCTCATTGGGTAAGTCGCCATAGACTATCATCCCCTCTTCTAAGCCGTGCGATGTTACCGCAGCAAGTTTTCGGTTAAGCCTAACGACCATACAATCTACATCGCTAGTCTGTATCAGGACAGGAAATATATCTTTTACATACGGCAGCCATATCTCCGAATATAACTTAACCACTAGCACTTTGTTGTACACATCGGCTATAAGACCGGGAAAGCCATCATTTTCACCAAAAAGTAAGCGATAACTGTTTGTTTCGGTTTTTAAAAGTGGAATACGAATGGCATAAGCGGCAGCAATTCTTTCGGAAAAAAAAGTAGTATTAATAGTGGCCGGGCCTCCTGCATGCAGCATTTTTATTCTAATGGGGGAGTTTGGATCGTACAGCCCCACGCCTATTACATCGTTGGATCTACTTCCAAAGATAATGGCCAGATCTCCCGCCTTTCCTTCTTTGTTTACTTTTGTTATACTGTTTGAAAAGATCCAGGGATGCCCACTTCTGGCACTTCTTTCCCCATTCAACGATAGTTTAACAGCCAGGCGTTGTGGTTCGATTTCGGGAAGCGGTATATTGAACATTCCCTATATATGTTGGTTTAACTTTTTCTGGTAGCGCCCCTGAACGATATCCACAATAACCAAAACAAAGATCACAAAATAGAAAGTGGTCTTACTCATAGGGGTTATTTCATTTCCAAAGAGTTTCATATGGGCCAAATGCCCTCCTTCCGATAGTAACATGATTCCTACTATTAGTAGAATAAACAGGCCAAGAACTTCGTACATTCTGTTCTTCTTCAGGAATTCGGTAACACGTCCTGCCAGCCAGATCATTACCAAACCACCAATAATGATGGCCGTTGCCATCACCCAAAACACATCGGTAAGGGCTATAGCACCTAAAATTGAGTCGAACGAAAAAACCAGATTCATCAGGATAATAGATAGGGTGATCATTGCGACAGATTTTGGCTTCTTTTCCATATGGTCGTCTGCTTCCAGACGCATCATATGCATGATCTCCCTTACCGCCGTGTACATGATAAAAACCCCTCCGAAAAGAACGATCAGGCTGTGTAGATTAAAATCTCCTTCGAAAACCCCTGTTGCGTGTACCCCAAAGAGGCTGTCCTGGAACAACTCGATCACCTTCAGCAATACAAAGAGTAACACTATACGTAACACGATCGCACCACCAATCCCTATTTGTCTTACCCGCTTTTGTTTGGCTTCTGGAGCCCGTTTAGACTCTAACGAAATGTATAAGAGGTTGTCGAGTCCTAAAACAGCCTGTAAAAGGGTTAGCAGGGCGAGCGTAACAAAATTCTCCACCGTAAATAGTGCTTCCATGTTCAGATAAATTTAGTTTTCTACTTTGTTCGCAATGATCGCGATGGCATCATTAACCGTACGCAACGACTCCAGATCGTTGTTACTCAATTCTATATCGAAGGCGTCTTCCACGTCCAGGACAACATCCACGAGATGTGCCGAATTTATATTGAGCTCCTGGGTAAGATCGGCATCTTTTTTTATGTTTTCTGCCGAAACATCTTCGGGTAAATAAGCAGCAATAATCGGTTGAAGTTTGGTGTAGATCTCTTCTGAAGTCATTAAATAGAATTTTGCCTAAAGATAACACACGCGTTCACATCTCCAAAACCAAAGCTGGCTTTTGCGATGGTATTAAGAGGACGGCTTACCGTTTGTATCGGGATCCTGTTCCTGTCTACAATTGCACTAATTTCCGGATGGAGGTCCTCACAGTTTGAATTAGGAAAAATAAACCCGTGATGGAGTTGCAGTACGGCAGCAACCAACTCCATACTTCCGCTCGCTGCTAGTCCGTGCCCAATCATCCCTTTAAGCGAATTTATATAAGGGAAATCGACTCCTTTCGTTCCAAGTGCATCACTCCAGTTACGTATTTCGGTAGGATCTTTTACGGTGGCCGTGAGATGTCCGTTAATATAATCTATTTCATATCCGTCAACCCCAGAGGCTTCCAGAGCTGTTTTTATACATCGCTGCACTGCACTACTATTAGGTGCAGTCATGCTGCCCTGCTGTCTTTGTCCGCCATTGTTCACATGGCCTCCCAGTACCTCAGCATAGATCTTCGCGCCCCGCCCCTGTGCACTTGTCAGCGATTCGAGCATTAAGGCACCCGCCCCACTCCCGGGTACAAATCCCGAAGCAGTTGCGCTCATAGGCCTGGATCCATGCTCCGGATCCTGGTTGTGTTTCCAAGTAAGTACTTTCATAGCATCGAAACCTCCCCAAACCACCGGGCCATCATCCGAACAACTTCCACACAGCATTTGCCTTGCTTTGCCCGATGCAATTAGATCATACCCCATTAGGATGGCTTCGGTGCCAGTTGCGCAGGCCGACGAATTGGTGGTTACCTGGTTTCCCGCCCCTATCATTCCTCCTAAATAAGCACTTATTCCGCTCGCCATGGTTTGAGCTACTGTAGTACTGCCAAGGCGTTTCACTTTTCCTGAATCCAGCAAATAAATGGCTTCTCGAAACTTTGCTGTGCCACTGGTACCTGTTCCGAAGATAATCCCCAGATCCCAGAGCGGTTCGTCATTTTTTCCTGCTGTCTCGATCCCTGCATCCTCTTGTGCCTCCATCCCAGCCATGACACCATATAAGATACCGCTACTGTTAAAATTTCGCAATTGCAGATCGGTAAAATATTTTCTTTTTTGTTCTTCTGAAACTTCTGGTTTGGCGGCGATCTGACAACTAAAATTGAGTTCTTCCAGTTCCGGGAAATGCCTTATTCCGGATTTACCGCTTCTTATGGCCGAATGAAACGCCTTCACTCCTACTCCGTTCGGGGACACAATTCCTAAGCCGGTTATGACCACACGATTCTTCATGATCTCTTCGGTATTAACATCCCGCTGATGATTCCCGTACATAGTATTTCGTCATCTGCATTCGTCATTTTTACTTTACACTTGAGTTTATTGAAGCGGAAATAGATCTTTTCTGAAATAACGATTACGGTGTCGCCGGGATAAACAGGTTTCAGGAAATCAATTTCGGTACTACTCAATGCCAGTTGAAGATCTTCACCCGAAGATTCGGAGAGCAAATAAATTCCGAAGCAAACCAAACCCAACTGCGCCATACACTCTGTAAGTATTACTCCGGGTGTTACAGGGTGATCCTTAAAATGGCCCTTATAGAAATATTCGTCTGTTCTGAAGGTATACCTTCCTACCAGGCCCTCATCATTTACGGTGTCTATAGAATCCACGAATAAAAACGGATGGCTATAAGGTAATTTTGCTATGATCTCGGTTGGTTTCATCAGCGCAAACTTTCTCCCCCGTCAACCTTTATAACCGTACCATTTATCCACTGAGCTTCGTCTTGGCTTAGAAGGTAGACCACATTGGCCACATCTTCGGGAGTAGTTAGTCGCTTGAATGGGTTTCGTTTTCTTGTGGCCTCTGCCAGTATTTCACTACCGGGAATCATTTTAAAGGATGGTGTTTCGGTGGCACCTGCCTGAATACAATTTGTAGACATACCCATTTCGGCATATTCTACTGCCATACTGCGCATCAAGGCTTCCAGGGTAGATTTTGCCGCAGAGACGGCGGCATATCCCGGCCATACTTTGGCGTTTCCTTCACTGGTGAACGCTATATTTCGGGCATTTTCACTAAAACAATCTGCTTCTATAAGGGCTCTTGTCCATTCGTACCAGCTATGTCCCATGGCATGCACAGTGATCTCGATATCTTCCCTTGTTAATGCATTTTCTCCAGTTAATGGTTTCAGGCTTCCTTTGGCAATACTGTGTAATAATAATTTCACCGATCCCTTGGGCAAGGTTTTTAGTACTTCTGAAATCGTTTCTTTCTTTAAAGCATCCAGATTGTGGGTGTTCACTGTGCTTCCGGCATTGGCCATCTGTTTCACCACTTCCTGAAAAGCATCCAGATCACTTTTGCGGGTGCGATGAACAATACAGAGATCGAATCCTGCTTGCGCAAGTTTTTCTGCCGATGCGAGACCCAGGCCACTGCTGCCGCCCAGGATAAGTGCTATGCGTTTTGATTGGTTCATTTAAAACTCTAATAATATTCGTTGTGCCGAAAATCCGGGCCCAAAGCTTAACATGAGTCCGAGGTCACCTTTAGGCAACTTTTTATCCATAAAGCGTTCTAAGACATAAAGTACGGTGGCACTACTCATATTCCCATACAATTTAAGAACTTCTTTGGTATCATCTATATTCTTACCCAGGCCGCCGAAGAGCTGTTCAACGGTTTGGACGATCTTCTTACCGCCCGGGTGAAAAATCAGGTGGTCCACATCGGTGATTGTCTTGTTATTCCTTTCCAGGAACGGATGTACGATCTTAGGAAAATGTTCGGCTATTTGTTCAGGAACAGTGATATCGAGTATCATTTGCAAACCTGTATTCACCATTTTAAAACCCATCATATGGGTGGCATCGTAGAAATGATACATCGCTTCATCAAGGATCTTAGGCCCGTGATCT
>CAJQNO010000120.1 GCA_905479745.1 uncultured Flavobacteriaceae bacterium | reverse complement strand
TCTATAGGTGTTATTTGCTACTATGCCGCCTACCTTAGCGGCTGCCATAAATACAAACTCAGGTTTTTCAGCAGCAAAAAAAGCCCTTACCTGCTCCTGCTCCCGGAGATCCAGTTGGGACGAACTGCGAACCACCAGATTCGTATAGCCGCGCTCTTCCAAAAGTCGGTAAATAGCCGAACCTACCATGCCCTTGTATCCTGCAATATATATTTTTGCTTCTTTATTCATGTCGCTGTAAGGTATCGAATCCTCCGCCTTTAAGGTATTGGTCCTTTTTAAATAAAGCCAGATCGCTGGCCATCATCTCTTCCACCAGGGCTTCCAGGTCGTATTTGGGTTCCCAGTTTAGTTTTTCTTTACATTTGGAGGCATCGCCAATGAGCAGGTCTACTTCGGTAGGGCGGTGATACCGCGGATCTATCTTTACAACAATACTGTCTTCGGCCAGTTGATAATCGGGATCTTTACAGCTGGCAACCCTGGCAACCTCATCTATACCTTCCCCTTCGAACTTCAGGCCTATCCCAACCTCTTTAAAGGCCATTTTAACAAGGTCTCGTACGGTAGTGGTTACACCGGTGGCAATCACAAAGTCGTCCGGCTGCTCCTGTTGTAACATCAGCCACATGGCCTCCACATAATCCCTGGCATGGCCCCAGTCTCTCCGTGCATCCAGGTTACCCAGATAAAGAGTATCCTGCAATCCCAAAGCGATCCTACTGGCAGCCCGGGTGATCTTTCTGGTAACAAAGGTTTCACCCCTAATAGGCGATTCGTGATTAAAAAGGATACCGTTACATGCAAACATATTATAGGCCTCGCGATAATTCACCGTGATCCAGTAGGCATAGAGTTTAGCTACCCCATAAGGTGAACGCGGGTAGAAGGGAGTTTTTTCAGACTGGGGAGTTTCCTGTACCAGACCGTATAATTCGGAAGTGGAAGCCTGATAGATCCTGGTCTTTTCAACAAGGCCAAGCAATCGAACGGCCTCCAGGATTCGAAGCGTACCTAGTCCATCTACATTGGCCGTATATTCGGGGGTTTCGAAACTCACTCGCACGTGCGACATGGCGCCCAGGTTATAGATCTCGTCGGGCTGCACTTCCTGTATGATGCGCGTTATATTCATGGCGTCGGAAAGGTCGCCATAATGTAGAAACAGTCTCACATCGTTGTTATGAGGGTCCTGATAAAGGTGGTCTATACGTTCGGTATTAAAGGAGGAACTTCGCCGTTTAATCCCATGGACTTCATAACCCTTTTGCAAGAGGAGCTCTGCCAGATATGCCCCATCCTGCCCCGTGATTCCTGTTATTAGTGCTTTTTTCATATTTATAACTATACCTTAGCTTTTTCTATTAGGTTTATAAAATTCTGCCCAAACTTGACGACCTCATTCTTATAGTCATATCGATCCGGAATTGGTGGATTTAAAATTAACGTTTTTAAAATTTCAGATAATTCGTTTGGATCATTTGGATCAAAAAACGAAACATTCTTTGATATCTGTTCAAAATGTACTGGCAATGAAGATAATACAATATGTTTGTTTAATGCCTTGGCGTCTTCTACAACAGTACTCCATCCTTCAAATAATGATGGTTGAATAATAGCGATAGCGTGTTCTAAAAGACACAATTGTTCTTTTCGATCTATGAACCCCAAAAACTTGATGTGATCATATAAATTATTTTTTCGCACAAAGGCTTTCAATTCATTAACGTAATTTTCATTTCTGTAATCATTCTCCTTACCAGAAAAACATACCACGATATTTTCCTTTTTCAATTTTAATATATTTACTGCATCCAAAATGATTTGATGATTTTTATGAGCCCAAAATTGATTAGGAGCGAAAAAATATTTCGGTGGTAAGTCAAATTTTTTTAGGACCGAACCAATTTCAATTTCCATAAAATTTGGATGTGTTACTGCAAAAGGAAGAACAAACGTTTTTGTTTTTGCATTTGGATACAAATGTTTAAAATGATTCTTGGCCGTTTTACTACTGAAAACCGCATAGTCGCCTTTACATATTACTTCCAGTTGATGTCGTTTTCGTTTATTAATTTCTTCTTGTGAAAAATACTGCGGTAAAAATTCTTCTTGAAAATCTGGTATCCAATTCACTTTTTTAAGCGATTTAGAATAAGGGTCCAGTTGATTAGGATATAAAAACTGTATATGTGGAAGTCTTGGTTGTTTTTTTACTAAATATTTTTTAAAAAACAGATAATAGATTTTATTAATGGATTTCTCGGCAAGATTATACTTTGCTTTTGGTGGTGTTTTGTGAAAACTTAAATATGGATAATTAGTCTCCTTTTTAGCAATCAGGAAATTATTATATGTTTCACTAATTATTACAATTTGAGGTCGAAGTTCATCCTTTAGAACATTTAGTGCATTAATAATATTCAAGATGTAATATGCTCCTGCAATCCAATTCTCATTGTATGAAAAAATCAGCCCTATTCTTGTTCTTTGCACCATTGAATATATTTTTGAAGACCTTGATCTATTGGTGTCTTCTTTACATAACCAAGCTCTTTTAATCGAGTAATGTCCGCAACCCAGTTTATTGGGTCACCTTTTCGTTTTTGACCTCCAAAAAATACGTCTAACGTAGGATCAAGATACTCATAGAAAATTTTAGCGGCATCTTTAATATAGATTTCTTCTCCATTAGCAACATTAATTACCCCACCATTAAATACTGCGTTTTTAATAACACATTCAATACTGAAAATTAGGTCATCTATGTATATGAAGTCTCTTGATTCAAGTCCGGTTCCGTATAATTCAATCTTATTTTGCGTTTTATATTTTCGATATAAATCCCAAAAAAGTTGTTTTTTTAAACCTGGTCCATATGCTGAAAAAACCCGAATTGAAATAGTATTTATATCATGCTCCAAAAAACATTGTGTACATATCTCCTCAGCCATTTTTTTGTGTTCACCATATGGAGAAATAGGTGACAATGTGTTTATTTCTTTTATTGGTAGTGATACAGGATTACCATAAACGGCAGCACTCGAAATGTGCAAATATTTACAATTGGGAGTATATTTTCTTAAAGCATTTAATTGTTGTAATACAAATAATGTGTTGAGTTTATAATCATTTTTTGGATTTGTAATTGAATTTTGCACATTAGCAGCACCAGAACAATTGATACATACATCGAAATCCTGGGAAGAAAATACATCTGTGAAATCAGGATTCTCTGGATTCAGGTAAAAGTAGTTATTACGTGATTCATCAACTATGTCACATTCCCAGACCTCTGCAAATTGACTGAAATGATTTGAACAATGAGAACCTATAAAACCTCTCGAGCCAATAATCAGTATCTTCATTTCTTCAATGCTATATATGAATACATTCTTCCCGGAACTTTCGTCTCATCTAGCCCTAAACTTGACGGCTTTCTAAATAACAGTTTATAAAATTCATAGGTGAATGGCATTTTTGATAAAAACCCTGCTTTTCTGTTAAATCTAGTCCGTTGTTTTAGGTCGAATTCATACTTTAATTTTTCCAAGTCATCACAATTTAATGGAAAATAGTTAATAACGTTATCGAAATACTTTAGCTCTTTTATTATAGTTGCTCCCGCTTTTTGAATAGCTGACCTATATTCGATGGTAGTGAATGCGTTTTCACCTTGATAGAATTTTTGAAGTGGATGATTTTCTAAAAACCATTCTTTATCTTTTTGATTATATATTACATGATCACGAATTGTTAAAAGCAATCCTCCCGGCTTTAGCACGCGAACTGATTCCTTTAAAAAACATTCAAGATCATGTGCATGATGCATTGCTTGTCGAATATACACGATATCGAATGACGAGTCGGGGAAATCTATATCTTCTGCCAGGGATTCAAAAATCTGCAAGGAATCCAACTTGTAATGGGCTTTCAATTCTCTAATAGCTCCTGCTCCCACTGTATTACTTGAATCGGGTTCTACCGCTGTGACATTATAACCTTCCAGTGCAAAGCTTACTGCGCTAATCCCATTTCCGCTACCTATATCAAGAATTGTTTCAGCTTTGGGATGGAATTGGCTAATGATCTTCAGTGTTTCTTTAAATTCATCACTTTTCTGGAAACGAGTGACATTGAGAGGAAGTTCTGCCTCAAAATAAGCTAGACGAACCAGATCTTCATATTCTGGTTTGGTTCGTATCATTTGTATAGTTTCTTCCCAGGTCATAAGCTGCTACATAGACTACCAATCTAGATCTTTTTCATATTTCAAATCGATTAATAAATCCCCGTAATGTTTTTTGAAGTAGGCAATATGTTTTGCGTTGAAATAGTTTTTCCAGTCTCCCTCTAACCCTTTTCGGTAGTGACTTTTTGCGTCATCCGTACCCTTTGGTCTTCCTTTTGTTTTGAAGTAAAAGTCATGATGGTATATCTTTAACAACAATCTTTCCAATGTAATCATATAAGGAGCTTTATGGTTTCGATCTTTGATACCTTGGAGTATTTTCAAAATTGAATTTTTACGCTCATGATTATCATGGAAATCCCGTAAATCTAATAGTTCCAAAAATTTGAAAATTTCCGGCACAATCACGTAGGGGTTTTTTATCAAATCTTCAAATCGAATTTCCAGTATTCGCTCGTTCTGATAGTTCCAATGCCTCAAATTCTTGAACATAGGAATTATTTCTCCATCGACTGACAATGCTTCTAAATGTTTTATTGTAGAATATATTCCATCCGCAAGTTCAAGTGATTTTAATTCCTTTCGATATTCTACGAGCTCCGGCCACATTTCTGTAGAATGTGAATTCATATGAGAAAAATAAGAAGACACAACAATATCTCTTGGATCTCTAATTACATGAAAGCCTTTATAATCAATACTTAAAGGATTTACATATGTGTAATCCGAATTGGTATATGAATAAAAATCCACGCTATTCTTTGATATCTCTTTCTCAATATTTCGATCAAACAACGAGGAACTGTGATAATGTTTGTGAACCAGACCTATTTCATCACAGATATCCCCCAACAATTCGATGAGCCAAGTAGTTGCTGCTTTATGAATTCCAAAGTAGAAATAAGTCATTTAACTAATATTTATGAACACAAATAAACCACCTCCCAAAAGAAATGTCATCTTCCCACTTGGATGGGACGGCAAATACTTCACTAAAGTGTGCTTGAAATTTTAGCTTCCACCAATCTTCGGAATTGTTAAAAAAGCTTTGTACAGTCGTCATCCATCCTTCATCTTCATTAGATCGAGAAACCGGAATCATATGAAATGCAGCTTTTTTAGTAATTATCGCACTTTGTTCAATAAACTTATCTATTCCATCCTCGGTAAAATGCTCAAGCGAACCAATTGAATATGAATAATCAAACTCATTTTCACTGTAATTACTTACTGTGGCATCAGCTACCTTAAGCTTGTGTTTCTGAATATTTCGCTCTATTGCCTTTTCAATTAATAATTCGGAGATGTCAAATCCATAAAGGTCAAGGTTTTTGAATTTGGATAAAATCTCAATTGTAATGCCTGTTCCACAAGCAATATCAAGTACTTTTCCTTTGCACGTAGATAAGAGTAACTGAATTTCATTCCAGGTACTGTCTTTACCCCATTCGTCTAATACTTTTGCATATTCCGGATCCCAGTACAATTCAAGATTCTGGGTATTAGGATCGGTTATTTTATCCTTTTTTTTAATGGTTATAGGTGTCTGTGCCTTCACTTTTTTCTTTCGTCGTAATTTCAGGAAAATTGGTGGGACAAGTAGTTTTATAACTTTTTTTAGAGCCATAATTAATTCATTATTGAATAATGTTTGAGTAACATTTCCGAATTTAATTTTTCAAATTTTGTAATTAAAGGCCCGGATACCTTATTCTTAAAGGAATCAACACTTCCCTTTCTCACAAATGATCCCGAGTAAAAACCTTTTTCTTTTTTCATACGCTTCCAATCGTCCCGTGCTTCCATTTCTTTCATATGCTCAATGGACGTGAGGTCTATAACCTTTTGAAGTTCCGCTTCCGATCGATCGATATTTAGGAATCCACATAATTGCCGTAGCACATCCTTTTTATTCAAAACAATATCTTCGTATTTAATAAATAAGATCTCAGCGTCAAAAGGATTTGCCTCCCATGCTGCAATATGTCCCGACCAGGAGCCACCGTAAATTTTTGTAGTTCCATCATATAATTCTTCCAAATTAACCGATTGTCCCAAATTTTCCAGCATGTAATAATATGACAGTAGTGCTTGTCTTCCGTCACGAATCAAATAAATAACCCGCTTATAATTCGAATTTGGGCGCTCATGTGATTTGAAGAAACAAGTATTATCAAATCTAAAGTAATGTGAATTGGAATAGACATCGGGAACGATCAGGTTAATCATTGTCCTACTTGCTATTGAATTAAGGCCGTAGTACAAATGTGCAAGGATGTGTTGCATAAGCGTATTTCCAGATTTCGGGAAACCTACAATGAATATATCCTGTGGTTCAGTTTGACTAATGGGTTGTAGACCTCCGGGGAATCTGTAGGGCGATTCCTCAGAAAGCAATGTTGACAAACCTATGCGTCTTTGTATGCTCTTCATTAAACTTTTAATCATCTCTTTGCTTATAAATCTTCCAATGCAACTTAGGAGCTACTACACCTTTTAAAACAGTATTATAAGTAGTCCCTGAATCTGATATCTTTTCCACATCAAAATTAAGAACCTTGGTGCTTTCCAATATCTGTCGCTCACCAGGAATTCCTGCTTGCAGGCTAATTTTATAATTTCCGTGGTTTAATAAATATGCAGGAATTACAATTTCATATTGATAAAACCCTTCAGATTTCAAAACTTCTTCATATAAATGAGAACTTGTTGTAAATACCACTATCTCATCTCTGTTATATAAACTTAAATTCAACCTCATATTACGCAGTGGAACTGATAATGCGGTCTTAATATGGATAAGAATACTCTGCTCGTCTGTAAAACTTTTTTTGACAATATAGTCTTCTGTGAGTGTACTAACCGATAATAATTTAAAATCCGAGGATCCAGGAGCATTATTTATATCCCATTTAACCAAACCGTTGAAATTCGAATATCTATCTGATTTCTCTAAATAATGGGACACGCAATCCGTAACATCCCCACTAAACGATACGGACCCATTGTCTAAGACTATTGCACGCGTACATAGTTGTTGAACACTCGCCATATTATGACTTACAAACAAAACAGTCTTCCCATCGGCCTGACTCACATCCTGCATCTTGCCAATGGCCTTTTTCTGAAACTCGGCATCCCCTACTGCCAGTACTTCATCTACCACCAGGATATCGGGTTCAAGGTGAGCCGCAACCGCAAATCCTAATCGAACCCGCATCCCACTGCTATACCGCTTTACAGGAGTGTCTATATATAATTCGCAACCCGAAAAGTCGACGATCTCTTCTTCCTTGGCTTTGATCTCGCTCCGTGTCATTCCCAAAATAGCTCCATTGAGATATATGTTCTCCCTTCCGGTAAGTTCGGGATGAAATCCCGTACCCACTTCCAGCAGGGAAGCGATCCTTCCTTTGGTTTTAATTACCCCTGTTGTTGGGCTGGTTACCCTGGAAAGGATCTTTAAGAGGGTAGATTTTCCGGCGCCGTTCTTCCCGATGATTCCCAATACTTCACCTTGTTCTACTTCAAAATTAATGTCCCGTAGTGCCCATACATAATCTTCGGTAGCCCGGATAGCGCGATCGTTTACCGCTCCCACTTTTAAATAGGGATCTTCCTTACCGCGAATGCGATGCCAAAAACGGTTCAGGTCATGGGTAATGGTGCCTGTACCTACCAGACCAAGCCGGTATTGCTTGCTTATGTCTTCGGCTTTTAAGATGATATTACTCATAACTTGGGGAATGATTTTATTAAGTTATCACATATTTCAGCCAGCTTCGGCCCTTCCACTACATTTTGCTGCGAAGCTATTAGTTTTTCAAGTTCTTCCATAGGCTGCGGCTGCTCGATAATAGTACCTGTGTAAGGTACTAAATCTACCGATAAAAAATAATCTTCAAACTTCACATTGTCCCCACTTAATCGGTTGGAAAACCTAACCCAGACCGAAGGGATCTCATAGGCATGTGATAGAATGATACCGTGCAGAGAGGAGCTTATCGTTCTTTCACAGCTAAGGATATCATTGGTGGTTGCTTCCAGGTCGTCACTTATCAGGTTAATTACTTTAATCCCGGGGGTGTTCCTGTACCAGCCGGCCACAGTTTCGTAATCGGTATAATGCGGGATGATCCCTATTTTATGGGTTTTGGCTACCGCGGGCTTATAAAACCGTGGTAACAGTAGCCCAGGATCACCATAGACCTCCGGACATTGGAAGCCAAGTTCTATTACACGTTCCCTGGTTTTCGGGCCGCGTACTGCGCAAAAGGTGGCTTTGCCAAACACATCGTTTTTAGAAATGATCCCCGTCCCCCACACATAGGATCTGCCACCTGCATAACTCAATATACTACCAATGGCAAGCAAATGCCTGGGTTTAAAAAGTCTTTTCCTGCGTTTGGGGGCATTGTAATAGACGGTAGTACGACCACTCACCTTTTCCACGATATACTTAGATAACAGATCGCCGTAGTTTTCGTACATCTTATTCTCGAAGATCTTCGAGGACCAGTAAAATAACGGAATTGGTTTAGTGCTCATCATCTTAGAACGAAAAATTCATAATCATTATTTACCACTGCCTGTAAAATTGGTTTTCCTTTTCTTCTAATAACTGCCGCATCTGTTCAAGCAACATGTACTTCTATACAGTATCTATAAAACTCTTTTCGGTTCGATTAAAAATGATAAGACCGATAAAGAATATTATAATACAAATGGCCAGGGTGTATATAAAACTATATAGGTTATACGTGCCGTAATCCAACAACATATACCTAAAGCCTTCGATAATTTGGGTTAAGGGGTTATATTCTACAAAGTCTGCCACCGCGGCCGGGAATTTAGATCGTGCCTCCGCCACCGGATAAGGCACGGCAGACATATACATAAGCAATGAAGTTGCAAAGCCCACCAGCACAGTTAGATCCCTGTATTTGGTGGTCATCGCTGTGATGATCATACCCAGTCCCAGCCCCAGCATCGCCATCATTAAAATATATACCGGGAATAGCCAAATATTGCCATTTATACCAATATCGGCCCCCTGGTTGAGGTAATACAGATAAAATCCCAGGAAAATTAAAAGTTGAATAAAGAACTTTAACAAATTGGAAATGGTTATTGAAAGAGGCATGATCACTCTAGGGAAGTACACTTTACCAAAAATGCTTTGATTACTTCTGAAGGTATTTGAAGTTCCCGTGAGACAGATCTTAAAATAATTCCAGGCGGTGATCCCCGCCAGGTTGAATAAAAAGGGAGGAATTCCTCCTGTTTGTATATTCCCAAGGTTATTGAAAACCAGGGTGAATATCACCGAAGTAAACAGGGGTTGGATAAGAAACCACAATGGCCCCAGTATGGTTTGTTTATAGGCTGTGGTAATATCTCGCTTAACGAAAAGAATGAGCAGGTCGCGATAACGCCAGATCTCCTTGAAATTAAGATCGATCATTTTGCGTTTTGCCGTGATCTCGTATAACCAGCTTTCCTCCTTTTTATCCATGCTGAATAAAATTTTCCCAGGTTAATTTCAGCCCATCCCTAACCGAATAGTTTGGATCGTACTGTATCTGCTTTCTTGCTTTATCGATATTGGCCAGCGAATCTCTTACATCTCCTTGTCTGGGTGGCCCGTAATTGGCCTTTATTGTTTTTCCTGAAATTTGCTGCAGGTCTTCCCATAAGGTATTTAGGCTAATACGATCGCCATAGGCCACATTATATACCTGGTTTACGGCAGTTTCAGAAGCAAAGAAAGCTCTAACATTGGCCTGCACCGCATTGTCCACATAGGTGAAATCACGTGTTTGTTCGCCATCCCCATTTATAGTGGGAGGAACGCCGTCTTTCAACGCCTGCATAAATAAGGGGATCACTGCTGCGTAGGCCCCTTTAGGGCTCTGTTTAGGGCCAAAGACATTAAAGTATCTAAGTCCGATGGTTTCGATCCCATAGGTCTTCCCGAAGACATCGGCGTATAACTCGTTCACCAGCTTGGTAACCGCATAAGGAGAAAGTGGTTTCCCTATAACATCTTCTACCTTTGGCAGGGATTTGCTGTCCCCATAGGTAGAACTGGAAGCAGCATAAACAAGTCTCTTAACGGTTTTACTTTCCTTCTGTGCCACCAGCATATTGAGAAATCCATTGATGTTCACATTGTTAGAGGTGATGGGATCGTTGATAGATCTTGGCACCGACCCCAACGCGGCCTGGTGAGACACATAGTCTATCCCCTCCATGGCCTTTTTACAAGTTTCCAGATCCCTGATATCCCCTTCTGTAAACTCGAAATTGGGGTGTGTTTCAAATTCCGTGAGGTTATACGAAAATCCGGTGGCAAGATTATCAAGCACTCGTACCTTACCGGCCCCGTGCTTCAGCAAATAACCCACGAGATTAGAACCAATAAATCCGGCTCCCCCGGTTACCAGGAAATTGTACTGACTTAGGTCTTTTGTATGATATGGGTTCTGATGCACTATCGTTAGAGGTTAATGGTTAATTGTTAATGGTTAAAAGTTAGTTGCTAGATGTTTTTTTACATGGTTTCTAAAACCTAAAAGTAATCGCTTTTCTTCGGCAAGCATTTCAACAACCCTAATATCTTTTTCAATAAATTTCAGTTTAAGTGCTATTAAATATTGTGTTTCTATTTCTGCCAGTGATCCCAATGCTATTGATATAAATTGCAAGAACTCTTTATTACTTTTTCGTGCAGCACCTTCCGCAATATTCGAGGGAATCGAAACCGCTGCTCGTCTCATTTGAGTAGTAAGGCCATAACGTTCAATATCAGGAAAATTAGCAGTAAGAGTATATATTAGTTCTACCAATTCCATTCCTGTTTTCCAAACATCCAGGTCTTTATGATTCATTACTATTCTAATTAACTTTTAACTCCTAACTACTAACTAATAACTACAAACACCTAAAGTCTCCCATCGGTCTTTTCCCTCTTATAAAAGGCCTTTACATCGAAGATCACCGAAGGTGATGCCGAGTAGCTGTCTATATCAAAATCATTAAAGGCTGTATGCGAAACGGTAAGTACGATGGCATCGTAGTTAGCTTGTAATTGTTCTTCTTTACTTTTTAAGCTAAGTCCAAATTCGTGTTTTACTTCTGAAGGATCTGCCCAGGGATCGTACACATCTACATTGAGGTTGTATTTATTGAGTTCCTCGATCACGTCGATCACCTTAGAGTTCCTGATGTCGGGACAATTCTCTTTAAAAGTAATCCCCAGTACAAGTACATTGCCATTCTTCACCTTACAATCTTTTTTTATCATAAGCTTTACCACCTCACTGGCTACGTACTGTCCCATCCCGTCGTTCATTCTTCTTCCGGCCAGGATGATCTCCGGGTTATAACCTTCTTCCATGGCTTTCTGTGCCAGATAATAAGGGTCTACTCCTATACAATGTCCTCCTACAAGTCCCGGGGTGAATTTTAAAAAATTCCATTTTGTTCCTGCAGCTTCCAATACATCCTGGGTGTCTATATCCAACAATCTGAAGATCTTGGAGAGTTCGTTCACAAAAGCTATGTTGATATCACGTTGGGAGTTTTCGATAACCTTGGCGGCTTCAGCTACCTTTATTGAAGGTGCCAGATGAGTACCTGCGGTGATCACCGAGGCATACAAAGAATCGATATACGTGGCTGCCTCTGGTGTTGAACCGCTGGTTACTTTTAATATTTTAGTGACGGTATGTTCCTTATCACCCGGGTTGATCCTTTCGGGCGAATAGCCTGCATAGAAATCTTTATTAAATGTGAGTCCCGACACTTCCTCAAGTATAGGAACACAAATATCTTCGGTCACTCCGGGATATACGGTAGATTCGTAAATAACCACATCTCCTTCTTTCAGGACTTTGGCAACGGTTTCGCTGGCTTTTTGTAAAGGGGTGAGCACAGGCTGGTTATATTTATTGGTTGGTGTTGGAACGGTTACAATAAAGACCGAAGCCTCCTTAATGTCTTCTGGATTCGCGCTTACCTTTAAGCCTGTATTGCCACTAAGGGATAATACTTCGTTTAATTCGTCACTAGATACCTCGAGAGTATGATCTGTACCTTCGTTTAACTGTGCAATACGGTCCTGGTTAATATCGAAACCAATAATAGGATATTTTTTCGCAAATGCGACCGCCAGGGGCAAACCAACATAACCTAAACCAATGATCGCAATAGTAGGGTTTTCTTTCATTTTGAGTTTCATACAGAAGCCAGTATATATTTAATATCCTTTAAAAGGCTCCAGTTCTTTATGTATTGTTTATTTATCTCCACTTTATCCGGCCAGATCACTTTATCGTTGTAATCCTGCGGATCTTCCTGTGCTAACAACAGGCTGTCTTCATCCTTATATTTTATGGTAGCCGGCCCTGTAAGGCCCGGTCTAACGCTTAAAACTATTCGATCTTCTCCGCTAAGCTGGTCTGCATAGCCGGGAACATCGGGCCTGGGACCCACCCAACTCATATCTCCAATAAGTATATTGAATAATTGGGGTAGTTCATCCAACTTGGTTTTCCTGAGCCAGCTGCCAAAAACTGTTTTATTGTCTGTGATCTCCTTTATACTCTCGTGATGCAGGCCTTTAAGCGTCCTTATTTTATATAGCTGAAATGGCCTGGCTTTTTTTCCTATTCGTATCTGGCTAAACAGGCCGTTCATCCCGGTACTAAACGTAGCTATGCAAATTAATACTCCCATCGGTATGATAACAACAGGGAGTATTATCAAGCAAAGCAGGACATCAAAAATCCTTTTATAAACTTGTTGTGAGCTGGTAAGCATAGGTACATACGTAACTGATAAAATCATCGGAGGCACACAGACGGTTTATTTTCGTTTAAAGAATTGTTTTAGACGAGTTATAAATCCTGGCTTCTTAGTGTTTTCATGATAACCGTTGCTGTATGATCCATAACCGTACCCGTAGCCATAACCATAACCATAGCCGTAACCATAGCCATATTTCGCTTTTTGTTCGTAAAAGTTCATCACCAGGCTAATATTAGCTATCTCACCTTTCTTGTATTTATCGTTCACAAAATTGAACATGCCTTTCTTGGTATAATTTTGCCGAACCACATATAATGTCGCATCGGCATAGGTCATTAATTCGAGAGAATCTGCCACTAAGCCTACGGGGGGTGAATCTAAAACAATATAGTCATAGTCCTGCTTAAGAGTCTCTATTAAAGAGTCCATTCGTTCCGTCATCAGCAGTTCGGAAGGATTAGGTGGAATGGGTCCCGAAGTGATGATATCGAGATTCTCTAAATGGGTTTTCTGAATGACATCCTCGAGGCTGGATTCATCGATCAGGTAATTCACAACGCCTATATTATTGTTGATATTGAAATCTCCAAATATCTTTGGCTTCCGAAGGTCTAAACCTACAAGGACAGTTTTCTTTTCACTTAAAGCAAAGACCGAGGCGATATTGATGGAACAAAAGGTTTTTCCTTCCCCACTCACCGATGAAGTTACCAGTACGGTTTTTGCACCGGTAATGCCCCGTTTTCTGTATATAAACTGTAAACTGGAACGAAGGGCCCTGAACGATTCGGCAACTGCCGATTTTGGCTGCTCCAACACCGCCAGGTTGTTTTCCATAAAACTTTTACCAATGGTGCCAAGTATGGGTATCTTACTCAGGTTTTGAATATCCCGGATGGTTTTTATTTTGGTATCGAAGAAAGCAATTACAAATACCAATAATAGTGGTATCAAGGCGCCAAAAACGCCTGCAACCATATAATTGAGGCGGGTGTTAGGGCCTACCCTGCCGCCTCCGGTATCCTTGGCCGGATCTATAACAACCACATCGCTTACGTTGGCAGCTTTTACCAGCCGGGCTTCACTTAGTTTAGACAAGAAAAGATCGTAAGTCCGCTGGCTAAGATTATAACGGCGTTCTATCTTTAGCAATTCCTGCTGTTCTTTAGGCAGCCGGCGTATCTCTGCCTCCAGCTGGCCTATATCGCCATTTACCTGCTGTAGTTCTCTGTTTTTTAGCCCTTTAGACGAATTAATGTTTTCCAATAATACCCGTTTAACCGCATTTATCTGTCTGTCTATATCTGCAAATACCGGTGCCCCTTCTTTGTACGAATACTCCAGGTTATTACGCTGTTCGGCTAAGGCTACTATACGCCCTACCCCCGAAATGATACTATTCTCGGATATCCCTGCAACAGAGGGTGCCGGTACGTCTCGGTAATCTGAACGAGTGATTAGATAATCTTCCAGGATTCTATAGTAGTTGAGTTCCTGTTCCAACTTCTCCTTCTGTAGATCAAATCGGGTGAGCTTTGTCTTGATCTCCTGTCCTTCAGTATCTAAGTCGAAAATTTCACTGTCGCTCTTAAATTGGTTCAATTCATCTTCAACCCCTAATAATTCTTTCGATTTTGCCTGAAGACTACTGTCGATAAACTTGATGGTATTAGTAGCAAAAAGATTTTTACGCTCAAGCATATCCTCACTTAATACCTGCACCGAGGCATTGAGAAAATCAACCAATTTGGCTTTATTTGTTCCGGTGAGATTTAATTTCAGTACCGAAGACCCTTTAGATTCGGGTTGAACTCCTATCCTGGAAAAGGACCCCACAGCCGAATCGAAATTGATAAAATTTAGGTAATATATTCTGCCGGGTACCACCTGAACATCGGGATTGGGTAATAACTGACCACTAAAAAAAGGTAGATCTATCTTCTCACCCACTCTAAAATCTCTTTCAAACTTTTGAGCTTCAAAATGCTTACGGATCTTTTCTTTTTCTCCTTTGTAATATTGCAGCGTATGCATCCCCTCGCTAAGATCTGCTTTTAGTGTAAAGCTCACCGTATCTTTAAAAATGACTCGCAGTTGTTTTCCCAGGATCTGCGGTTTTGTTGTATCCACCTTTACCGTAAAAGGAGTACGTTTATATGCATCAACAAGCTGATACTTACCATCCACACGATAGTTTAGGTAATATTGAAGCCTTTCCACTACCTTTTCGTTATGGGTACGGGAACGCAGTGTTATAATGGCTGTATTTACCTTATCTGTAGTACCTCCCCAGTTAAAGGTTAAGCTGGTGTTGGTAGTAAAGAACGGGTTTTGATCGTCCTTGATGGAGATCATATTCTCCATACGGTAGATGGGTAACTTACGAACGTTTATATAATATGCAATACCAAACCCTATGGCCAGCGAAATGAGGAACAGCGGCCAATAACTGATCAACTTAAAGAGGAATCCCCTGAAATCGAATGTATTCTGAACTTCGTTTATTTCGAATTCTTCACTCATAGTTATAACCGGATAAACAATAAAATTGTGGTGGTAAGCGCTGTAATAACCGTTAAAATCGTTGTTAAACTCTGAATGCCGGTGGTACCGGTTCCCAGAGATTTTTGTGGTAATGGATTCACCAGGATCAGGTCGTTGGGCTGAATATAGTAATAAGGCGAGTTCATGGCGTCGATGGAAGTAAGATCGATATGATGAACTTTCTGGCCTAAAGGATACTGGCGAATGATTATTACATCAGATTTGTCTCCGGTAACAGGAATATCACCACTGTTGGCGATCGCCTCCATTATACTTACCTGATCTCGGTAAATTATTTGTGATCCCGGACTCCCTATCTCCCCGTTTATTGTATATCGAATTCCCGATAATTTCACAGTCACAAAAATATTGGCTTCGGGCTTAAAAAAGTCTTCTAAAAGCCTTTTTTCTATCTCTTCTCTAACTTCTTCTACCGTATATCCCAGGACATTGATTTCTCCAAGACTTGGCATACGGATGTTTCCGTGAGGATCTACTACAAAACCATCGTAATATAAGCGTTGTTCTCCAGTGGCATTAGGATTAGCATCACTAATTGGGTTAAAGATCCCAACAGTTTCCTGATCCAGTGCCTTTACCCGTATACTTAGAAGATCATTGATCTGCAACCTGTACGGCTCTTGTGTTTTACGTAATGCAATGATACTGTCCGCCTTCATATCACTTTCCTGTAAATAGGTAAGTTGTTTGGTGGTAACACAGGAAGAAAAGAGTACTGCTACAAACAGAAATAGTAAGAGGTACTTCGATTTCATGGACAGTCGGGGTTGTTTGAAGACAAATATAACGTAAGCAGGCTAATAATAAAATATATTTTGGAGTAACTGGGTAATTTCTGTTTAATTTGCAAAAAATTGAAACGTGAACTTCCTTTCGGTCGAAAATATAGCAAAATCGTATGGTGAGCGGGTTTTATTTACCGATATTTCCTTCGGAATCAATGCCGGGCAGAAGATAGGTTTTGTAGCGAAGAACGGTACCGGAAAAACATCCCTTCTCGATATCTTATCGGGTAAGGATACTCCGAATTCCGGCACGGTAACCTACCGTAAAAACCTTCGCACCGCATTCCTCTCGCAGGAACCCGACCTCAACCCCGGGCTTACCGTGGAAGAGACCATATTCTCTTCAGATAATCCCATCCTGAAGATCATCGCTGCCTACGAAAAAGCACTTCAGAATCCACACGACACCGAAGCCTATCAGAAGGCCTTCGACGATATGGATGCTTTTAACGCCTGGGATTTTGAAACCCTCTACAAACAGCTTCTCTTTAAATTCAAGCTGGAGGATCTCAATAAAAAAGTGAAAACCCTTAGCGGTGGCCAAAAGAAACGGCTTGCCTTAACCAATGCCCTGCTTACCCAACCTGAGCTCCTAATCATGGACGAACCTACCAACCATCTGGACCTGGAAATGATAGAATGGCTGGAAAGTTTTTTTGCAAGAGAGAACATTACCTTGTTCATGGTTACCCACGACCGCTATTTCCTGGAACGGGTATGTAATGAGATCGTAGAACTGGACGAAGGGAAACTGTACAGCTACAAGGGAAACTATAGTTACTTCCTGGAGAAAAGACAGGCCCGCATTGAAAACGAAGCTACAGAAACCGCGAAAGCCAAGCAGCTCTACAAAAAGGAACTGGACTGGATGCGCAGGCAACCCAAAGCCCGTACCACCAAAAGTAAATCCCGTATAGACGATTTTCACGAGATCAAGTCGCAAGCACATAAACGACGCAGTGAGCACGAGGTGCAGCTAGAGTTGAACATGGAACGGCTTGGTACCAAGGTGGTGGAGATCCACGGGATCTCCAAGGCATTCGAGGAGAAGAAACTCTTTACAAAATTCAGCTATAATTTCCTGAGGGGGGAACGCCTGGGAATTATTGGAAAGAACGGGACCGGAAAATCCACCTTCCTCAATATAATCACCGGGAGCCTGAAACCAGACAGTGGAAAAGTGGTTATAGGCGAAACTGTAAAGTTTGGTTATTACACCCAGCGCGGCATCACCATCAAGGAAGGCCAGAAGGTGATAGACGTTATTCGTGAGTTTGGCGACTATATCCCCCTGAAAAAAGGCAGGCAGATCTCTGCTCAGCAATTACTGGAACGCTTTCTGTTCGACCGGAAAAAACAGTACGATTTTGTTGAGAAATTAAGCGGTGGGGAACGTAAAAGACTGTACTTGTGTACCGTCCTAATTCAAAATCCCAATTTCCTCATCCTCGATGAACCTACCAACGATTTGGATATAGTTACCCTCAATGTTCTGGAGAATTTCCTGATGGACTTTCCGGGCTGCGTGGTGGTGGTTTCTCACGATCGCTATTTTATGGACAAGATCGTAGACCATTTGTTTGTGTTTTCGGAAGGGGGATCCATAGAAGATTTTCCGGGGAATTATTCAGATTACCGCAGCTATACCGATAGTGCCGCCCGGAACGAAGAATCTTCACAGGAAACGGTTCAGAAGAAAAAGAACAGCTGGAAGGACGACAGCAACAAAGTAAAACTAAGTTATAACGAACAGAAGGAATTTCAGAAACTGGAAAAAGAGATCGTTAAACTTGAAAGCGAACGGGAAACGCTTCAGAATAAATTTGCCACCGAAGGCTGGGATGGTGAAGAAATAGACAAACAATCCCGAAAACTTCAGCAACTCACAGATAGCATCGAGGAGAAAACCGAGCGCTGGTTCGAACTATCTGCAAAAATGGAAGCTTAAATTTCCTTATGATCTACCCGTTTACATCCTATTTAAAATTTCTCACCGGTGCTACCAACCAGCACGGGGTTCATTCGCCTTTTATGTATAATCTCCTCACCCAATGTTTTTACGACCGAACTTATTACCCAGCCTACGATGCTCTTGCTGCTCATAGAAAGGCACTGCTAGCAGATGATAGTACGATCTCGGTGACCGATCTGGGCGCAGGATCCAGGGTGTTCAAAACCGAGGTGAGAAAAATTTCGGCTATAGCCAGGCATGCCGGAATGAGTATTAAAAGACAAAAACTGCTGTACAGATTAACCCGTTATCACCAACCCAACAATATACTCGAACTGGGGACATCGCTTGGGTTATCCACCTTTGCAATGGCATTGGGTCACGAGCAATCCGCAATCAACACGCTGGAAGGGTGCCCGGCCACAGCGAACAAGGCAAAGGAATATTATAACCAATTTGGTGTGAATAATATTGAAATACTCAACACCGATTTCGACACTTATCTTTCTGGCTGTAACGAATCTTTCGATCTTATTTATGTGGACGGAAATCACACCGAAAAGGATACGCTTCGTTATTTTGAATTACTTCTGAAATGCATTCACCATAACAGCATCGTGATCCTGGATGACATCCACTGGAGCCGCGAAATGAATGCTGCCTGGAAGAAGATCATCGCCAATAAACAGGTTACGGTAAGTATAGACACTTTTCAATGGGGGCTGATCTTTTTCAGAAAAGAACAGAAAAAACAAGATTTTAGGATTCGCGTGTAACAACAGGGCTGAGGCTGCGTCATATGCTAAAAACTACTATCTTGCAGAACTTAAAAACCGCCTGCGATCACTATGGACAACGTAATTAAAATTAGGGGCATTCGAAGAGATTTTCCTCTGGGACAGGAAGTTGTAAAAGTTCTTATGGGAATCGATCTCGATATCGAGCGCGGTGAATATGTGGCTTTGATGGGTCCTTCCGGTTCGGGAAAATCTACCCTTATGAATATCCTGGGTTGCCTGGATACGGCTACAGCGGGCACCTACGAACTCAATGGGAAGGATGTAAGTAATATGACGGATGATGAACTGGCGGAAATTAGGAATACCGAAATAGGTTTTGTTTTTCAAACCTTTAATTTACTTCCGCGAACAACGGCACTGGAAAATGTAGCCCTGCCGATGATCTATGCCGGTGCGAGTAAGAGTCAGCGAAAGCAGCGTGCCGAAGAGGTCCTTAGCGATGTAGGCCTTGCAGACCGAATGGACCATAAACCCAACCAACTTTCCGGAGGACAGAGACAACGGGTAGCCGTTGGAAGAGCCCTGGTAAACAAGCCTTCCATTATTCTGGCCGATGAACCAACCGGTAACCTGGATTCTAAGACTTCGGATGAGATCATGAACCTTTTCGACGAGATCCACCGTAACGGAAATACGGTGATCATCGTAACCCACGAAGAAGATATCGCAGCACATGCCCATCGAATAATCAGGTTGAGAGACGGAATGGTAGAGAGCGATACCCGGATTAAATAAGTATCTTTGCTGCATGGAAACCCTGCAGGATACCCTGAAAAAGAACGAAAAACAAAAGGAATTCTACAATAAGAAAAAGAAGTCCTTACCCTCCCGGATCTGGTCGTTCGTACGGGAAAAATCCTTAAAAAATATTAGAAAAGAACTCGGTATACTCGAGCAATCCTATGCGCTGCACCAGCAATGGATGGGCGATCTCTCCAATAAAAGGGTGCTGGACCTTGGGTGCTATTCGGGGAATAGCCTGTCGCGCTATATGGCGACCAATTGCAAAACCTATATTGGTCTAGACCTGAGTGATGTGGCGATAGCGAAGCTAAATGAGAAACTTAAGGATGTCCCTCATGCCAGGGCGATCGCAGCCGATTTCTTCTCGGAGGATTTCACAGAATCTAACTTCGACCTTATTTATGCCTATGGGGTGCTGCATCATTTTAAGAATGTGGATAATCTTATCCTGCGGCTGGATGAAAAACTAGCTCCGGGTGGTGAGATCATTAGTTACGATCCCTTGCAAACCAGTTATCCCATTTGGTTTATCAGGATGCTGTATCGTCCATTTCAGAGCGACGCAGCCTGGGAGTGGCCCTTCAGTAGAAAAACATACCGAAAATTTGAATCGAATTTCGAACTGCTGGAAAGACGCGGGGTATTAGGGAAATCTAAATGGTATTTCTTGTACGCCATGCTTCCGTTTTCGAAAGAGAAAAAACTACGATGGGGAAAAGCTGCACATCGTTACGATTGGGAACGCTCTGCGGTTAGCAACTCTCACCTCTATTCTTGTATGCAACTAAATCTACATCTGCGGAAGAAATAAGGATATTTCCTCGGTTATACACGGCTTTGGTCTTTTCAAATTTCAGTATCTTTATGCTATGAATTCAGATTTGCTCACGAATCCATATGTTATAATTATCGGGCTTATGTTTCTGGTAATACTGGTGTATGCATGGAGCAGGAAGAATGTATCGACGAATCGCAAAAGACAGCAGCGAAGTTTCAGAGATGCCTATTACGAAAAGAAAAAGGAACGGGAACAACATAATAAGACCGATCAATGAAAATATACACCAGAACAGGTGACAATGGTACAACAGCCTTATTTGGAGGAACCCGGGTAGAGAAGCATCATATCAGGATAGAGAGTTATGGTACCGTAGACGAGTTAAATTCGCATTTGGGTCTTATTCGCGACCAACAGATCGATGCACATTATAAGCAAATGCTAATTGGTATTCAGGAAAAATTATTCACGCTTGGCGCTATCCTTGCCACAGATCCGGCCAAAGCTACCCTGAAAAGCGGAAAAGAAAGATTAAACATCCCAAAAATAAACGAAGCCGATATAACCTTGCTGGAAACAGAAATGGACAGCATGAATGACGCACTGCCACCAATGACGCATTTCGTTCTTCCCGGGGGGCACACCACTGTGTCATATTGTCACATAGCGCGCTGTGTTTGCCGTCGCGCCGAGCGTTTGGCTACGTTTTTAAATGCTAAAGAACCCATTGATGAGGCGGTTTTAAGGTATCTGAACCGGCTATCCGATTATCTTTTTGTACTGGCACGGAAGTTGTCTAATGACCTGCAGGCAGAAGAAATTAAATGGATTCCTGAGAAATTGTAATTTCCTTTTGTAAACTTATTTTAAGTAGCTGTTTTTCAGTTACTTACACACGTTCTTTAAAATACAGCTGAAATAATTCATTTTTTTCTTGACTTTTTGAAACAAAAAATTATTTTTGCAAAATATTAAATACTATTACGTACTATGTACTGGACATTAGAATTAGCATCATATTTGAGTGATGCGCCCTGGCCGGCGACGAAAGACGAGTTGATCGATTACGCGATCAGAACGGGAGCTCCGCTTGAAGTAGTTGAAAATTTACAAGCGATCGAAGATGAAGGAGACTCGTACGATTCTATCGAGGAGATCTGGCCGGACTATCCCACAGACGAAGATTATCTGTGGAATGAAGATGAATATTAATTCACGTTGCTTTGCAACATAAAAATAATTTAAAAAGTCTCGTTTACGAGGCTTTTTTTGTGCCCGACAAACTGGAAATAAAAAGCGCTCAAGCTTTTGGCAGACTGGTTTTTTTACAGTTTTTTTGTATGCCTTAACCTTCAAGTGTCGTTGAGCCGAAATAACATATAAATCATGGGATTGCTAGATAGCGTATTAAAAGTTTTTGTTGGAGATAAATCTAAAAAGGATATCGGTGAGATCCAACCCATTGTAGACCAGATCAAAGCCTTCGAACCCGAGATCTCCAAACTTTCATTTGATGAACTAAGAGGTAAATCGGACGAATTCAGAAAGCGGATCAGGGAAGATCAGGCAGAGATCAATGCCGAGATAGAGAAACTTCAGAAGGAAGCTGAAGAAATGGAAGATATCGACAAGAAGGAAGATATCTATAACCAGATCGACTCTCTTAAAGACGATCGATACGAGATCGAGAAGAAAACACTAGACGACATCCTGCCCGAAGCTTTTGCCGTGATCAAGGAAACGGCTCAAAGATTTAAAGACAATGAAACCTTAACTGTTACCGCCACTCCTTTCGACCGTGAACTTTCCGGATCCAAGGACTATGTAACCCTGGACGGGGAAAAAGCTATCTGGAAGAACTCATGGGATGCCGCCGGAAAGGAAGTTACCTGGGACATGGTACATTACGACGTTCAGTTGGTGGGTGGGGTTGCCCTGCATCAGGGAAAGGTTGCCGAAATGCAGACTGGTGAAGGTAAAACCCTGGTAGCTACTTTACCGGCCTATCTAAATGGTCTTTCGGGGCTGGGCGTACACGTCATTACGGTAAATGATTATCTAGCTCGTCGGGACTGCGAATGGGTGGGTCCAATCTTCGAATTTCTTTTCCTGACCATTGACTGTATCGATAAATACCGACCGCATTCTCCGGAGCGGATTAACGCGTATAAGTGCGACATCACCTACGGTACCAACAACGAATTTGG
>CAJQNO010000119.1 GCA_905479745.1 uncultured Flavobacteriaceae bacterium | reverse complement strand
CTACATTTGCAACTTATTAATTAATTATTATTTATTATGACTAAAGGAACAGTTAAGTTCTTTAATGACGCTAAAGGTTTTGGTTTCATTACAGAAAATGATTCACAAACCGAACACTTTGTACACGCAACCGGCTTAGTTGACGAAATTCGCGAAGGAGATGAAGTAGAGTTTGAGCTTGAACAAGGAAAAAAAGGATTAAATGCAGTTCAGGTACGAGTGATCTAACAAAACGCAACTTAATTTTTGACCCAGGCCCATCGTTTTCGATGGGCCTTTTTTAATTTATTTTTTTCTAAACCTATTGATGGTTATCGAGAAAGTTAAACCACTAATCATCTGTTAAATTCGTTAAAAAAGCTAATTCCTTATGTAGGCAGGATCGAGTTCCACTTGCAATTTTTCTTGATTGTTGTAATACGGTTACTGTGTACAAAAATTTAATCATAGACTTCTCAATAAAAAAGGAGGCACTCTAATAATTAAAATAGGGTAAATAAAAAACAGGCGCCTGAGAAGACGCCTGTTTTATAAGATATGGTGTTGAATTAGTTTTGATCCTCCTTCGAATTCATTTTAACTAGAGTGGCATTTTGTGTTTCCACTTTAGAATTCGCATTATCCAGAGCATCTCTAAACTTATTAAGGCGATCTTCTGCCATTTTGATCTTCTCCATCTTCTTGGCGTATTCATCGGCATTAATCGTTCCTGCAGCCTTGGCAGCTTCCACTCTGGCTCTCGCAGCTTCAATTCTCTTTTCACCATTGTCTAATGCTTTTTGATGTCCCTCCATCTTAGCCTTGGTTTTGGTGAGCTTGGCTTTGGCATCATCCATAGTGGCAGCCTTAGTTTTAATTTCTGCCTTACGGGTTTCTACACCAGTCTTCTTACTGGGGTCGGCGTTCTTCAGCCTGTTCGCCGCAGCCTTTTCTGCTTCACTTACATTTTTGTCTGCTTTGTCTTTAGCATCTTTCATCATGTTGTCCGACCTGTTTTGTGCTTCTTTTTCGACCTTGGTATCCATGTCCTTCAGCTTTGCCTTTTCCTTATCCATCTTGCCTTCAACATCTTTGGCGGCCTTCATTTCCTTTTCGATCTTCATTTTGGCCTCTTTATCAGCATCGGTAGTTGTCATTTTCTTTTCTACCTTTTGCTTCTTTTCCATCGCTTTTTTAGTAACGGCACCATCACTATCCTGAGCATAGGTGTTGATTGTTGTACCAAATACCACTAGCGCAACGATTATTAGAGATTTTATCAAATTTTTCATAATGTTTTTTGTTTTTAAATACTGTCTAACTCACTTAATGCTTCTTCCAATTCTTCGGCCCTCGCGTCGATAGCTTCTTCTATTTCTTCAGCTTCCTCCTCGATATTTTCAATCTGCTCGATGACTGCTTCATCAACAGCCTCTTCTTTTTTAGCGTCCCGACAAGAGGTTAATCCGAATACGAAGATCACTAAAAAAAATTTTAATATTACTTTCATTTTTGATGGTTTAACTTATTAGATTTTAAAAATACAAATTCTGCCGCAATGTTTGAATGGTATTGGCATTGTTTTATCTTTGTAGGCTTAAATTTAAATCTGCATGAAGATCTCTTACAATTGGCTAAAGCAATTTATCAATATAGACTGGGAAGCCGAACGCACGGGTGAGTTGCTAACAGACCTGGGGCTGGAAATTGAGGGAATAACCTCATTCACTTCTGTGCCTGGCGGGCTGGAGGGAGTAGTTGTTGGTCATGTGTTAACCTGTAAAAAGCATCCGAATGCTGATAAACTAAAGCTCACCGAAGTAGATCTGGGAAATGGCGAGCCTGTCCAGATCGTGTGTGGTGCACCCAATGTAGCCAAGGGACAAAAGGTGCCGGTAGCAACCGTTGGCACAACATTATACAGCCCGGAAGGAGAACCATGGAAAATTAAGAAAGGAAAGATCCGCGGTGAGACCAGTATGGGAATGATCTGTGCCGAAGATGAACTAGGCCTTGGACAAAGTCACGATGGGATCATGGTGCTTAATTCCAAATTAAAACCCGGTACTCCTGCTTCCAAAGTTTTCGAAATTGAAATGGATGATGTTTTCGAGATCGGACTTACACCCAACCGTGCCGATGCTATGAGCCATTGGGGGGTTGCTCGCGATTTTAGAGCTGGTCTATTACAACAAGATATCCCCTTAGAACTTATTACTCCTTCAAACAGTAGTTTTCATGTAGACAACAGAACGCTTCGCATCGATGTGGAAATTGAAGATAATACCCTCGCACCACGGTATTGCGGTGTAACCATTAGCGGTATCAAGGTTGGGCCTTCCCCTGCATGGGTGCAAAATAGATTAAAGGCTATAGGGCTCACTCCTATTAATAACGTGGTAGATATCACCAATTATGTATTACACGAACTGGGACAACCCTTGCACGCTTTCGATGCGGCAAAGATCGCTAATAATAAGATCCAGGTTAAAACCCTCGACAAAGGCACAAAATTTATAACCCTGGATGGAGTGGAACGGGAATTACACGAAGAGGACCTGATGATCTGTGACGGCGAAAAACCCATGTGCATAGCTGGTGTTTTTGGCGGAATGCACAGCGGGGTCACCGAAAGTACCACCAGCATTTTCCTTGAAAGTGCTTATTTCAATCCTGTAAGCGTTAGAAAGACGGCAAAACGACACGGACTCAATACCGACGCTTCTTTCCGATTTGAACGCGGTGTGGATCCCAACGCCTGCGAATACGCCTTGATAAGAGCCGCCATCCTTATCACAGAAGTAGCGGGAGGTGAGATTAGTAGCGATGTAGTGGATATTTATCCAAAAAAGATAGAAGACCACCAGGTAGTACTTAATTTCGACAATACAAGCCGTCTCATTGGGGAAGAGATCCCAAAGGAAACGATCAAAGAGATCTTAACCTCCCTGGAGATAAAAGTTAATAACGTAACCGAAACGGGCATAGGAATGACCATTCCTGCTTATAGGAACGATGTTACCCGAGAAGCAGATGTGATCGAAGAGATACTAAGAGTATACGGCTATAACAGGATAGGGTTCTCGGAAAAACTTAATGCTTCTATTTCAGAAACAAAAAAAGTGGAAGACCACCTCATCCAGGATAAGGTAGCCGTACAGCTTACGGCACTCGGTTTTCATGAAATGCTTGCTAATTCCCTCACCTCCCCTGCCTATCTTAGCTTAAGTAAGCAAGTGAAGGATAGTTATAGTGTGCGTATCCTTAATCCATTGAGCCAGGATCTTTCGGTTCTTCGACAATCCATGCTATACGGGGCAATGGAAGCATTGTCCTACAATGTGAACCGGAAAAAGAAAGACATAAAATTGTTCGAATTTGGCACTACTTACCATAATTACCCGGATGGCAGAGAAGAGAAAAAACATTTGTCTTTAACGGTTTCGGGGGAGCGATATGAGGATAGTTGGGCTGTGCCTTCCAAAAAAAGTGATTTCTTTTATTTCAAAGGTGTGATCACGGCTATTCTGGAACGTCTGGGCCTTAGTGATTATTCGGTGAAAGATGTGAAAAGTGATATATTTTCTGAAGGGCTTTTATATACTAATGGGAACGGAGCTATTGTAGAATTTGGACTTATCAATAAAAACATTCGCGATCACTTCGACATAGAAGCAGAAACACTTTATGCCGATTTTAACTGGGATCTTATTCTGAAATCGATCAAGGTTGATAACTTTAAGTTGAAACCTATTCCGAAATATCCTTTGGTAAAAAGAGATTTTGCCTTGTTGCTCGATAATGATGTAAGCTTCGGAAAGCTAAAAGAAGCGGCCATGCAAACCGAAAAACAACTCCTCAAGGATGTGTCGCTTTTCGATGTGTATACCGGGAAAAGCCTGCCGAAAGGCAAGAAGTCCTACGCATTGAGCTTTACTCTCCTGGATGAGCGCAAGACGCTTACCGATAAACAGATCGATAAGATCATGCAAAAGCTTCAGCAAAAATTTGAAAAGGACTTCGGGGCAACGCTCAGATAGAATATTTCTAAATTGCTACTCTTTATTATTTGATGGCGCCAACGGACCTTCTACAATATGAAAGAAACCGTGACGATGGAAAAAATCTGAGGCTATAATTTTGGATCTTGCATTATCGGGGCCATACAGATACAATTGATCTCCAGATTTCTGTATAACGATCACTGCTCCCTCCAAAGTTTTAAAACTTGCGCTACCTCCTCCTTTTTCAACAGCTTTTTTAATGGCGTGAGCATCTAGTCTGCCGGGGATCGTAAAGAACTGTAATTGAAACTTCTGATAAGCCGGATCGGAAAAATCGAAGGTTTCATTTTCCTCTTTTACTTTTTCTACACCCGCATCTGAAATTACAAACACGGTTCCCATAAACTCATCCGTAAATATCTCATCCGAATAATTTTCAAGTATCTCCGAGAAATAACTAAATCCCTTGGCATCCTTCAAGTTTTCGGATAATGTCTTATTTGATGAAAATTCGTGTCCCTGATACGATTTTATAACCTCAGACATTTCGGTGTTAGTATATTTCTGTGCAAAGGTTGAAACAGTTACGAAAACAGTTAAGAGAACGGATAGATATAATTTTGAACTCATGGTGAAATTTTTCGGATTAAATGTAAACATTTATACAATGGGAACGTATCAACGTAGGTTTTATTTAATTTTTTTCAGAATTGTTAAATTATTGCCTCGTATTACTTTGGTCGTTACTTTTATAAAAAATACGCTATGTTTTCAAAAACAAACATGGAAACCGTACTTCAGAAAACAAGAGACAGAAGGATCTCTGCTGAAGATATTATGAATGAAGTAGCGGGAATCCTTGCCAAAACCGATCGTGAACGCGACAAAATTTCTAACAATTTACAACAACCTACTTCAGGGAAGAACGTATTTAATCTAAATTTACTTGAGGCTGACAGGATCTACCATCTCGACGACATCAGGAAACTTTGTATTACCTATCGTTTGCGATTCCTCGATTCTAATTTCTTCAAAGGACAGATCCCTGAAGAGGCAATTTCCAGGATAAGACAACTGGAAAAAGATCACGATACCCCCCTATCCCATTTTAAAGTTATGGCGCCCTCTAAACTTCTCAAACTAGAGAATGCAGACGATCCTCTGCTATTTGCACCTATGGGTAACGATTATTTCTATCTTATCCATAAATGGGGTAATGATCTGCACCCTTTTAGAAAGTTATTGATGTGGCCTTATAAGAATTTTGAAAATCTAGTGATCACCGTCTTCCTGCTTAGTGCATTGCTTACCGCTATTACACCGATGGGCTTGTTTACACATACTGCAGCAATGCAGGAATACATTCTTATGTTCCTTTTTATGTTCAAATCGGTTGGTGGGATCGTACTCTTCTATGGATTCGCTAAAGGAAAGAATTTCAACAATGCGATCTGGGATAGTAAATATTACAACGCTTAATACCCTATACCACTACCGAATACATCTTTTCACGTAGTTCTCTAACCTTCTTGTCGTTCATGTATTCATCGAAGGTAGTGTAACGGTCTATTACCCCATTTGGCGTGATCTCCACCACTCGGTTCGCCACAGTTTGGGCAAATTCGTGATCGTGAGTTGTTAATAGCACGGTTCCCTTAAAGTTCTTCAAGGAATTGTTGAAAGCGGTGATGGATTCAAGGTCCAGGTGGTTAGTAGGCTCGTCTAGCATCAACACATTAGCTCGAATCATCATCATCCTACTCAACATACACCGAACTTTTTCTCCTCCCGATAGTACATTCGACTTTTTAAGGGCTTCTTCTCCACTGAAAAGCATTTTACCCAGAAATCCGCGTATATACACTTCTTCCCGCTCTTCTTCGGTTTTTGCCCACTGCCGTAGCCAATCCACCAACGACATCTCGTTTTGAAAGAAATGTTCGTTATCCAGGGGTAAATAACTCTGGGTAGTAGTAACCCCCCACTGGAAACTACCGGAATCTGCCTTCTGGTTGTCGTTCAAGATCTCATAAAAGGCAGTAGTTGCACGCGAATCGCGCGAAAACACTACAACCTTGTCTCCTTTGGCCAGGTTTAAATCCACATTCCTGAATAGTATTTCTCCGTCCAGGCTGGCCGTAAGTCCTTCGATATTCAAAATCTGGTCTCCAGCTTCCCTTTCTCTTTCAAAAATAATAGCCGGATAACGTCTGCTGGAAGGTTTTATAGCATCCACGTTTAGTTTTTCGATCATCTTCTTACGGCTGGTAGCTTGTTTCGATTTTGCTACGTTGGCCGAGAAACGACGGATAAATTCTTCCAGTTCCTTTTTCTTGTCTTCGGCTTTTTTGTTTTGTTGAGCACGCTGGCGCGCGGCTAACTGGCTACTTTCGTACCAAAACGTATAGTTTCCGCTGTAGTGTGTTATTTTTCCGAAGTCAATATCACTAATATGCGTACAAACCGCATCCAAAAAGTGACGGTCGTGAGATACCACGATCACACAATTGTCGTAATTGGCCAGAAAATTCTCCAGCCAGGTGATAGTTTCATAATCCAGATCGTTGGTAGGTTCATCCATGATCAACAGGTCCGGATTACCGAATAGGGCCTGTGCCAGGAGTACCCGCACCTTTTGCTTTCCATCCAGATCACCCATCAGGTTATAATGCAGGGCTTCATTGATGCCCAGGTTGGAAAGTAAGGCGGCAGCGTCGCTATCGGCATTCCAACCGTTCATTTCTTCGAATGCCACCTGTAACTCCCCTATCTTCTCGGCGTTTTCATCTGTATAGTCTTCGTAAAGTTTATCGATCTCCGATTTTATGGCAAACAACTCCTGGTTACCTCGTACCACAGTTTCCAGAACCGGGTATTCATCATAGGCGTTGTGGTTCTGTTCCAGTACAGACATTCTTTTTCCCGGCTCCAGATGTACACTTCCGGAAGTAGGTTCTTGTTTACCGGCTATGATCTTCAGAAAAGTAGATTTCCCTGCGCCATTCGCACCAATTATACCATAGCAATTTCCCTGTACGAACTGCGTATTCACTTCATCGAAAAGGATTCTTTTCCCAAATTGAACCGACAAATTATTTACTGAAAGCATGTGCCTTTAAAATTTTATAAATTCGCCGCAAAAGTAGCTAATAAACTGCTATTGAAGAAGCAGATATTGTTTAAAATTACTTTTAACTAGTAATTAACACATAGAAGAACAAGTGTGAATTACTTTTGCTTTGTGTATCAAAAAAGAAATACTATTGATTAGAAATCTACTTCTACTCATTGTTTGCCTCCCCTTTCTTTCCTGTGAGAACGGCTCTAAGAGCGAATCTGATATGACCTGGATTGGGGGACAGATCGTTAATCCCAAAAGTGATTATGTGGTACTGCTTAAGGATAATGAGGTAATGGATACCATTAAACTGGATTCCCAAAATTTCTTCCATTATCAATCCGAATGTATTGAGCCTGGGCTGTATTCCTTCCGTCATCACGAATACCAGATCTTTTACCTGGAACCCGGAGATAGCCTGATGTTACGCGTAAACACTGTAGATTTTGACGAATCTCTTACTTATTCGGGTGCTGGAGCAGCACGCAACAACCTGCTAATGGATCTCTTCCTTATGAACGAGAGTGAAAATACGCTAATGCCTTCGCTTTACCGACTTAAACCGACCGAATTTGAAGCTAAAATAGATTCTCTAAGGGCCATTCGCATGGAACTGTACAATGATTATGTGGAGAACCAAGGATTATGCTCCGATTTTAAGAAAGTAGCTCTCGCTAACATCGATTACGACTATTACTCGAAAAAAGAGTTATACACTTCGGCTAATGTGACCAACAAGAACTTAAAGCCGGAGGATTTTCCTGAAGATTTTTACGATTACCGGAAAGAAATAGATTTTGGGAACAAGGATTTGCGTGCTTACTACCCGTACTATAGATTTTTGAACAGGTACTTCGACAACCTGGCTCATAGCAAAAATGAAAACTCGGGGAATTATCTCAACCGAAATAGTTTCAATCATAGCTATGAGAAGATAAAAATAATTGATAGCCTTGTGGAATGTGAAATTCTGAAGAACAGCCTGTTGTATACCTGTGCGCGCCGCTATCTCATCAACGCAAAGGATGTGGACAACGAAAAGCAAATGGTTGCTATTTTCAACCAGATGAACACAAATCCCGAACATCACGAGCATATAGAAAAGCTTGCCGCTACAACCATGCAACTCACTCCTGGTAATATCTTACCAAATGTAATGCTGGTGAATTACGACAATGTGATGAAGGATGTTCATTCGATAATAAATAAGCCTACCGTATTGTATTTCTGGTCTGCAGAATCTGTGAAGCATTTCCGAAATTTACATTCACGTGCAGCAGAGCTGAAATCAAAATACCCCGAATACGATTTTAAAGGAATCAATACCGATACTCATTTTAAGAAATGGAAGGAAGTTGTATATAAGTCGGGATACAATACCCATCACGAATATCAACTTGACAATGTAAAGGATGCCGAGCAGAAATTACTGATCAACTCCATGAATAAGGCTATCATCGTAGATAAGAACGGAGTTATCCTGGACGGACATTCAAATCTGTTCTCGCCTACTATAGAAGAAAATCTATTGGGCTATCTAAACCTATAAAAAAAAGCTCCGGGATCTCCGAAGCTTTATTCTTTAGTTACCTTATTCTTTAGTTACCTTTTTTATAATCGGCCAGGAACTTTTCCAATCCAATATCCGTAAGAGGATGCTTAAGTAATCCTTCTATAGAAGAAAGCGGGCCTGTCATCACATCGGAGCCGATCTTAGCACATTCCAGTACATGCATGGTATGACGTACAGAAGCGGCAAGTATTTGTGTTTCGAAGCCATAGTTGTCGTATATAAGTCGGATCTCCGCAATAAGGTTCAAACCATCAGTAGAGATATCATCCAATCTCCCGATAAAAGGAGACACATAAGTGGCACCGGCTTTGGCTGCCAGTAATGCCTGCCCGGCAGAAAACACTAAGGTACAGTTGGTTTTAATTCCATGATCCGAAAAATACTTGATGGCTTTCACACCTTCTTTGATCATGGGAACCTTTACAACGATCTGGTCATGCAAAGCAGCAAGTTCCTTCCCTTCACGAATGATGCCTTCATAATCTGTAGCAATAACTTCAGCAGAAACATCACCGTCTACAATATTACATATATCCACATAGTGCTTCAGGATATTATCTCGTCCCGTGATCCCTTCTTTGGCCATCAGGGATGGATTGGTGGTAACCCCGTCCAGGACACCT
>CAJQNO010000118.1 GCA_905479745.1 uncultured Flavobacteriaceae bacterium | reverse complement strand
CTACCATTTCCTGGTTAATTGCCGGGTCTAATGGAAGGTCTTTTACCTCTCCAACACCTTTATTGTCCAGAGTGATCCTTACCGATGCGGGTGCCTCATCTGTTGCGGATCCTGTGTTTGAAGCTTCTTTCTTCACTTCTTTTTTAGCACCCCCAATTTTTATACTATCGTCTTTTTTCTCTTCTTTCCCACCACAGCTTAATAGTAGGGCTGCAGTAAACATTAACAGAAGTTTGATTGTGTATTTCATGTTAGTTTAATTTTGAATTTGGATCAAAAATATCTCGTGTAACGTTGTTAAAAAATGACAATTATCATAAAAAAGACATTATTATCCTTTTTTTATTTGATTATATTTGCTTCTGAATTAAGAACTTACTATGCTTTCAAACGCCTCCAAATACGCTGTAAATGCAATAAATCACCTGGTATTAAATTCTTCAGAAGAAAACAAACTACTCGTAAAGGACATAGCCGAAGATCTGGACATCCCAAAACCGTTTCTGTCCAAGATCCTGCAGCAACTAGCGGCAGTGAACTATATATCCTCCGCCAAAGGACCGGGAGGAGGTTTCTATGTAACCGCAGGCCAATTGGATCGTTCCATCCTAGATATTATTGTAGAGATTGAAGGAAAAGACCAATTCAAACAATGTGCCCTTAACTTCGACGATTGCAACGAAAGTAATCCCTGTGCAATCCATCATCTTATCGCAACAATGAAAGATGGATTACGAAAGGCGTATAAGGATATCCGATTGAAAGACTTGAAAATTCGAAATTAGATTGTTCCGCGGTATTAATCTCATTAACTTCACGCATTAATTTCTCAGAATGGTAGATATTACTGTGTTAACAGACCACCGCTATCACGAACCAGAAGTGATAACCCCATATATTCAGAATATTCTCGACGAATATACCTTGCTAAAGAATGCCCTGGAAGAAATGGGTTTTTCGGTAGTACGAATCAACTGGGACCATCCGGCTTACGATTGGGCAGGTACCAAAGCTGTTGTTTTCAGAACTGTTTGGGATTATTTCGAGCGATACGATGAATTTCGGAAATGGCTGTCTGAAGTGAGCCAGCAAACAAAACTTATTAATCCTTTATCGCTTATTCAATGGAATATCGACAAACATTACCTCCTGGATCTTCAACGAAAAGGAATTGACATAGTACCAACAGATTTTATCGATAAGGGAACGCACAGGTCCCTTTCTTTGGTTTGTAAAACGAACCATTGGAAGGATGTGGTGATAAAACCGGCTATTTCCGGAGCTGCTTTTCATACCTATAAGATCACCAACCAAGAAATAGCTTCAAGCGAAACACTTTTTAGTTCTCTGGTTGCAGAGAGGGATATGCTGGTTCAGGAATATCTCCCTACAATCACTACTAGAGGTGAGGCGTCTCTTATGGTATTTAACGGCAAATTTACCCATGCTATATTAAAGAAGGCCAAGGCTGGTGATTTTAGAGTGCAGGACGATTTTGGTGGAACGGTACATCCATACGAGCCCAGTTCCCGGGAAGTTGCTTTTGCCGAAGCCGTCTTCGCTGCTTGCGATATTCTGCCTGCATACGGGAGAGCGGATATAGTTTGGGACGAAGACGGAAACCATCTTTTGTCTGAACTTGAGATCATCGAACCTGAACTTTGGATGAGAAACCATCCTCCCTCAGCCAAACATTTTGCAGAGGGTATAAAAAGAATGCTCCTTTCTTAACTTAGCGGGCAGCCGGTAAGTATTCCTCGAACATTAGGTTGGGGTCCGGACAGATTATTTTCCATTTTTTAATTTCTGAAGGAAAAGCCACCCCGTTAAAATTTTCTGTGTTGCCCAACAGATCGGTTATTAGCTGAAAATGCAGATGTGGGACCCAATGCCCATTCTCCCTTTCATTGCCGATATATCCGATTTTGGTTCCTTTTGTTATGGTTTTTCCAACCTCCGAAAGTTCGAGAGATGATCTACTCAGGTGTCCATATAGCGTATAAAATTCTAGATCCGAAAACTGATGTTCAAGGACCAGGGTGGGGCCATAGTCTTTGTGGTAATCGTTGTTATGGGAAATAACCACTTTCCCCTCGGCCGGCGCATGAACCGCAGTACCGGCAGGCACCCAGAAATCTGTCCCCAGGTGGATATTCCGGTATTCGATGGCACCGTTTAAGTTGCGTTGAAAAGCCGGGGTGTTATAAAACGACCGTTGTTCCAGGTAGCCGTTAGCGAGCAAGGCAGTTGGATGTTTTTGCTGAAACTGCTTCAATCTCTTTGCTGCTTCCTGAAGATCGTCATGATCTGTGTCACCTTCAAAAAATGAACTTCCTGTACTCATGTTTGGGGCAACTACCGTTTCGAATGCTATGGTGGGAAATAGATACCGGAGTGAGGCCTGGTACTGTTGAATATTTCTTTCAAAGGAGTTCACGGCGTATCATGTTTATGAGAATTTCTCGATCTTCAAGCTAAGTGGCCAGCCGAATTTCTTTCCTGGCTGGAGAACCTTCAGGCCTATTCTGTTGTTAAAAGCGTCCGCAATGCAGGAAATAGGTTCGATGGCCACAGATCTTCGGTGATCCGGGGTGAAAATTTGCAGATAGCTGGACTCCGGAACATGAAGTTTTAAATTATATTCGGGGCCAAGGAGTATCACTTCAGGTTTTTTCAGCTGAAAGGCATTGTCTATCTCGGCTCTTTCAAGCTTGATTTCATTAAATTCTTCCAACTTAGTACGAAAGGGAATCATCTGTTCGTCCACCTCATACATCGTATCACTAGAGAAATTAATTTTAGTTTCTTTTTGATTGTCGGTATGAAAGTACGGATGCCAACCTATCCCGAACGGAAAACTGGAATCGCCGGTATTTCGCACCAAAACTTCCAATTCGATATTTTGCAAGCCAAACGTATAATGTAAATCAATACTGAAGGGAAATGGGAATCCCGTGCTGCCCTGGTGCGTATAGTTAAGGTTGATGGAGTGCTCGGTAAATGAGATCACCTTAAAGGATTTTGTATAGACGATCCCATGAATGGCATTTTTGTGCGTGGGTTCGTTTACAGGCAGGGAATGGGTCTTGTCTTCGAAGCTGTAGGTGCCATGCTTAATTCGGTTAGGGAAGGGAAAAAGAATGGCCGAATTACACATTTGCAAGTATTTCTTCTGCCCTACCTTGTTAGTTGTGACACCTTTTATAATGGTCTTATTATTCACCACCAGTTCCTGAATACTTCCACCAAAGGCAGGCACTATTTTGCAGGAGAATCCGGCTGCCGAAAAATGGTAGTAAGGGAAATCCGGATCTTTTTGGTCGTAAAACTTACAGGTCACTTGCTTGTCTTGCCGCTATTGTTGTATGGCTAAACTAAAGTACGCTTTTTTGTTTTTCGTAAAAGGCATCCGCCTGCATTTGCATAAGTTCCCTGGCTTTTTTACGCTTGTAGTCGTACAATTCCTGTTCTTCGGCAATATCGGCGTAGACGCGGTTATTTACATCGCGGTCTGTGGTAACCAGCACGTCTCTTTGAGTCTTTTGTTGTGCAACCCAGGTTTTTACAGCCCCTTCCTGTTCGGCCAGCTTAAGGTCGTAAGCCCCTTTTGGAGACAACAATTTAGCAATAATAGGAGAGGTTTCTATTGCGAGAAATAGAAGAAAAATAAATAGTGATGGCAACCACGGCAGTTTGTTCAAGGCGTTTACACGGGCCATCAGTCCATCGAAACCATCGATCACGGGTTGAGTTTCGGCCACCTTTGTATTGTACTGTTCAGTGAGGCCGGCTACCTGGGCTTCGGCCGTTTCTATTCGGGCGGCGTTTGCAGTGCGCAATTCCTGTAAGGCAGCAAGCTCTGCATCGTGCTTTTCCCTTTTCTCTTTGTATACCGGGCCTTTGCCTACCAAAAGTGTTCCTTCCCGGCCTTCGGCTTCGGCTATAAAGGTTTCGTAATAATTATTTACAGCGGTCTCCTTATCGATCACTTCTTGCTTTAAGGCGGCGATCTCGGTGTTAAGTGCTTCTATGGATGGTTGATACTGAAGTGCAAGCTGATCCTTGTTCTCCAGCGTCATGGCATTTTTTTCTTCAAGTAACACCTGATTGATCTCCTTCTCGAAGATCTTTAACTCCAAAGGTTTGGAGATCACTATGGCGATAATGATGGCCAGCAGTATCCTGGGTGAGGCCTGGATGAGCTCATCGAAGAAATTATCACTTTTTTTTATGGTGGACACGATAAAACGGTCGAGGTTGAAGATGAGTAATCCCCAGATAAATCCAAAGAAAATGGCCGTATAATAATTGTCGAATACCGTATAAAGTGCGTAGGCCGAGGCAATGGTCGCCATCACGGCGGTAAAGAAAACCGTGGCGCCTATCCCGGCATATTTGGAGCGTTCTCCCGGGGAACATTGTTCAAGAATCTCGGTGTCTGCCCCGGAGCAGAAGATGAAAAAGCGTTGTAACATAATGGCTTACGTTTTTGAGTGATGAACTATTAGAACGTGCTTTTTGTAAAATTGTTACAAAAAAAAGCCCCGATTTCGGGGCTTTTAATCTTTGGGCATACTTCTAGTTTAGCTTTATAGGTTTGGTGGAAATCTTAACGACCGGCTTCCCCGAATTGGACGAAGATGATTGTACATGAAGCTGATCGTTGGCTTTAATTAATGCAATGGCCCTATCGCTGCTAATTTTTTCGCCTTCATAATAGAAGGTTGCACCATTCTTGGCCATTCTAATTATATGGTCTAATACCGGTTCCGGCTCTGGTGGAGGCGGTGGAGGAGGAGGAACGGCAAGATCTCCATCATTAACTCCGGCAACAACCTTTACTGGTTTTGGAGCCCCTACCGCATTGGGAGCGGGATTAGGATTAGGAATTTCTTCAATTTCGGGAGCGGGAGGAGGTGGAGGTGGTAAGTTCACCGGGAAGGGCTCGGCATCGGCTTTTTGTTTGGGAGACATTTTATGATAGATGTACTCCATCCGTTTAAGGTCCTTTTGTTTAATGTTCATGTTACCAGCTGTCATGGCGTTGTATTTTTTAGCCAGACGGTTATATTCTTTCATTTCTTCGCGGGTGGCACTGGTTTGTACTATCTCATCCTCCGTAAGATCGTTGGTCTCGACTGGCATGATCTCTCTGCTGCTGAAACTAAATAGTACAATGGCCAAAAGCGGTAGGAGAAGCAGTGATCTCAACCATGCGGCACGTCGGGATGTTTTTGTCTTCATAACTGTAAATCGTTTTTTGATAAATGAATAATTGATTGAATTTGCCAATTGTGGCGTGCTGACATTTGATGAGAATGCCAGTAAGGTTTTCTGATAATTGGTAGTATCGGTTCCGGTTTTAAGCACTGATCGGTCGGCCAGGAACTCGTGATTTAATTTTATAGCCCTCTTCATATAATGAAATAAAGGATTGAACCAGCATACAACGAGACAGAGCTCGATCAGCAATATGTCAAAACTGTGTTTTTCCCGGGCATGGGTCAACTCGTGATCGATTACTTCCTGCGGAATCTCTCCAGATTCGAAATTCTCGCGGTTAAAAAATATAAAATGAAAAAAGGTGTGTGGAACGATCGGTTCGGCAAGTAGTACGTTGATGATATTTCGTGAGCGCATTTTCGGATTGCGGCGTATCTTGTAAATCATCGTACCGAGGTTCCGCACGAATTTTATTCCGAAGAACAAAACTCCCAGACCATAAATGGTCCATAAAGTTATTCCGATATAATTGAATTGAGATTCGATAGCTGTTTCTGAATTAACAACTAAAAGATTTGCTAAGGAAGTAGCCGTTTCAATTTCCTCGTAACTGGTAAAGGTTATAATGGGAATTATAAAGGAGACCAGGACAGCGAGTAAGAGGTAGAATCTTTTAAAGCTATGCAGGGAAGTATTTTCCAGCAATGCTTTGTAGAAAACAAAGAATGAGACGAGGCAGAGAGCCGATTTGAATATATACATCTCCATGGCTATTTCTTTTTAATTTGCTGATCGATGAGTTGCTTCAGGTCTTCCAATTCTTCCTTTGTAAGGTCGGTAGATTCGGTAAAGAACGATGCGAACTGTGAGGCGCTGTCATTAAAAAAGTTCTTTATGAGTCCGTTCACATGTTTCGAAAAATAGTCTTTCTTCCTTACCAGGGGAAAGTACTTTCGGGACCGCCCTTCCTGCACGTAATCCACAAACTTCTTATCCTGCATGCGCTTTAGCAAGGTCGCAACGGTAGTGGCTGCAGGTTTTGGCTCCGGATAAGCTTCGATGAGGTCTTTCATAAAGGCCTTTTTCTGCTTCCAGAGGATCTGCATGAGTTGTTCTTCGGAATTGGATAATTGCATGAGACTAGTCTTTGTTTCTACAAATGTAGAATAATTTTTTAATTCTACAAGTGTAGAAGTAAATATTTTTAGAAAAATTGAACATTTGGGTTTCTTATTGATTGGCTTAACTTTGCCGAAAAT
>CAJQNO010000117.1 GCA_905479745.1 uncultured Flavobacteriaceae bacterium | reverse complement strand
AAAAGGGAATTACTATGCCGGCCTGGATAAGGCGACTTCAGTAATGATAGATATGCTCTCAGGAGAATTTGATGGAGGACAACAGAGTGATTTCCCTTACACCTCCTTGATCATGATCGCGATCTTTGTGCTTTTCCTTATCATCCTCATAAATGCACGTACTAAGAATCGCGGTGGGGGCAGTGGGAATAGCGGCGGTGGAATGGGAAGTCTCTGGGACATCATCGTACTTAGCAATGCAGGTAGAACAGGCGGTAGCTGGAGCAGTGGATCGGGAAGCAGCTGGGGCGGCGGCGGTAGTTTTGGTGGCGGATTTGGCGGTGGCTGATTTGGTGGCGGCGGCGCGAGTGGGAGTTGGTGAGTTGACTGTTCTCAGTGATTGAGGAAATCACAGATCTCAAAAAATCAAAAAACAAATAATATTGAAGTACCAACGTCCAAATTTGATTTAATGATGGTTGGAATTCATTTGTGAATTGTTGGTTGTGATTTGATTATTAGTTGCATAGAAGCATCTAACTACTAACTCAATTATACAGATCCTTGCACTTACATCGCGGTCTTGGCCAAAGGAATTCGAAATTCAGCATTAATTCGTGCGAGCCAAACGTAGCCGTATTGAGCCCGGAAGTTACATAATCGTAGGCATAACCCACATTCACTCCTTTGGCGATCCTGAAATTCACCAGTGCACCAAATGAATCTTTAAATCGGTAGGATCCTCCAAGCCACAGATTCTGGTTGATAAGGAACATAGCCGAAAAATCGAAGGATACAGGAGCCCCATTTGTGTACTTCACGATAAATGCAGGCTTAAAGATAAGATGCGGATTTACATCCATTACATATCCTCCGTTCACATAGTAGGTAATTCGTTCGAGGGAGAAATATTCGGAACTCCCCCTGTATGTAAGCAATCGTGGAGCGGAAACACCCAGGTAGAATGATTCACCTCTAAAATAGACCCCTACTCCAACATTGGGATCCCATTTAAAATCGGCACCCATAAGGAACGGATCGTTGGCGTAATTTGGGTCGTTCAGTAATTCTTCATCTATGCTGTATTTTCTAAAACCGGCCTTTACACCAAAGGTGAGTTTGTATTCATCGTAATGATCCAGGTTGAGCTTGTACGACACATCCGAATATACATAGGTGGTTCTTTCAAATCCCAGTTTGTCGTTGATCACAGACAATCCTACCCCCACATTGGATCCGGGGATACCGCTATGTGCAGAAAGGGTTTGTGTAACAGGAGCCCCGTCTACGCCCATCCACTGATTTCTATTCAGAAGATTTACCACTAAAACCTCCTTAGATCCTGCATAAGCCGGATTGATCGAAATGGTATTATACATATACTGGGAGAACTGCGGTGTCTGCTGAGCATAGGTACTCTGTAGCACAAAAAAGGCCAGTAAGCAAAGTAATATGTTTTTAACCGCTTTCATTTATTCTGTTCCTAGTAAAATGAAACCTTGAATTGGGTCGAAGCCGCTGTTATTCAGGGTAACGAGGTAATAGTAAGTTCCGGTTGGCAATAACGTTGCATCTCCAAAGGCACCCGATGGGGCAACTCCGTACCAGTCGTTATTGTAATTATCGTCTTTAAAAACTCTTGCTCCCCATCTGTTGAAAATCTCCACACTTACCGAGATATCGCACGGTTCGTTGCTGTTGGGATCTAAGGCATAGGTAACCTCGAAGAAATCGTTGATACCATCGTTATTGGCAGATACTAATTTTGATATTTCAATGTCATCTTTAGACTGAATACACGGGAAATTTATACAAGACTCGTTAATGGATAACTCAATATTAGTAGACCATTCGCAGTCGTTCTCTGTATATGTATATTTGAAGCTGTATTCTCCAATTTCGAAACCGGACGGATCGAATACCGTTCCATCCAATTGATCCAGGTATTCGCTCTCCCAGGTACCATTTAGATTTGCAGTATTCTCAATAAGACTTTCCAGGTTGACCGGATCGTCCTCGGGGCAAATATTGATTGATACGGAATCCGATTCGAGTTCGGGCCTAACCATAACCATTTGAGTATAGTCACTACGGTTATCACATTCGTCTGTGACGAACCAGGTTCGGATAATATTATAATCCAGCTCATTCAGGTTAATGATCTCTTCATCATATTCCACCAGCAAGTTCGTTGAGCAATTATCGGTAAATGTAAGGTCCGGCACATCCGGCATTTCGTCGCAACCAATAGTTATCTCCGGTTCCAGAGAAGAACTTAATTGAGGCGGGGTTTCATCACGTACGGTGATTTGTTGTTCTACGATAATACTATTTCCACAAGTGTCTGTTACACTATAGCTTCTTGTAATTATTTCCGGGCACAGACCATAGTCTGAAACATCTTCCACAAAAGCCACAATTGGAACCGAACAATTATCGGCGGCATCGGTTACCACACCGATATCCGGAACCGGTATATCTCCGTAACATTCCACAGTTATTGGTGACGGATTGCTGGCTGTTGGCAGAATATCATCCTGCACAACAATTTGCTGGGTCACTTGAATAGAATTTCCACAGGCATCGGTAACACTATAGATTCTTGAAATGGTTTCAGGACAACTTTGATTATCAGAGCTATCCATTACAAAAGCTACTACAGGTGTTGAGCAGTTATCGGCTTCGTCTGTGACCACAGCAGGATCCGGGGCTGGCACATCGGTGATACACGACACTTGGATGGGAGCCGGGTTACTTGCCGTTGGCAAAATATCATCCTGAACCTGGATCAGGTGGGTAACATTGATGGAATTCCCGCAGGCATCGGTCACGCTGTATATTCTTGAAATGGTTTCGGGACAACTTTGATTATCGGACGATTCTGAAACAAAAGCAACTACCGGAGTTGAGCAGTTATCGGCCTCGTCTGTAACCACGGAAGGATCCGGGGCAGGTACATCGGTGATACAGGAAACTTGTAATGTCGCTGGATTACTGGCCGTAGGTAAAATATCATCCAGAATTACGATCTGTTGAGAAACATTGATGGAATTTCCACAGGCATCGGTTACGCTGTAGGTTCTCGTTACAGTCTCCGGACAGGATAGATTATCTGAAACATCGCTAACGAATGCTACGGTCGGGGTTGAGCAATTGTCCGCTTCATCGGTCACCACAGCAGGATCGGGGGCCGGTATATCGGCCACACACTGTACATTGATAGCAGGCGGATTACTAGCCGTAGGATCTTCGTTATCTGCAATGGTGATCACTTGCACATAATTGGCAATGGTCACTCCACAGGCATCTGTAAAATTCCAGGTGTTTGTATAGGTTCCGGTACTTGGGCAACCTCCGGGAACGAAAGGTCCGGATGTTTTATTAAGGGTAAATGTACATTTATCCGGTACAGGTTCTAAGCTTTGGGCCTGACTTAATCCTGATGTATCGTCACAATCCAGCGTTACGTCCAGTGCTCCTGCCGGCGTTAGCCAGTTCACTATTGGCTGATTTATGTTTACCGTATAGGGTAACGCGGTACAGGACATAGGATCTGAAGTACTTATAGAGGTGATCAGGTTAGGATTCTGAGCACCCGAATAGGTAGCTGTAAATTGTAGATCGAAAGAAAGGGTACAATCTGTTTCGAGAAAATAACACTCGTCGTTCACCTCCAGCTCCATATCGATCGATATGGGCGGATCACCCACATCCAGAAATCCGTTAGCAACAGTGAACACCAGGTCTCCGGTTGGTGGATTATAGTTATAGGTGACCCCATTGGGTAAATTGGTTATAGGCAATAAGGAAGCCTGAGGGGGAATTACCGTACTTAAGGTTGTATTTATCGCATCGTCATTTCCCGTATTCTCAAAGGTAAAACTAAAGCCTAGGGTATCGCCGGGGTTAGCCGGGTTGGCACCAGAGGTCTGTGCGATGACGAGAGGATCCAGGCTGGGGCTATATACTTCAACTGCGAGACCGAGGAGATAAATTCCGTAGACCTCATTCTGTGAAGAAATTCGTACTGTGGCACTAGTTTGGTTATTCGTTATTATCGAATTCCCGGTATTATCCAGATCGAAAACCGAAGCATCAAATCCTAAAGTATTCGTACTTGCCGGGCTTCGGTCTACAAAGTTTCCATTACCAACAGTGATCCTACTATTGAAGAAGTTATTTGCGGTTCGTTGTGGAGCAGTTAGATCCACGAAGTTATTGGATGCATCCAGAATTCTCAGGCGGTCACCACTCAAACCTCGGTCACCTTCCAGGGCTCCAAATAGTAATTTAGCATTCACATTACCAACAGGCGTGGTTTGGAAACCACTGAAATTAATATCGATGTTATTGATAATGTTGGTAACGTGTGCATAGCCGTCATTTAAGGTGATGTTCTTTGCCGGAAGTCCGGGGCTTTCGTATACAAACACGATCTGCCAACCCCCGGTGGTACCCACCATGGGATCGTGAGCCACGGTACCTTCAGCCGCCTCTACATTAGCCACGGTATAAGTACCAAATTTATTGGGCAATGCCAGTACTTGTGAAGTGATGTCCTTCATACAGATATAGGGGTCGTTACTGAAATGCGTTGTACGGCCACGGAAAATCACATCGTCTGCGGTAATTGTAGAATAGGTTGTCTCCCCGGGAAGCATAAGTTTAACATCGTCGAAGTTCCAGTTTGGCTGATTATCGCTACCATTCGGTTGTTCCACATCCACGGCGGCCCAATACAGGAATGCCCTGAAAATGGTAACACAAGCACCATTGGAGGTAGGGTTGGTAAAATTCGCCTCACTGGAATTAAAGGTGGTTGGGTCGCTATCTATATCTACATAAACATTATTCTGAAAATCGTGATTATTACCCGGACCATTATAGTTTCCGGTTGCAGTTCTGGAGATCACATTGTTAGCGATAATTGTGAAATCTCCGTTAAGTGTTTGGCTATATCGAACAGCAAAAGGTTCCTGAATCTGCGCTTGTAATGCGAAGAAGCTAGTGAATAGGGATAGTACTAAGTAGGTCGTTTTCCTGTTCATGTAGGGTTGTTTACAACATGATCAAACTAATTATTCTATAAGTGTGAGGTTCTTAAAGACTAACTGTCTTTGGATAAAACATAATCGCTAATGCGAAACAAATTGTTAAAAGAAGAACTATATAAGCAGTTACAAATCAGGGGCTTTACAATTCTCTCATACAATTATACAAGAAAACATCGTTTAAATGCATATTATTTCGACAAAATGCACTTAAAATTAACTTTTTAGCCGGTTTTTTAACAAATAGTACGTTTAATCCTACAAAAAAGTGCCTCAAAACACCTTTGTTAGAATAATAGTGTTTAATTTTTTACTGAGATTAATTAATCTGTTGACATTAAAATTATTGGGCAAGTGATACGAAAATCTAAAAAATACATTCTTTTTTTAGAAAATAAAATAAGCAGAAATCGAGTCAAATGTGGGGGATTTGCATCGCAATGATTAATAAAAAAGGAAAGTAACGTGAATCGATAAAAGTAGTCTAAAATCAATCATTACGCAAAAATGAAATTGTTAATTATTTCTTATAGTTCTCTTGATTCCAGATTGTTAGAAGATCAAAAATCTAAGCATTAAATATTTCAGAAAAACTTTTGCTAGCATTCGGGTGGTTGAACAGTCGAATAGTTTCCTTAGGTAGCTATTTTCCGAAAATTTACTTTTTACTTTTTGCTGAAATTTAGACGGTCATTTATAGCCGAACAATTAATCTCATTTAGTTTCCATATACTATACCGAATAGGCGGTTTTAGGAAGCTTCAGAAATAAAAAAAGTCACAAAAAAAGGCCTCCGGAGAGGCCTTAAAACCAATTAATTATAAACTAATCATCTTTAATCACAATTTTTTCTAAACTAACCGGGTTTGCTTTGTCGCATCTGTTTTTCATACGAAGGGGGTTATAAGTAAACCAAACCTTCTGCCCATTCACCTTATGATCTTCTGCCAGGTCGATGGGATCGAGCATGGTATTTGGATCTGAGACTAACTGGATCACATAGGGGCAGTCACCCTCAACCTCTGAATACACGATGGTGCCCAGTACGTATCCTTCAGCCTTCATTTTCTGGTCTGATTTAGACTCCACATTTACCACATTTTCATAATCCATCTTGGGCTCCTTGGTAGAATTGCAAAAGAAAAATAAAGAGCAGGTGAAAACCAGTACAACACTTCTAATTAATTTCATTAGATTATTTGTTTTTGGGCTCTATGCATAGAGACCTGATTTATATTTATCGAACAATGATCTTGGAGTTAACTTTCGTCTTCGCATTTCCAAGCTCAACAATATAAACACCCGAAGCTTTCGCGGACATATCGATATTTGTACGGTAATAAGAAGGTGTTGATTTCTCAATTTGCTCATAAATCACACGGTTACCCAATGCGTCGTACACAGATAATCTTAAAATGTCTCTGGTTGTAGTATTGAACAGGGTGATCTCAAAATTTTCCTGATCGGAGGAGGTCACTACTAATTCAGACTTATCCAGGTCTAATTCATCGGCCGATAATGTTGACGAGATCTTGAAAGAAGCTATCCTGGTCTTTCTGGGCTCACCCGAATATTCTGCGGTAAACCAAAAAACCAGATCATTGTTTGGATCGCGACTAAGTTGAGAATAGTCTCCATATCTGGAATTAGATGTCACAGAGGAAGTACCTGCCACTATAAGTTCTTCGGCCACGGTCATAGTTCCGAGTGGGTCTGAAGCCAATCTGCCTGTATAATATAATGAAGGAAAAGTTGTAGCACCAGTCTTGGTATAGCCCATAGCTATATTCCCTTCCTGGTCCATAGCCATCCCGGATAAGAATACACTTTCACCTCCTGCATCCTGATAGGTACCTTCCTGATATAAAGACCAGGGATCTGATGGAGTTGGTCTTCTTAGTTCTACCCATCGAATCCCACTGATCTGAGATCCATCGGTGATTTCCACCGGAAAGTTTAACAGTATTGATTCGTGTGTGCCGAAATCGTAACGATGTGTTTGGAAATAAATGGCATATACGATAGCGTCTATTCGCTGTGCGGTTCCGGGTTGTTCCAGGACTGCAAACGGGTCCCCTCCTGTTCCGTCTAGGAACGAATCGAAAGCAGAGACCATTATCTCCTGAGGTGCAGATACTACTGCCCCTCCGGGATTATTCCAATCTATAGTAAGATCCCATACTTTAATGTGGTCGTTCGCTACTCCGGTCCATGCATCATCCTGAAACCAAACAATGGGAGCAGGTCCTGCTGCAATTCCCGCACCTTCCGAGTGAACAGGTTGCGGCGCCTGGAAACCTCCGCTTCCTATATAATTTGGAAGGGTTAAGGTTGCAATTTCGGCAGTAGGGTCACCATCGATCATTTTCTGACGGTTAAACGCGTAAAAACGTCCGGATTCTGTAGGGTTAAAATTCCCGGTAACTATATAGCTATTTCCATAAATACTATAATGAGGGTAGTCGTTTTCCGGCACATCATAACTATATACCGAATATGATCCTGTGGGATCGGAAGTTGTAGAAACCGCTATTTTAAATTGATTACTTCCCGGTAACTGAAATTGTGAAATGAACCAACGATCGGCCTCCCTGTCGTATAGAACGATTGGATCGCCGGCTACAACACCACCAAGAGGGTCATTTATATCTTTAGGGAATCCTGGTGCTTGAACACCGTTCTTATCCCAAACGCTCCACAACCCGTTAGTCATTTGAACCACGTGATCTGGCCCTACAGCTGCCGTTGGGTCCGGTGGACTAATATCTACATTAATTCCATCGAAATTTACAATTGGAGGGTTTCCTAATCGAGTTGCCGGAGCGGTTTGAGCTATTGGATCTTGGGTGGTTGAACTCGGGGCTACAGTTTGGTTAAATTCCTGTTTTTTCATAGCCTTTTTACTTAAACCGTTTCTGGGAACTTCTCGTTTCTGAACGGTTCGCGGATCAACCTGTGGATATGAGGTCATAGGTGCTGTTACAAAAAACCCATCTGGTGATCTTACCTCTATCACCTCACTCGTTTCTATTTCCTGGCATTGTGCCCAAAAAGCAACAAAACCAAATCCTATTAAGGATAAGTAATTCTTTAATTTCATAGTAAGTAATTTATATGTAAAACGTATTGATAATTAGTTGAACAAAGATTAATAATCAATAGTCTTGTATTGAAATTATACACTACTCACTTACTACGCAGGTGGTATTTTTAACGTTTAAACAGAAATTCGCGAAATCAGATCTCTGTGAGAGCAAGAGAATTTTATTAAGAATTTACCGCTTTATGAAGGAAGTCTACCAAGGATTCTCCATTCTTCTCAAGCTCGAGTTTTTTTACCAGACGATATCGTATACTTTCTATAGCACGAACGGAGCGATTAAGAAAAACCGCTATTTCTTTATTTTTGAAATCTAAAAACAAGTAGTAACAAACCAAGGCTTCAAGTTCGGTTAACTGAGGGCTTTGTTCCCGCAGATTTATAAAGAATTCTGCATTACTATCATTTACAATCTCAAGATGTTTTTCGTTACTAAGTAAGGTTGAGGATTTTAAATTAAGTTCGCTGTATAATTCCCTGATCATGTTTCTTTGCTTTTCAACATCATTTGTAAGGGAGATCTTTTTCATTTGCTTTTTATAATCCTTGATAAGATCCTCCAAACCCTGAACTTTAGCGCTAAGTCTTTCCTGGTTTCTATTTAAATAAGAGGTTTTATTCAATTTTGAGAATAATCCTTTAAGCTTATTAAGTAACCGGGCATAAGTAAGACTGAAAATTAATATAAGAACTATTAAGACAGCAACCATAGACAGCGCGAAAAGAAGATTTCGCTGTTTTTTAGCTTCCTCTATTTTTAATTCTTCTTCAGTTTTTAACAAGTTTTTGTGAATCTCAAAGCTTGCTGAAATGTTATCTTCCAACAACAATTTTTCGTAGTCTCGTAAAGAATCCCTGTAGCTATTTGCCATTTCAATATTCCCAATATGCTCATACGTATCTGAATATATCGTATAATATTCCTTTATCGAAACATGCTCCATATAAGCTTTCGCCCTGGACGCCTCAGCAAGATAAGCCAAGGCTGAACTGAAATTTTTATTTTCTAATGCAAGGTGACTGTTGCAAATATTAAGATCAACTTCGTATGATCTGTAATTATACGGCGCGATGGTTGGGTTGTTTTGTAAAGTTTTGAAGGTTTGAAAGTATTTCTCACTATTTTCTGTATCGCTAAGATGGATATAGTTAGACGTTAACATAAAAAGCGCAAACATATAGTAATAGGCATCGTCTTCTACATTTTCATAACGATCGAGATTTGCCAGAAGCAATCTATTACTTTCCTCATACCTGTGATCCTGAAAAGCCATATAAGCCGGCATTTGCTCAACTTCTATTAATCCATTCTCATTGTTAGCCAAGGTGTAAAATTCCCTGGCCTGATCTAAAAACTTAAATGCTGTCGAATCTTTGTTTAACGAGTACGCATTTGAAAAAAGGTCTAAGCTTGCCTGTCCGGCAACATCGTAGTTCTTCTCCATTTCACCGTATTTCACGGCTTGGATAAAGCTGTTAAATAACTTGGCCTGTTCTCCCGATTTGTGATACAACATCCCCTTTAACAAATAATAGCGAGCTAATTCGCCATCGATCGATCGGCTGGGAGGAGTTGGAATTGAATCTAAAAATTTAAGAGCTAAATCGGGATTAGTATGCACATAAACTTCAGCCGAATCTATATAACGAAGATACTCCGTCTTATTCTGAGCCAGTATGGTTGTACCACCAATTATGAACGCTAAACAAACTAACGTTCGAATATTATTATATAGGTTAGTGCTAAATCTCATCGTATTTCCGAGCGGCGAATAAACCTAAAAAATAATATAATTGTTATAAATGGAGGTAAAATTATTGTGAAATTTTTACTTCTTCCTGATGTAGATAGTAACAGGTACTCCTGTAAAATCGAAATGCTCCCTAAGTTTATTTTCCAGGAACCTCTTATAAGGTTCCTTTACATACTGTGGAAGATTTGCGAAGAAAGCAAAGCACGGGTGTGGGGTTGGCAACTGCGTACAGAATTTGATCTTTACATATTTTCCTTTAAGTGCCGGAGGAGGTGTTGTTTGTATAATGGGTAACATGATATCGTTCAACTGGGAGGTTTTAATTCGCCTACTCCTGTTTTTGTATACCTCAACCGCAGTTTCGATGGCCTTAAAGATCCGCTGCTTTGTCAATGCTGAAATAAAAACGATAGGAACATCTGTAAAAGGTTCGCATTGTTTGCGAATGTAAGCTTCGAAATCTTTGGTAGTTTGATTGTCTTTTCCTTCCACGATATCCCACTTGTTCACCAGGATCACAATTCCCTTGTTATTTCGCTCTGCCAGCCAGAAAATATTTTGCACCTGCCCATCGAAGCCTCGGGTTGCATCGAACACAAGCATGATCACATCGCAATGTTCTATTGCGCGTACAGACCTCATAACCGAGTAGAACTCGAGGTCTTCCTTTACTTTACTTTTCTTACGTATCCCCGCAGTATCAACCAGGTTGAATTCAAACCCAAACCTATTGTATTTGGTATCTATACTATCGCGGGTAGTCCCGGCGATATCTGTCACTACAAATCGTTCTTCCCCGATCAGGGCATTGATGAAAGACGACTTTCCTGCGTTGGGTCTCCCTACTACGGCAAATCTTGGTAGTTCGTTATCATCGCGGGTCTCGGTTTCGGGCAAAACCTTAACCAGATCATCCAACAGATCTCCACTACCACTTCCGTTGATCCCGGAAATAGGATAATACTTTTCAAAACCCAGCGAATAGAATTCTACCGCATCGTGTAACCTGTTTGCGCTATCCACTTTGTTAACCGCCAGGAAAACTGGTTTCTTGCTTTTCCGAAGCAATTGAGCCACTTCTTCATCCATCCCGGTAACTCCACTTTCTACATCCACCATGAAAATGATGGCATCGGCCTCATCTATAGCCAACTCCACCTGCTTATCGATCTCCGCTTCGAATATATCATCACTGCCTACCACATAACCTCCGGTGTCGATTAAGGAAAACTCCTTTCCGTTCCAATCGCTCTTTCCATAATGACGGTCGCGCGTAACCCCGCTTATCGCATCCACGATAGCTTCACGGCGTTGTATCAACCTATTAAAAAAGGTCGATTTACCTACATTGGGCCGTCCAACAATGGCTACAATACTCATACCTGGTGAATTTAGCTGCAAAAATAGTGCTTTTTGAAGGAAGGCTGACCTATGTCAGCTTTAGTTTCTTTAATTTTATTTAGATTGAAAGTTTTATTCTGAAAAATTATGGCATTATCTAACGAAGTGGTGTTACGGCCCCGATTCAAAATAGCACTGGAACGCACGAATGAAGATGCTTTGGCTGCTTTTGATAAGGTAAAAACAACAACGGGACATGTTATAATCACCCGGGTTGATGATCATGTATTTCTGAAGATTCCGAAAGAGAAACAGCACTTTTGGTCGCCGCAGCTCGACCTGGAAATCGTATCGTTTGAAGAAGGAAGATCCCAATTACACGGAGTATTTGGTCCTAAACCTGCGGTGTGGACCATGTTTATGTTTCTCCATTTTGTAGTAGCCACACTATTTATAGGATTTGGTATTTGGGCATACACCAGGGCTTCTCTCGATGAGCCCTATGCCGTGCAGTTGTTACTTATGGGACTAATGATCATTGCCTGGCTCGCCTTGTATTTTTCGGGACGGATGGGCAAAGCTGCAGGTAGGAACGAGATGCATGTCTTGTATAATTTTATGAAGAAGACCCTGGATTTATGAGGAGTATGAAAATCTTTTCAGAGTGTAGGAAATAAATTTCAGAAAAATCACAACCGTCAACAGACAACCGCCAGCCGATCATCCCTGATTATAACCAAACCTGCGCAGCTGGTTCTTGTTACTTCGCCAGTTCTTATTAACCTTTACATAGGTTTCCAGGTGAATTTGTTTTCCGAAGAAAGCTTCCAGATCCTTACGTGCCTCCACGCCTACCCTTTTCAAGGCAGTGCCTTTATGCCCTATGATGATCCCTTTTTGGGTTTCTCGTTCCACCATGATGACAGAACGAATCCTGATGATAGTATCATCTTCAAAGAATTCTTCAGTATCGATCTCCACGGCATAGGGAATCTCCTTCTTATAATGCAACAAGATCTTCTCCCTGATGATCTCGTTCACGAAGAATCGTTCCGGCTTATCGGTAAGCTGATCTTTTGGATAAAATGGCGGAGACTCGGGTAAAAGCTCGATTATGCGCTGAAAGACCTCTGCCACCCCAAAATTCTCCAAAGCGGAAATTGCAAATATCTCAGCATTCGGAAATTGGGACTGCCATAGTTCCAGTGCTTTTGCAAGTTGTTCCTCATCACCTTTATCGATCTTATTTATTAGTAAGAGTACCGGAATGGGAGAATTTTTTATTTTGCTGAAATAAGATTCGTCTTTAAGTTCCTTCTCCCCCAGTTCGACGATATAGAGTAAAACATCGGCGTCTTCGAAAGCAGATTTCACAAAATCCATCATACTTTGCTGTAACTCGTACGCAGGTTTTATTATACCCGGGGTATCACTAAGGATCACCTGAAAATCATCTCCATTTACTATCCCTAATATACGGTGTCGAGTGGTTTGTGCCTTGCTTGTAATGATCGACAATCTTTCGCCAACAAAAGCATTCATAAGGGTGCTTTTCCCTACATTGGGATTACCTATAATATTTACAAACCCAGCTTTATGACTCATAATTAATTTTTGGCAAAGATACATGAATTATCAACTGCCTGCCTTCAATTGCCATATAATGAAATCTAAAAAATTTGTAACAATTGTTACCCAGGTTCTTTCGAGAAGTGAGTATTTTTACACCCTATGATCTTAGAACTAAAAGAAAATTTTGGCGGCTTATTCGAGGAAGCTCTACTTTCAGAAATAAACCAGGTTGGCACCATCAAGGAAGTGAGTGCAGGGCAAAAGCTTATGGAAATTGGTGATTACATACGGTCCATGCCTTTATTGGTTTCCGGTGCTATTAAAATACTGAGGGAAGATGACGACGGGGACGAACTCCTGCTTTATTTCCTGGAACGCGGGGAAACCTGTGCTATGACAATGACCTGTTGTATGGGACATACCAAGAGTGAGATTCGCGCTATAGCCGAAACTGACACCAAACTTATCATGATCCCCATTCAGAAAATGGAAGAATGGACCGGAAAATATAAGACTTGGCGAAATTTTGTTTTTCAGAGCTATCACGACCGGCTGGAAGAAATGTTAAAAACTATCGATAGTATTGCCTTTCTGAAAATGGATGAAAGATTGTTAAAATATCTTCAGGAAAAAGTCCATATAGCTGGTGGTAACACCATAAATAACACTCATCAGGAGATCGCATACGAACTTCATACCTCCAGGGTGGTTATTTCCAGGCTATTAAAAAAGCTGGAAAAACTGGGTAAGATACAACTACACAGAAACAGTATCGAGGTTATTTCGATATAGTAAATTTTTTAGTTCTAAAATAATATTATTATTACGGAAATTGCAGGATACATAGGGGCTTTAATTATTGGAATCGTACTAGGATTAATTGGTGGTGGGGGTTCCATTTTAACAGTTCCCGTTTTCGTGTATTTGTTATATGTGAACCCGGTTACGGCGACGGCCTATTCACTTTTTGTGGTAGGGGTTTCGGCTCTGGTAGGTGCTGTTAGAAATATTCAGAAGGGGTTAGTGGATTTTAAGACAGCCATTGTTTTTTCGATCCCCGCCTTTATTGCTGTTTATATAACCCGGAAATTTATCGTTCCTGCTATCCCGGAAACTCTTTTTACTATTGGCGAATATGCGGTAAGCAAGAATACAGGTATCATGGTATTTTTTGCCTTGATTATGCTCATTGCCTCCTTTTCCATGATACGAAATAATAACAAGGAGGAAAAGCCACAACAAGCTGTAAAGCTTAATTTCCCACTTATCTTTATGGAGGGCTTCATTGTTGGCCTACTAACCGGAATAGTTGGCGCTGGAGGTGGTTTTCTTATCATTCCCGCACTAGTATTACTAGCCAAACTCCCCATGAAAAAGGCAGTAGCGACATCCTTGCTCATTATTGCTATTAAATCACTAATTGGTTTTATAGGTGATATTGAGACCATGAATATCGAGTGGAGTTTTCTATTGATGTTTACCGGTGTTTCCATTGCAGGGATCTTTATTGGGGTTTGGCTGAACAAATTTATTGATGGCAGCAAACTTAAAAAAGGTTTCGGATGGTTTGTTTTGCTGATGGCCTTCTACATAATCATCAAGGAATTCACCAGTTAATTCTTCTGTAACCTAAGTTACTGTATAGCGCCCACTAACTTTTTACTTTTATCCTCAACAAATTATAATGTCAGTATAGATGAAAGTAGAACAAATATATACAGGATGCCTTGCGCATGCTGCGTACTATCTGGAAAGTAATGGAGAAGCAGCCATTTTCGATCCACTTCGGGAGGTGGGGCCTTATCTGGCCCGGGCCGAACAAGATAAGGCAAAGATCAAATACGTATTCGAAACACATTTTCATGCCGATTTTGTTAGTGGTCACCTGGATCTAAAAAATAAAACCGGTGCCAGTATAGTTTTTGGCCCTACCGCCAAACCGAATTATGAGGCCATCATAGCCGAAGATAATCAGGTTTTTAAGGTAGGTGATTATAAGGTAAAGGTTCTTCATACACCCGGACACACCATGGAAAGCACCACCTATCTTCTTATTGACGAGAACGGTAAAGAACATGGTATCATTACCGGTGATACCTTGTTTATAGGGGACGTAGGCAGGCCCGATCTTGCTCAGCATGTGATTTCGGAACTTACCGAAGAAAAACTCGCCGGACATTTATACGATTCCCTACGCAATAAGATCATGCCGCTTAGTGACGACCTGATTGTTTACCCTAATCATGGGGCCGGCTCTGCCTGCGGAAAAATGATGAGTAAGGAAACCACCGATACGCTTGGTCATCAAAAACAAGTAAACTATGCCTTAAGAGCTAATATGACCAAAGAAGAATTCGTAGAAGAATTACTAAGCGGTCTCACCCCTCCTCCGGGGTATTTTCCACAGAATGTCCTAATGAATATAAAAGGTTATGAAAGTCTGGATAGCATTAAAAAAAGAGCTATACGCCCTTTGGATTCCTGGGAATTTGAAGCTATTGCTGAACAAACCGGAGCCGTTATCCTTGATGTACGGTCGAGGGGCGAATATACCAGCGGGCATATACCAAGGTCCATCTATATCGGGCTTGACGGAAATTTTGCCCCCTGGGTCGGTGCGCTGATTTCCGATGTAAAACAACCTATACTGCTTGTGGTTTCCAAGGGAAATGAGGATGAAGTGATAACCCGATTGTCCAGGGTTGGTTTCGACAATACTTTAGGTTTCCTCAAAGGAGGTTTCGAAGCCTGGAGGACTGCCGCTAAAGAATACGACACCCTTGCCTCTATTACGGTAGAAGAGTTTAAAGAGCAATACTTAAAGGAGACTGATGAAAGGGTTTTCGACGTTCGGAAAGCAAGTGAGTACAATGCCGAACACCTCGAGGGTGCGATAAATACTCCTTTGGATTATTTAAATGACCATATAGCTGAATTCCCTTCAGAAAAAATATTTTTTCTCTATTGCCAGAGCGGATACCGAAGTGTGATCGCTGCTTCCATTTTAAAGAGTCGTGGAATACACAATCTTATCGATATTGCCGGCGGAGTAGATGATATGAAAAAATCGGGCCTTCCATTGACCGATTACGTGTGTCCAACTACTATGCTATAAGTTGTTTGATTTTTTGTTTCATTTTATTGGGCACAATAAGGAAGAGCGGGATAAAATTGCCCGCTCTTTTCTTTTCCTTATGTAACATTAGTTACTGCGCAGGATCTGGGGAAGAATTAATTTTATACTGTATTAAAAGAATGAAATTATGACAACTGAAGAAAATCAACAATTTAGCATGCCGCGTATAGGGGATAACGCCCCCGATTTTGAAGCGGTAAGTACCAAAGGAAAAATAAAACTATCCGAATATGCGAAAGATAAGTGGATAGTCATGTTCTCCCATCCCGCAGATTTTACACCTGTTTGTACCACCGAGATGAGTGGTTTTGCAGAACATCAATCGGAATTCCAGGCAATGAACACAGAATTGCTGGGTTTAAGTATAGATAGTATTCATGCCCACCTGGCTTGGGTGAATAATGTACGGAAAAATACCGGGGTATACTTCGATTTCCCAATTATAGCAGACATCGACATGAAAGTAGCTAAGCTTTATGGAATGTTGCAACCCAACGAAAGTGAGACCGCTGCGGTGAGAGCCGTTTTCTTTATCGATCCTGCTAAAAAGATTAGACTCATTATGTATTATCCGCTTAATGTTGGTAGAAATATGGAAGAGATCTTAAGGGCGTTAGAAGCGCTTCAGATTTCTGATGATTACAAGGTAGCATTACCATTAAACTGGAAAAGAGGTGAAAAGGTTATCGTGCCACCACCTAAGACTCTTAGCGAAATGGAAGATCGAATTAACGATGATACAGTAGAGAAAGTTGACTTCTACCTGGCTAAAAAAGAGCTGGTGTAGAAGGGTTTTTATGTTAGGTTTAATGAAGCAGTCTGAAATACGGCTGCTTCATTAATAATTTTAGAAGCTCAATAAAAAATTAATTACTTATGTTTTTTAAAACACTATTAGGTACTCCTGCTGGGTCGGCTTCGGACAATATCCGTATTTTAAATGCTTCCGAGTACAAAACAGCGATCACAAAGGAAAATGTACAACTAGTGGATATACGAACCCCAAACGAATACCGGACCGGGTATATCCCGAACGCTGTGAATATAGATTATTTTCAGCCTAGAATTTTTGCTGAAAAATTTGAAAAACTGGACAAGAATAAAGCTGTGTATATTTATTGCCGATCAGGATCGAGAAGCAGAGGTGCTGCGTTGCAACTGATTAAAATGGGATTCACCGAGATCTACGACCTGAAAGGTGGTTATATGCAATGGCACTAAATAACTTATCATGAAACTACTAGCATTACTTACCGGATTATTATTAATGTCGAGTTGCAATTCAACCCGGAACGATCCCTACCAGGCGGTGTTGAGTCCAAAAATGATTTCGGTTAACGAACCTGAACACCCGGGCAAAGCCTTAATGATACAATATTGCTATGCCTGTCATGATGCTACTACCGCCGAGGAGGACAGAATTGGGCCGCCTATGATTGCAATAAAAAAGCACTATATAGCTGAAGGGACCACCAAGGAAGAGTTTACATCGGAGATGCTGGCTTGGCTGGATGAACCCACCGAATCCAATGCAAAAATGTATGGAGCAGTTCAACGTTTTGGCGTGATGCCAAAGCAAATTTTTCCTGAAGAGGTCATCAGGCAGATCTCCGAGTATATGTACGATTATGAGATCGAACAGCCGGCATGGTTTCAAACCCATATGAAACAGCAAATGAAAAAAGGTATGGGAAATTGTTCGGAAGGCTGTTCCGGGAATTGCCAGGGAAATCATTCTATGAAAGGTAAGGGTAACGGCCAGGGAATGGGAAAAGGAAAGAACTTTAATAAGTCCCGCGGCTAAGCGGTTTGCTAAGACCGAAACCATGAATCCGGAGAAGGAATATTGGAACCAAAGGTATGAGCAGGGAGAGACAGGTTGGGATATAGGTTATGTTTCTTTTCCTCTCAAAGCGTATTTCGATCAACTCTGTAAACAGGAATTGAAGATCCTAATTCCGGGATCAGGTAATTCGTATGAAGCTGAGTATTTATTTAATAAAGGCTTCCAGAATATTTATGTGCTGGATATTTCGAAAAATGCCTTAGAAAATTTTAAGAGTAGAGTCCCCGATTTCCCTGCGGAACAGATATTACATATGGATTTTTTCGACCTTGAAGATACTTTCGATCTAATTATCGAACAGACTTTTTTCTGTGCACTGCATCCATCGAAGCGAAATCAATATGTAGCAAAAATGCAGAATTTACTGAACCCGGACGGAACGCTTGTGGGATTGTTATTTAATATCCCATTGTTTGAAGACCACCCTCCCTTCGGAGGTAGTGAAAAAGAATACCGTGAACTATTTTCAAATTACTTTAAGATAGATAAAATGGAAACGGCCTATAACTCCATTCCGGAAAGAAAAGGCAATGAATTATTCTTTAAGTTAAAAAATTTGTGATGTGTTGGCTAAAGGATGCGATTGGAACATCCTTTCAGCCGTGGTTAGTTAGTTGAAAAAGCCTTCTGTATGGAAGGCTTTTTTATGTAACACTTGTTACATGTAAACCTCTGTTAAATACTGTTAATACTGGAGTTACATGATTTCAATCATTGTTTCATTTCCATCTCCGGTTTAATTTAGTGGGTAATTAATTCTAAAATTATTGTCATGAAAAAAATGGTAATTATTGCTGTTATGCTGATGATAGGATCATTTGCTTTAATAGCGCAGGAAAGAGATCAGGACCGTGTCCAGGATCAGGACAGAACTAAACTTGTAATGATTGATGGAGAAATGCTTGAAGTACAGGAAAGAACTCAGCAAAGATTAACCAATCAACTAAGGTTAAACGATGGAACCATACTCGAAACCAATGGAAGATACACCACAAAATTTGGTGAAAAATTTAAACTTCGGGATGGTGAGTGTCTAGATAGTGACGGGATACGATATCGCAACGAATATCAATACCGTTATAAAATTCAACAGGAAAACAAAGGCCTTGATCAGGCTATGATCCAGGAACGAAACAGAAACAGGATCCACTACGCTATGGTAGATGGAGAAGTTTGGCAGTTTCAAACCATGGCACAGCGACGACTCCAAAAAAGAATGACTCTTAATGGTGATGTTGAAGTTGAAACCAACGGATTATATCGTAAAAATAACGGGAAGCAACTGCAGCTTAGAGACGGGGAATGCCTGAACAATGAGGGTGTCATGTTTAAAAATTTAAATCAGTTCCGCAAACTGAATAAATTTCAAAAGATGAAAAACAAGCCCTTCACTAAAAAGCCCGGAATGAACAAAACGGGAAAACTGTGATATTCAATAAATATTACAAGGTGTTTATATCATTAAGCACCTTGTAATAATTATATCTACAAAGCAATGGTTAATCGAATTTTAATATTGATTTGTTTGATAATTTCTCCTTGGTTGCTTTTCGCACAGACGGAGTCCATACAGCAATTAAAAAACACGAATAAGGAAGGTTCCATGCTTCAATTAGAGTTGGGGTATTCGAGCGATGCGGTTTTTATGGGAAGGAAGGATTCTATTGCAGCACCTTATCTGATGCCGGGGTTGAGTTACTACCACAAATCGGGATTCTTTGCAAATGCCTCTCTTTCATATCTTTTGTCTAGTGATCAAAATCGTATCGACCTCGTATTGCTAGGTGCAGGATACTTATTAAATTTTGACGATTGGAGCGCCGGATTAATGGTTTCGAAATATTTTTACGACAAGGAAAGCTATAGTGTTTTAACAGAAGTTGAAGGAGCAATTGCGGGTATGATAAATTACGACATGGGTTTTGCTGAAACAACACTGCTGGTGAGTAGTTATTTGAATAGTTCTGACGTTCCTGATTTTTTCACCGATCTGTCGGTTGGCGCGCCTTTTTATTTTAATAATCGAAAGATATTAGTTACTCCTACAGTTTCAGTCCAAGCAGGGTCACAAAATTTTTATGAGGCCTATTATCAAAGTAGTAGGCTTGGTAACCGAAAAGGAAAATCAAATCCAAATAACAGTTCTTCGGAATCGAGTAATATTAATATCGAGAGTGCAAAAAATTTCGAGTTTCTGGCGATAGAAGTTAGTGTTCCAATTTTTGTAACTCTCGAAAGGTTTGTTATTTCGGCGAGTCCTGCCTATGTGTTTCCTCAAAATCCATCTACTATCATAATTAATGGTGAAACACAAAATGAACAACTGGAAAACAGTTTTTATGTAAATCTGTCCATCGGGTATTTTATTGATCTAAGTTCAAAAAAATAAGCTCTACCCTTATTGGATTTAGTTACTGCAACTTCCTTTTATCATCCATGTCCAATACAGGCCAGATAAAAAAGCGCTCAACAAGTTGAGCGCTTTTTTTTAATGGTTTTGCTAGAAGCTATATTGTACATAGCCACTGAAATTCCTTCCGGGGTCGTTAATAGGTACCCTGCCGAAATCGGCCTGATTCACAAAAGAGAAATTGAGGTGATCATGGTAGGTCTCATCAAATATGTTGATAACCGCTGCGCCCACTCTTATCGATTTAATAGGTACGAATCCACATCTGAAATCGACCGTGTTATAACCATCGGTTGCAGTCTCGCCAAAGCTTCTGGCAATATCGGTTTGCTCACTTACGAGGTTTAGCTGTAAGTTTGCCCAGTACTTCTCTTTTTCTATCCCTGCAACAAACCGGGTTTTCAGGGGAGGTGTTAAGGGAAGTGATTCATCCAGATCTTTATTCTTAGTTTGAACATACGCCATTTCTGAACTTAGATAATAATCTTCCAGAAAATCATATTTCAAAGCTGCTTCAAATCCATATCGATAAGCGTCTTCCAGATTGCGAAAGACCTTTGGATTAACCGGTTCTAACATTGGGTTGTATTTCCTGGTGAGCGTTGTATCGATCACCCCCATGATATAGTTTTCGAACAAGGAATAGTAGACAGAAGCCGAATAATTCAAGCTACTGCTATTACTTCCTAAGACCTTTTTCCCTTTAAAACCAATTTCGAATTGATTATTCACTTCTGCGTCAAGGTTGGGATTACCAATATATTCGTATGGATCCTGCCCCACGGTGAAATGGTTAATGAATCGTTCTATCATATTCGCCGACCGCACACCTCTTCCGAAGGCGGTTTCCAGGATGAAAGAATCTGAAAAGATCTTTCTTAGGGAAACAGTTCCACTAAGGTTATGTTCAGTCCGATCTGATAAATTATACAATGCAGCAAAATCGGCCTCCGGGTCATTGATAGAACTTAGTACCATATCATACCGTATTCCTACTGTAAGGATAGAGCTATCGTTTATTGACCATTTGGATTCAGCAAATACACCATAATCATCTACCCGCGAATCCTGCCATACCTTATCAACAAAAACCAAGGGCGTTGGCAAGGGTTCCCCCTGCATGTTCTGCTTCACTATCCGAGTTCGTGAACCATCTCTGCCAATGAGATTTGCATCCAACCCCGTAAAAAACAATAAATCCGGGCCGGGAGCAAGTTTTACTTCGAGCTTCCCTCCCATGGTTGTTGCATCTATAGAGCTTGAAGCTTCCATTATTGCAAAGGAAGGTCTTCGGTAGTTATTCATGAGATGATCCACATAGCTATAGTACAGTTTTGCGTTCACGTATTGCATAAGTCCATTTTCTAATTCCAGCTTGTAGTCCAGCGAAGCTATACTACTGTCGTCGTACTCTGTGTCCATTGGTAAACCGGCATGCAAAACATCCCTGCCGAAGGACTGCCTGAACTGGCCCTGAATTCGTTGATTGTCACTCAAATTGTAGCCAACCTTTAAGCCGTAGTCTATGCTTCGAAATGACGACGGAATACTATTTCCATCACCGTCTTCATAATTTCCAAAATCACGGTAACCAAAATTACCCACCAGATCATAGCGATCATCGACTTGTTGTAGTTTCAATGCAGAGACCAACGCATCTCCATTAGATTCATATGAGGTGGATACTTCACCGTGAAGGCCTGTCTCACCGAACTGAGGTTTTCCTGTAATTAAGTTAACAATTCCACCGAAGGTAGAACCGTATCTAACAGTAAACGGACCTTTAACAATCTCGATTTTAGTAATTTCTTCCGGCGAGACATGTGTAGTAATAGGGTCCATCCTATTAGGACAGGCATGCATTACTTTGGTACCTCCGTCGTACTGAACATTTAACTGTTCGTACTGGGCAGCACGAAAAGAAGGATCTATTGCATAGTTCCCTCGTTTTACTACAGAGAAACCATTGATGTTATTAAATAGATCGGCAACATTTTTTGGTTGAACAATTCTGCTCGAACTATTATTGGATACCACACTGTGAATGGGATCGGTTTTTAAATTTCCACTCACGATTACTTCATCCAGGTGTTGGATTGAAGTAAGATTGGTGATACTATCTTTTTGCAAAGGCTCTAAGTCCTGGGCATAGGATATAGTTATCACCAGCATGCCAAATAGCATGCTAATAAATCTTTTCATAATAATAAAATTTATAAAAGAGTAATAAATTAAGCGATCTGTTGAATCACCTGTTTGTTCATTGATAAAGAAATCGCATTTTGAGGTGGGTGGAAAAGTTTACTTACTAGTAAATATTTGTAGCTGTTCGCATAGGTATCGAAGTAGTTTTTTACCATAGTGACAGCGTTAAATATAATTTCCTTGCGATCCTGTACAATTAACAACAGGTCCTTGTATTCTATTTCGGAGAGTGGAGCCTTATTCTCTTGCTGTTCTTTGTTTACGATCTTTTTTAGATAGCACTTTCCATTACATTCAAGTTCGGGTTTGTCCTTGTTTTCACAAAGCATTTCGGTAAAACCTTCAGGATCGAGATAATAATAGACATACGTAAATGAGATCCTCAAGCTACTAAATAGCAAGGCGTAGATAACCGCTATGTTTAGCACATGTTTAGTAAAGGACATTTGCGCGAAAATACACTCTTAAAAATATTTTCTTCATGATAATTATCATTTTAAAAAGTGTAGTAAATGAAATTCAAATTTAAACTATAGGTCCGGTACAGTTGGTAACAAAGGTTACTGACCCATCTTCATTTGTGGGATATTTTTGCCTTAAAATTAAACGTAGTGAAGAATTTATTGAGTATTCTATTTTTATTGTTCGCCGGCTCGATCATTTTTGCACAGGAAACCCGGTCTTTGTCCAGATCGGATTTACTCCAAGCCGTACTTGAGAATGGAAATATTATCAAAATCGAGGAACAGAAAGTGCTGGAAGCTAAGGCAAACTTCACACAGGCAAATGCTGTGTATTTACCTTCTGTATCCGCATCGTACACAGGAAGTACTACAACCAATCCACTAATGGCTTTCGGTTCGAGGCTGAACCAGGAGGTATTAACAGCCAGCGATTTCGATCCTGGTTTGCTCAATAATCCGATGCGCACAGACAACTTTGCAACGAAACTGGAAATTAGGCAACCCCTTATAAACATAGACGGATTTTTTCAACGAAAAGCGGCTAAACTTACCTATCAGTCAGTTCAATTTCAGGCCGAACGTACAAGAGATTATCTGGAACTTCAGGTGATCGAGAATTATATGCAGCTACAACTGGCCTATAAAATGGTATCTGTGATGGAGCGCTCTAAGGAAGCTTCCGAAGAAAATTACCGCATTGCAAAGAACAGCTATGACCAGGGCCTCTTACAGAAATCGGATCTACTCGCAGCCGAGGTTCAGGTACTGGAAATGGAAAACCGACTGAAATACGCCAGGAGTAACGTAAAAAATATTTCGGGGCAAATATCTGTGATGATGAATAACGAGCGGGATGCAATCTATGTGCCACTAGCCGAACTAGAGCCAGCCAATAGTATAACTGGAATCGATTCTATCTCTTTAGATCGAGCTGATATTCGAGCAATGCGTACGGCCAGAACAGCTTACCAACAACAGTATCGCTCTAATAAGATGTCTTTTCTACCTCGATTGAATGCATTTGGAAGCTATGAACTCTACGATGATGAGATCTTTCAGGCGGATGCAAACGGTTACCTGTTTGGAGCACAATTAAGCTGGGATTTATTCGACGGAGGTAAGCGAATAGGAAAAACTCTGAATAGTAAAGCTGCTTTCGAACGATTCAGCATTGAATACGAACAATATCTGGCTGAAAGCAAACTGGAACTCGAGAAAGCCTATCGTATGCTTCAAGATGCAGAAAACGGGCTGGTACTTTCGAAGAAAGTCCTAAAACAATCTGAAGAAGCATTACGCATTCGTAAGAACAGGTTTCGAGAAGGCCTGGAACGAACCAGCGATCTTCTTTTAGCCGAGGCAACTTATGCAGAAAAACAGTTGGACTATCATCAAACTGTATTTCAATATAACTACGCACTGGCCTATGTGCATTTCTTAACAAAAAAGTAAAACACATCTATGAAAAAGTTTATAATACCAATACTATTCGTCACTGTGCTATTTGGCTGTGGGGATACTAGAGATACAACTTCGGTCACGGTTGATGATGCCGTAAAAGTACAGGTACAGCAAGTAGCCAAGGGCATGGACAATCCTTACTTAAGTACTAGTGGAATCATTGAGGCCGCAAAAAATGCTAAACTTAGTACCCGAATGATGGGTCATGTAGAAAAGATCTATGTATCTACTGGAGACACGGTAACAAAAGGTACTACTTTAATACGTGTAAATAGCGCAGAGCTGTCTGCTAAAAGTGCCCAGGCTAATGCTCTTGTTATCGAGGCTACAGCCGCTTATAAAAACGCCGAAAAGGACTTAAAACGTTTTAAGGCCTTGTTTAATGACAATAGTGCCTCACAAAAGGAGCTTGACGATATGCGTTCCCGATACGAAATGGCTGAAGCACGACTGGAAGCAGCAAAACAAATGAAAAATGAGGTTGGTGCACAATTTGCCTATACCAACTTAAGTGCACCCTTCAACGGGGTGATTACTGGAATATTCATCGAAGAGGGCGATCTCGCTAATCCCAGTGCTCCCTTGCTAACTATCGAAGTACCGGAATCTTTCGAGGTAACCACCAGAGTGGCAGAGAATGACATTGAGAAGATCAAACCACGTAGTAAAGCTAAGGTGGTAGTAAAAGCTCTGGACACCGTTCTGGCTGCCACGGTTACTGAAGTGAGTCCTTCTGCGACAATAAGTGGCGGACAGTTTTTGGTTAAGGCCTTGCTGGATGATCCTGTAGAAAAATTAAAGTCGGGTATGTACGCCACGGTACAATTTCCAGTGGAAGGTGGCTTAACCCACACCCCTGTTCTCGTTCCACTGGAAGCCGTGGTTACCCACGGTCAATTAAGAGGGATTTACACAATTAGCAACCAGAATACTGCATTATTGCGCTGGCTTAGACTTGGGCGTACATATGGTGACCAGGTAGAAGTATTATCAGGTTTATCTGGAGAAGAAACATTTATCATATCAGCAGAAGGAAAACTCTACAATGGTGTTAGGGTAGAAATTCAATAAGAAAATCGCATGAAAGAAGGTTTAGCAGGAAAGATTGCCAAAGGGTTTATAAGCTCCAAACTTACCGTATTACTCATGATTGTGTTTATGGTCATTGGGGTATATAGTTCATTCCTTATCCCTAGAGAAGAGGAGCCACAAATAGATGTGCCTATGGCAGATATCTTCGTGGGTTATCCAGGCGCCAGCCCTACCGAAGTGGAAAGCAGGGTGATCAAACCATTGGAAAAACTTATCTCCAACATAAAAGGGGTTGAATATGTGTACTCCACTTCTATGAAAGAACAGGGAATGGTGATAGTACAATTTTATGTGGGAGAGGACATAGAACGGTCTTTTGTGAAATTGTACAACGAGATCAATAAGCATATGGATCTTATGCCAGAAGGAGTAACTTTCCCATTGGTAAAAACACGAGCAATAGACGATGTTCCCATGTTGGGAATCACCCTTTGGAGTGAAACCTATGACGACTACAGGCTACGGCAGATCGCACAGGAACTAACAGATGAGATCGAAAAGATAAATGACGTATCTGCAACTCGTCGTATTGGTGGCCGCAAGCGACAGATTCGAGTTGTTCTAGACAAGGATAAAATGGCAGCCAGCGGTCTGGATTTCCTGGAGATCGCCAAAATGATCCGCACGAACAACCAGCAATTGGATGCCGGTAGTTTTAATAATAAGGACAACGAGATCCTGGTAAAGACTGGCGAGTTCCTTCAATCTCGAGAGGATGTAGAAAACCTTATAGTAGGGAGCAATGCCAATCAACCTGTTTACCTCAAGCAAATCGCATTGGTGACAGACGGACCTGAGTTGTCGAAAAATTACGTTTCGCTTGGTTTTGGATCCGAAAGTGCGCTGTCTGAACAATTTCCTTCAGAATATCCGGCAGTGACCCTTTCGATCGCAAAGCGAAAAGGTGCCGATGCCATGAAAATCTCGGACATCATACTTGAAAAAGTTGATCATTTAAGACAGGACCTAATCCCGGACGATGTGCGGGTAGAAGTAACTCGCAACTACGGTGAAACTGCTTCGCAGAAGGTTTCCGAACTACTTTTACACCTTATTGGTGCGATCATTGCTGTGACCCTGGTAGTAATGCTGGCCATGGGATGGCGGGGAGGTCTGGTAGTGTTTCTTTCGGTACCTATCACCTTTGCACTCACATTATTGAGTTACTATATTCTGGATTACACCCTAAACCGTATAACACTTTTTGCTCTCGTTTTTGTTACTGGTATTGTGGTGGATGATTCCATTATCATTGCCGAAAATATGCACAGGCATTTTAAGATGAAACGGCTGCCTTTCAAACAGGCGGCCCTTTACGCCATTAACGAGGTAGGGAATCCCACCATTCTAGCAACTTTTACGGTTATTGCATCGGTGTTACCAATGGCCTTCGTATCCGGACTTATGGGACCCTATATGTCCCCTATGCCTATTGGGGCGTCTATTGCTATGTTGCTATCTCTTTTTGTAGCACTTACTATCACGCCTTATTTGGGTGTATTATTCCTACGAGAACGTGAAAAGCCGTCAGCAAAGAAAAAGGAACACAAGCCTCTTGAAGAGACATTCATTTATCGCATTTATGAACGACTGGAACGACCGTTAATTGAAAGTAAAAAGAAACGCTGGCTATTTCTTGGGATAACTTTCGCTTTGTTGTTAGGATCCGTTGGTTTATTCTTTACAAAATCTGTTGCAGTAAAGATGTTACCTTTCGACAACAAGAATGAATTCCAGGTAGTGATCGATATGCCTGAAGGCAGTACCCTGGAACGAACTGCAGCAGTAGCTGGTGAGATAGGGCAATTTATACGAACACAACCGAATGTGGTGAACTATCAAACATATGTAGGCACTTCATCCCCAATCACTTTCAATGGGCTGGTGCGTCACTACGATCTACGGGCGGGCAGTAATGTGGCCGATATCCAAGTAAATCTTACAGATAAGCATGACCGCAGCGTACAAAGTCATGACATTGCCAAGTTATTCCGGCCGGGAATACAGAAAATCGCCAAAAAATTTGATGCCAATATAAAAATAGTTGAAGTACCCCCTGGCCCGCCCGTTTTATCTACCATCGTTGCCGAAATCTACGGACCAGATTATAAAAAACAGATTGAAGTGGCAGACGAGGTGCAACAAATACTAAATAGCACCAAGGATGTGGTTGATATCGACTGGATGGTTGAAGCAGACCAAACAGAGTACGATTTTGTGATGGATCGTGAAAAAGCCATGCTGTATGGGATTTCTCCGGAACAGATCACAAAAACACTAAGGACGGTATTAACAGAGACGCCTGTGACACATCTCTACGATGAGACCGCCACCAACCAGGTTGGAATACATCTCGCATTGGAAGAAAAGGAGGCGTCAGATCTGGCCTCATTACGATCTATCCAGATTAGGTCACAGCAAGGAAATATGGTTCCTCTGGGCGACCTGGTTGATATCAGGCAAGATATAATTGAGAAGAGTATCTTCAGAAAGAACCAGAAGCGGGTGGTATATGTGATGGCCGATATGGCCGGTGAACTGGAGAGTCCGGTGTATGCCATCCTTGGCATTAGTGATGCGTTAAAAGAGATACAGCTTCCAAAGGGATATCAATTGGATGAGTTGTATATCCGTCAGCCCGATTTTGAAGATAACTATACCGTAAAATGGGATGGGGAATGGCAGATCACACTGGAAGTATTTCGAGATCTCGGAATGGCTTTCGCCGGGGTAATTGTAATCATTTATATGCTCATCGTGGGCTGGTTTCAAAATTTCAAGGCCCCGGTAGTAATGATGGTCGCCATTCCTCTTTCCTTAATTGGTATTGTGCTTGGTCATTGGATGCTCGACGCCTTCTTTACAGCCACCTCTTTTATAGGGATGATCGCACTTGCAGGAATTATGGTACGCAACTCGGTGTTGTTGATCGACTTTGTGAACCTTCGTCTGGCAGATGGTGTGCCCCTAAAACAAGCGGTGATTGAAGCCGGTGCGGTTAGAACAACGCCTATCCTGCTAACAGCAGGGACGGTAGTGATAGGTGCCTTTGTAATATTGTTCGACCCAATTTTCCAAGGCCTTGCCATATCACTTATGGGAGGGACAATTGTTTCCACGGTACTTACTCTGCTTGTTGTGCCGTTAGTTTATTATTTAATTGAAAGACGAAAACACAAATGATGAAATTAGTAATCGTAACCGCAGTATCCGAATATAGGGAAGCGGTAAAGAAATTATTCCGAATGGCCGGGATCGAGCGATTTAGTGGTTCTGAAATTGAAGGGTATAACCAGGTTGCCTCTGTAGCTGCACAGACCGGATGGTTTCAGGGAAGTGCTTTTGGAGCAGATTCCGAATTGTATTTTTCCTTTACAGAAGGTGCTAAAATCGACCAGTTGATTGAGCAACTGGAACAATTTAACGATAATCTGGAAACCAACAACCCGATACGGGCGGCTGTGATTCCGATAGAAAAATTCATTTAAAATACACCTTATGTTACAGAGATATATCCGTGCAATAGCAGGTAGCCTGATCCTAATAAGCTTGCTCCTTGCGATTTATGTGAACATTAACTGGCTGTGGTTTACTGCTTTTGTAGGGGCCAATTTACTCCAATCCTCCATCACTAAATGGTGTTTAATGGAAGATATTTTGAAGAAGTTCGGGATAAAGGAATAGCCTAAATTAATATCTTACATTCTAAATTGGCACGAAAAATATACATGGACACTGGAGTTCGGAAATAAATTTATATTGGTCTTGCAGATTACACCTAATTGGTTGTGGCATTGAAAACATCAGATATAATACAAAAATGGTTTGAAGCCTGGGAAACAGGCAACTATGAAGACATCCCGATTACAGATGATTTTAAGCATACGAGTCCGTATGGGACAATAGCCGGTAAAGACGCTTATTTAGCACTGGTAGCAGCTAATGAGGATAAATTTTTAGGACATACCTTCAAAATTCACGACGCCTTGTATGGTGAAACAACCGCATGTGTTCGTTATACCGGAGAACGAGGTGATTTTTCGCTGGATGTAAGCGAATGGTATAAGTTTGAAGACAATATGATTAGAGAGATCATTTCGTATTATAATATTGAAGGGGAGGGTGAAATAGAAATTTAGGTGAAGTAACATATAGTAATATACTGATAGAAGGAGGTCATCTGGTCGAACAGGAAGAATTATTATAATATAAGTTTGGCAAATAAGGGTTTTTAGGATAGCTTATAACGGTTTTGTGCTTTTAGCAACTCCAACGATGACAGCCTGTAGGGTTGACCAAATCCTTCGTGCAGACTTTTAACCACCCAGTAAAAACTCTTGACTTCAATTACCAAAATTTATTAATTTTAATTGAAATACGATAAAGATGATTGTAGCAGCATTTATTTTTATAGTTCTTGGAATTTTAATAAAATACGGAAAGTTGTATTTCCTTATTGCCGGGTATAATACACTTCCGAAGGAAGAAAAAGAAAAATACGATATTGAGGGGATTTCAACGCTGTTTCGAAATGTGATGTTCGGGATGGCAACGATGATCTTTTTGGGATACTTTATTGAAAAAATAACCGAAATTCCGCATCTCCTGGATTATTTCTTCTGGGCTTCGATGATCATTGGTGTCCCCTACTTGTTAATAGTGGCAAATTCGAAAAAGTATAAAAGATCAAATTGAGTTTACTCACTTGCCCGAAATTGTATCCCTATTATCCGGTGTTAATAATATTTCAATTTACGGACCGTATATCTCCGAAAGCACGTGTAATTTTGGAACAAACCTTTACAAAATCTGGAGTTTAAAGCGTACGAAAATCTTTTAAAGAGTATACGGTTATTGCAGAATTTACCACTAAATTCGAACCTTCTAATTTACCTTGGAATTAGCAACAACCGGATGTCGGGAAAAAAGCACTTAAATTTGGCGTGAAATAAAAATTATGAAGAGATACTTAACAGTAGACGACATAACCGACATCTTACATAAATCCAAACAAAGAGGGGTTGGGTTTCTCTTATCAAAACTAAACATCTTAGGTTTAAAGCGTACCGAGAAAACCTTCGATCAATTAGATTATGAAAGTGCAGATTGGTGGATAGTACCAAAAGTGATAGAGCGCTGGAATAAATTGACCACAGGAAACGCAGATATAGATTACAAAGAGTTTTTTGTAACTAATTATCTGCAAAACAAAACCGGGCTTAAATTGATATCTCTTGGAAGCGGAGCCAGTCATCATGAGATCGAGCTGGCCAAATACGCTAATTTTGATGAAATTATTTGTATTGATATTGCCAAGAACAGGTTGTTAGAAGCCGAAGCTAAAGCACATGATCTCAACTTAAGAAATATAAAATTTATTTGTGCAGACATAAACAATTTTGAAATA
>CAJQNO010000116.1 GCA_905479745.1 uncultured Flavobacteriaceae bacterium | reverse complement strand
TGTCCAATTAAGACAACAAGCGCTATAAGTACTAGTCTTTTCATGATTTCTTTAAATTTAAGGTATGCTAATGTAGCTATCTTTTTGGCAACCTGCAAAATAAGTTATTCACTTTCATAATACTGCAGATATACCTACTTTTGCTAACTTATTCCAAAAATCAGACCAAACTATGGGTTTAGCGACGAAATATAGTGCTGAAAGCGTTGAGAACAAGTGGTATAGCTACTGGATGGAACATGGTTATTTTCATTCCGAAGTGGACGAAAGAGAGCCTTATACCATCGTTATTCCCCCTCCCAACGTAACGGGAGTACTTCATATGGGCCATATGCTCAATAATACCCTTCAGGATGTGTTGATAAGGAGAGCGCGATTGCGTGGTTATAATGCCCTGTGGGTGCCGGGAACAGATCATGCTTCCATTGCTACCGAAGCCAAGGTAGTGGATAAACTTAAAAAAGAAGGCATCGAAAAAAACGATATCTCTCGTGAAGCGTTTATAGAACATGCCTGGGAGTGGACGCACAAACATGGAGGAATCATTCTAGAACAACTGAAGAAATTAGGTGCTTCCTGCGATTGGGATCGCACTAAATTCACCATGGACGACGATTTATCGGAGTCTGTGATAAAAGTATTTGTAGATCTGTATAAAAAAGGGAAAATCTATCGCGGATACCGAATGGTAAACTGGGATCCGGAAGCAAAGACAACCCTCTCAGACGAAGAGGTGAATTACGAAGAAAAGCAGGGCAATCTATACCATCTTAAATACCAGATAGAGGGCAGTAACGATTTTGTGACCATCGCAACCACCAGGCCTGAAACAATCTTAGGTGATACTGCCATTTGTATCAATCCGGAGGATGAACGCTATACCCATTTGAAAGGAAAAAAAGCGATCGTACCCATCTGTAACCGTGTGATCCCTATTATTGAAGACGACTATGTTACTATGGAATTTGGTACAGGATGCCTGAAAGTAACACCGGCACACGATGAAAACGACAAGATCCTGGGGGATAAACATAATCTGGAAGTAATCGACATCTTCCATGACGATGCAACCTTAAATAGTTTCGGTTTCCATTACGAAGGCATGGACCGTTTCGAAGCAAGAAAGGAGATCGTAAAAGAACTTAAGAGTATTGATGCGGTCGACAAGATAGAGCAGTATACAAATAAAGTAGGTACCAGTGAACGCACCGGGGCGGTGATCGAACCTAAATTAAGCGATCAATGGTTTCTGAAAATGAAGGATCTTGCGCAACCCGCGCTCGATGCCGTACTGCAAAAGAATGTGAATCTCGTTCCGGAAAAATTTGTCAATACCTATCGTCACTGGATGGAGAATGTTCGCGATTGGAATATATCCCGTCAACTCTGGTGGGGACACCAGATACCGGCATATTATTATGGCGAGGGTAAAGAGGACTTCGTGGTGGCAGAATCCAAAGAAGAGGCACTGGAACTGGCACGTGAAAAAAGTGAAAACTCACAGTTAAGAGCTACAGACCTCGTGCAGGATCCGGATGTGCTGGATACCTGGTTCTCGTCATGGCTCTGGCCTATTACTGTTTTTAATGGTATCCTCGAACCCGATAATAAGGAAATTAAGTACTACTATCCTACCAACGATCTGGTAACAGCCCCCGAGATCCTATTCTTTTGGGTGGCCCGGATGATCATCGCCGGCTTCGAATATCGTGGCGAAAAACCTTTTGAAAATGTGTATTTAACGGGTATTGTTCGGGATAAACAACGCAGGAAGATGAGTAAATCCCTGGGTAATTCGCCAGACCCCATAGAATTAATGCAAGAATATGGAGCAGATGGTGTAAGAGTGGGGATGTTACTTAGTTCACCAGCTGGAAACGACCTTATGTTCGATGTAGACCTCTGTAAACAGGGGAGTGGTTTTGTGAATAAGATATGGAATGCTTACCGACTTATAGATGGCTGGGAAGTTTCTGAAGACAAACAACCTTCCGAAGCTGCCACCATAGCAATTAACTGGTATAAGCATAAATTCAATAAGACGTTGGTAGAGATCGAAGATCACTTCGGTAAATATCGCATTAGTGATGCCCTTATGGCCACTTACAAACTGGTATGGGACGATTTCTGCTCCTGGCTGCTGGAAATGGTGAAACCGGCCTACGGGGAACCTATAGACAGCATTACCTATAAAGGTGTTATAGAGATACTGGAAGATAACCTTAAAATTTTGCATCCCTTTGTTCCTTTTGTTTCTGAAGAGATCTGGCAACACCTAAAAAAGCGAACTCCTAATGAGGCACTTATCATATCCCAATGGCCTGAAGCAGGTGATTTTGATGCTAAAACGATACGTGATTTCGAATTTGCTTCTGAAGTGATCTCAGGTATTCGAACCATCCGAAAGGAAAAGAACATATCGTTCAAGGAACAAATAAGTCTCTCGGTGATCAATAATGAGAAATCTTCAGAAAGCTTCGATCCGGTAATTGTTAAGCTAGGGAATCTCTCTCAACTCAACTACGTGTCCCAACCTATGGAAGGAGCACTTACCTTCAGGGTTAAGTCGAACGAATATTTTGTTCCGGTGGCCGGCGCTATAAACGTAGAAGAGGAGATAGCCAAGATACAGGAAGAATTAAATTACACGGAAGGCTTTCTTAAGAGTGTTCAGAAAAAATTAAATAACGAAAGATTCGTAAACAACGCACCAGAGCAGGTGGTGAACATAGAGCGAAATAAAGAGGCCGACGCCTTGGCAAAAATCGAAACCTTAAAGGCTAGTCTCGCTAGCCTGAAATAATTATTTTCTGTAAATAAAATATTGCTTTACTGTATCGATATACAGTTCCTTGGCCTCATCCACGGTAAGATGCTGTGTTTGAAAAAGGGCGTTGGTCTTGAAGGCGTTTATTAAAGGTTTCTTGCCACTGGGCCTGTCTTCATCATTGGTGGCTCGCTTATAATAGGCGTATAGGCGCAACAGTACATCGGCCGGAAATGGTTCGGTATGGTTGTTTATGCTGTCCACCGCCTTCTGAAATTCGATATCCAGGTCTGAACGTGTCATTTCTATTTTGAGGCCAATAAGGTTATTCCTCCTTTTACTTTCTGATTTAATTCTACGTCTACTTTTACATCAAGCGGAAGAAAAACATCCACTCTGGAGCCAAACTTTATAAAGCCACTATCAGACGCCTGCTCCACCAACTGTCCGCTTTCGGCATAATTAACTATGCGCCTCGCCATGGCCCCGGCAATTTGCCTGTGTAATACATCCCCAAATTCTTCCGAACGCAGTACTACGGTTGTTCGTTC
>CAJQNO010000115.1 GCA_905479745.1 uncultured Flavobacteriaceae bacterium | reverse complement strand
CTCGAAAACTTCGCGTCGCTTCGCTCCTGAATCTCGAAGTTTTCTTCGCATATTCTGCACCGAAGACTTGCAGGGCTACGCCCTGACTTTAATTTTGTTAGTTTGAACATCTAATTTTCAAAAAACAAATAATAATCAATTACCAAAGTTCAATTTTGACTAATTGAATCTTAAATTTTATTTGTGATTTGGTACTTGGAAGTTGGAATTTATTTGAGATTTGCTGTTTGTTATTTGTTCTTTCAATTTCTGTCGCATACTTTTTTAATTAAAATAGATTCTCCTTTCACCTCTAACTACTAACTTCTAACTATTAACTATTAACTATTCACTTCTCAACCCCCCACAGTTCAATAAAAAATAGTAATAAACAATAGTAAATAGCTCAACAATAAATTCTTCTAACTACTCACCATTCACCATTCACCCCTCACCCTTCACCTTTCCCCGCGTTTTATTACCTTTATGTAACATATTCAATCACAGCCTTACTAACCAATAAAAACAAACCATGATATACTTTTTAGCTTTCTTAGGGGGTGGCCTCGTTATTATCCTGCTACTTATCTCCATCTTCAACCGTTTTGTGAAGAACCGAAACACCGTTAAGGACGCATGGAGCAATATAGATGTGGCCTTAAAACGTCGCTACGATCTTATCCCAAACCTGGTGGAGACCGTGAAAGGCTATGCTGCCCATGAAAAAACCACCCTGGAGAATGTGATCCATGCCCGAAATGCGGCCATGGCTGTGCCCAAGGATGATATCAATGGGCAGATAAAGGCAGAGAATGCCCTGCAGCAAACCCTTAGATCTATTTTTGCGTTGGGTGAAGCCTACCCGGACCTGAAGGCAAATACCAATTTTATCAACCTACAGGAGAAGCTCAACGAGATAGAGGAGAACCTGGAACGCAGCAGACGCTACTACAACGGTACGGTGCGGGAGAACAACACTTATGGGGAAAGCTTCCCCGGGGTTCTCTTTGCCGGGATCTTTAACTATACGCACTTCGATTTCTTCGAAGCGGAGGCAGCCAGCCGTGAGAATGTGAAAGTAGATTTCTCTTGATTCGGTGTCGGACTATGAAACGGATTATTTTATTTTTCGGTATCATACTGGCATCCCAGTTCAGTTTCGCACAGGGATTTGAAGTAAATAGTTACCAAGTGGAAGTATGGATAGATACCGAAGGTCATTTTGATGTAACAGAGCGCTACGATCTGCATTTTTCACAGTATAAACACGGTATATATCGCAATATCCTCACTAAGTACGATCTATTGACTTCCGAAAACATTAAGGAAAAAAGGGAGATAAAAATTGTGGGAGTAGAGGTGCCCAACCACAAGTTTGAAGCCTCTTCTTCATTTTATTCCCGGATGAATGGGTACAGTCAAATTAAAATAGGAGATCCAGATAGAACCATCATTGGGAATCAGACCTACGAGATAAGGTATAGGGTTAAAAATGCCTTTCTTTATGAAGAAGATGCAACACGGTTTTACTGGAATCTGAAACCTACAGATTGGTATCCGGCTTTTAAAAACGTGTCGTTTAAAATTCATTTTCCTCCTAAAAGCGAGGTGACTTTAGATGAATGTTTTATCTATTCGGGGCCCATTGGGAACAACAGCCTGAGCGAAAGTTTTCAATTGGCTTTAAATGAAAATACCCTGATTGGAACATCTCATACAGGAAAGCAGTTCAAATACGGGGAAGCAGTTACAGCTTTGGTAGAGTTAAAGGCGGGATCTATAAAAGAGCATAAACCGCTATGGCCATTTTGGAATAGGTACGGCTGGACTCTTATTCTCGGTTTATATGGCTTTTTCTTTTATTTGATCTGGCGAATGATAGGGAAGGACGATAAGGTTACCACTACAACGTCTTACTACCCACCCAGGGGTATCGATCCCGCCATGGCTGGGTATCTTATAAACGACCGTCAGGACACCTCCGATCTCATCTCCCTGATACCATACTGGGGTTATAAAGGCCTTCTGAAAATGGAAACCATCGATAAAAAGGGGTGGTTTGCCAAGGACGATACGCGCATTATTAAATTAAAAAATCTTCCCTCTGGTTCGCCGGCATATCAAAAGACCTTATTCAGGGAGTTGTTCCGGCATGGAACTGGCGATTCGGTGCTGATAAGTAAACTTAAGAATAAGTTTTATACAGATATGGCCCGGGCCAAAACGCAATTAAAAGCTGCAGCTCGTAAGTATTACTCACCCAGGTCGAGAACTACACGTACCATTGTTTATGTGGCCCTGTCGCTTTTACTCTTTTTAGTAACCCCGGTATTCCTGTTTTTTTGGGGGATACTGGCAGCCGTTACAGCTGTTGTAAGTTTTATTGTTATGCTTATATTAAATAGGTATATGATAAAAAAGAACACTAGTGGTAACCAGGTATTTACCGAGTTAAAGGGATTTAGGGAGTTTATAAAAACAGCCGAAAAAGGCAAACTTGAAATGTTACTGAAAGAAAGTCCGATTTACTTCGAATCGACCATGGGATATGCTATGGCATTTGGCGAATTTAAGGATTGGGCCAGGAAGTTCGAAGACCTCAATGTACCTCCACCTAACTGGTATTCGACTCATAGCAGCGGCTTATATAATATGAATAGCTTTTCGCGTTCGTTTTCAGATACCATGTCGTCTGCCAGTGCAACTATGGTAAGTTCACCCAGTAGCAGTGGTTCGGGAAGTGGTGGCGGTGGATTCTCCGGTGGCGGCTTTGGTGGTGGTGGTGGCGGGAGCTGGTGATAAATGGTTGTGGCTTGTTTGATGTCTGTAGTCTTGTAAAATACAACCACAACATACCAATCAAATCTCGCAGCTCACCATTCGGCAAGCCCTCAGTGACCTTCGTTTTGAATGTTTTGGGACCCTGAGGCTCTCGAAGGGTCACTCCCCACTACTAACCTTCAAGCCATTTTTCAAAATCACTACCCCCATAAGCGCTAACCATAAAGCTTTCACATGGAACATAGGTTTGTAGTACTCAAAGTACTCCGGGATAAAGAGTATAATTCCCATAGCTACTACTCCTAATAGAAGTGTTAACCAGCCCATGCCCGCGTGCATGATCCTGCCTTTTAGCATACCGGCTCCCAGTAATACCAATCCTACCCCGCTAAATATTCGTCCGAAACGCATGAAACAAGTTACATACTGGTTGGTGTACAGAATACTGTCCATAAAGGCTTGTACTTCCTCTGGAGATTTTCCCTGGGTCATACCTACTCCCCAGGCACCGTAGTTGTAATAAAAGGCAGAGGCGAGTGCCAACGTAAAGGTACCTACAACCACCATTCCTACCCCGGGACTAACTAAAACTCGATAGGGTTTTTTGTTGGCAATGGTCGCCAAAGCGATCACAGCCACAATCATCATTACCCAAC
>CAJQNO010000114.1 GCA_905479745.1 uncultured Flavobacteriaceae bacterium | reverse complement strand
TTCGGGTCAATCAAGATTTGGGGGTAGCAATATACACATTTTCAGTAAAATAAAATGAAAACTACTAAAACTGGTAATATTAGATGAATGACAGTACCTTTATACAATGATTTCCAAATTGCCCGAATTAACCACAACGATCTTCACTGTGATGAGTAAAATGGCACAGGAACACGGTGCTATCAATCTCTCGCAGGGCTTTCCCGACTTTAACAGCGACCCCATTCTAATCTCATTAGTGGAGCGTGCAATGAGGGAAGGATACAATCAATACGCGCCCATGCCCGGCGACCTACGATTAAGGGCACAAATAGCTGCGAAATTAAACCGTAGTTATGGAAGTAATTATTCTGAAGAAACCGATATTACCATTACGGCCGGGGCAACCCAGGCTATTTTCACCGTCATTGCGGCAACAATTCGTAAAGGTGATGAGGTTATTGTGTTCTCACCGGCTTACGACTGCTACGAACCTGCGGTCTCTTTATTTGAAGGAGTATCCCGGCAGATTCAGTTGAGACCACCCTATTATTCGCCAGACTGGAAAGAAGTTGTTAGTTGTGTTAGTTCGAAAACAAAGATGATCATCATTAATTCGCCCCACAATCCCAGCGGAATGCTATTTTCAAAGGAAGATATGGAGGAACTTCAGCGAATAAGTGTTGAACATGAACTCCTGGTAATTAGCGATGAGGTTTACGAGCACATTATTTTCAACGGAAACACACATTATAGTGCTGCGAGATTTCCGGAACTGGCCGAAAGAACTTTTATAACTGCCTCTTTTGGTAAGACCTTTCACAACACGGGTTGGAAGATCGGGTATTGTGCGGCTCCCAAAGCACTCATGAAGGAATTCAGAAAGGTGCATCAGTATAATGTCTTTAGTGTAAATCATCCCATACAAAAGGCTTTGGCAACCTACATGGATGATCCCCAGACGTACGAGGGACTGGCAGCGTTCTACCAGCAGAAAAGAGATTTTTTTCTGGATCTGATCTCGGGTTCGCGTTTCAAATTTGTGCCTTCAAGAGGAACTTATTTTCAGCTTTTGGATTATTCTGAAATTTCTTCGGAAGGTGATGTTGCCTTCGCCGAATGGCTTACCAAAGAAAAAGGTCTGGCCAGTATCCCTACCTCGGTTTTTAATGCTAACGGAGAGGATTTTCAGCAAATCCGACTCTGTTTTGCAAAGAAAGAAGAAACCCTTGAGCAGGCAGCCGCCATCCTCAATTCTATCTAGTTAAGTAGCGATTACTAATACCAGATGATCGTTTGTGCAGGAGCGCTTAGAGTCGTATTTTTATTGTACTGAAAAAGCAATTTATATGAGTGATTCTTTGTTCGATGCGATACGTAATAATGACGAAAACACCGTTTCCGATCTGTTAAAAAGTAACCCCGAATTGGTAGGTTCCCGAGATCAGCGAGGCTCAACTCCCTTGTTGTTGTCAACCTATTTCGGACTAAAGGAGATCACCCATATTATACTGAAATACCCTCAGGATCTCAATGCCCAGGATGCTTCCGGGAATACAGCTTTAATGGGGGTATGTTTTAAAGGGTTTGAAGAAATCGCCGAGAAATTAATTAAAGCCGGAGCCGATGTAAACACCCGAAACTTTAACGGGGGGACTGCACTTATTTTTGCTGTTAGCTTCGGTAGGACCAATTTAGTACGTCTCTTATTGGATAACGGTGCCGATCCGGAGATTAAGGATGATAGTGGAAATACAGCTTTGGATCATGCCCGGATGCATAGTGTAAAAGATGCTATCGCTTTACTTACTAATAATAATTAACGATGAAAGAAGAACTGGTTGTTGGAATAATTCAATCCCAATTGCATTGGGAAGACCCCGTTGCGAATAGAGAGATGTTTTCGGCTAAAATAGTTTCTATCGCCGATAATGCCGATCTAATCGTGTTGCCGGAGATGTTCACTACCGGATTCTCTATGAATGCTTCCCAGCTCGCCGAGGAAAATGAAGGGCCCACCCTGAACTGGATGCAGTCTCAGGCGACGAAACATGACATGGCAATTACAGGAAGCGTGATCGTAAAAGATAGAGCTCGATTTTATAACCGCCTCTATTTTGTATTTCCAGATGGCAGTTACGACTGGTACGATAAAAAACACACCTTTACCCTGGCGGGGGAGCATCGTACTTATACAGCTGGAAAAGAGAAACTAATTGTAGAATATAAGGGTTGGAAGATATGTCCATTAATATGTTATGATCTGCGTTTTCCTGTATGGGCACGAAATACCGAAGATTACGACCTCCTTATCTATGTTGCCAACTGGCCAGAAAAGCGCATAAAAGCTTGGGATGCCTTACTCAAAGCCAGGGCTATAGAGAACATGAGTTATTGTGTGGGCGTAAACCGGGTAGGAGAGGATGGAAATGGGCATTCTTATGTGGGCCATAGCGCCATTTACAATGTTCTGGGCGATTGTATTTCAGGGGAGGAAATCGAAAACGAATTTAGTATCAATGTTTCCCTGAATAAAAAGCATATACAAGAAACCCGAAAGAAATTACAGTTCCTCAACGACCGTGATGCTTTTAATCTAATATAAAGGTTTCATTCAGGCTCCAGTTTGCCCTTACTTCAATTTTCTTAGGATAGTACTTTATTACTTCCGGCTGTTGCCTTTTAAGGTAATTACCTGTGTCCCAGATTCCATTACTATTGGTGTCGAAAACAATGCGAATGTAGTAATTACCCGGTTTGATATAGTCAAAATTCACTACTGAATTTTCCGTAAGTAAACGCTCATCTACTGTAACATTTTTTTCTGAAAGCAATTGAACTATTACTGGAAAACTATCGATATTCTCAATCCTGATGGCAATCGTACCATAGTCTGAATTGTCTTTAGTGTCCACGCGATAAGTGAGGCTGTCACTTACATTCTCATAAAAATCGGTGAGTGCTCCCGGAGATAGATCTACCTTATACCGTTGATCTTCTCCTCTCGCGAAAATTATCTCGGCCAGATTATTTGAGGGGTGAATGCGTGTAGCAAATGAAATACCTACAGAATCCTTATCCATGATGCTTATCCTGGATTCGTCTATGGCCACTAAAGGTGTAGAAGTTTTTAATTTCATAGTGTCCCGGGGAACTAATGTTCCCACGGTATGTGCTGTTACAACTAGTGAATCTGCATATAGGTTTTTCATGCGTACTTCAACGGTGTCTGTCTGTTCTTTGTTCCCTACCAGAAATAATAACGAATCGGTTTCAATCTCGGGTTTGAACCAATAATGCAGGGTATCTGTCTTTATATCTTTTATTGTTTTTGAAACAAATGCGTCGGGTAGCTCAGACAGTGGTGTAATACTTAGATCCTTTGGTTTTCCTTCATATCCAAAGAGAATATGGTACTTACTTAAATGAGCAGGTCTGGCGATACTCAATTCGGGTACCTCTTTAAAAATTTTAAGGGTATATGAAGTATCTGTAGGTAATTCAACGATCTCCTCCAGGAAACCGATCTTGTCCGACTTTGGCTGAAAAATATAATCGTTGGATTTTTCTTTCAGGGCCAGTAGCTTATACCTGCCTTCTTTAACATTGGTGATCTCGAAGGTGTTGGAGCTGTCACGTGTAGCAGAAATATACATTGGTTTTTCCTTATAGATCGTAGAATCATTGAAGGTGTCGTTTAGCTCGTACAGCATGACCGTTACAGGAAATTGGGCTCCTCTTAATTCGGCATCCAATATTTTACCCCTAACCTTTAAACTGTCTATATAACTACCGGTAGAGAAGACGTACTTGAAGAATTCAAACTCATTCTCCTCATTATTGTCCACGATACTTTTCCCAAAATTTATGGAATAGGTAGTATTCTCGGCAAGGGTATCCAGAAGTTTTATCCGAAGCATTTTCGACGTGTTTAGCGGAGTGATCACAGGAGCATATTTCATCGGAGGTGAAATAATCAGGTTTTCCTGAAGGTTCTTCAGCTTAATATATTCATCGAAATAAATGCGTATTTCGGTTTCGTTAAAATTGGTTGAGAAATTCTCCGGGACACTTCTTACAATAACCGGAGGAATGGTATCTATGGCACCTCCACTGGGTCTTCCCTTTTTCGCACAATTTGCCATAATAAGAATGGCAAATAAAACTAAAGGAATAAAGTAGAGGCGTTGCTTCATGGGTACAAAAATAGCTAAAGTTTTTATGCCATTGCCATGGTGGCAAAACTAAGTCTAACGTCTCCATTTTTAATTAGCTGTAATGCACAATTTTCCAAAGTAGCACCAGTGGTCACTATATCGTCTACTAGTAATATGTGTTTGCCTTTTAAAAGTTCAGTGTCCCGGAGTTCGAATATCTGATCCGTCTGGCTGCGAGTAAGGCGATTTTTAAATACCTGGGAGCGGGTTCCTGTTCTCTTTAGTAAGATGCCTTCCGAATAATCTGCCTCTAGTTTCTTTGCGATCTCAACTGCGAAGCGAGAAACCTGGTTATACCCTCTAATCCTGCGCTTCTTTCGGTGTAAAGGCACAGGAATTACAAGATCAATCCCTTTAAAATCGGGATGTTCGGCCAATTCGCTTCCTAGCCATTTACCCAGAAAAGCGCCAATTTCCTGCTGACCGCGATATTTCAGGTTATGAAGCAATTGTTGTGTTATTCCCTTTTTCTGAAATAATAATAGTGAAGTAGCATTCTCCAGAGGTATTCTACCGTAAAATATCTTTTTCATTCCCTGATTTCCACTGCGGTGATGACAAGCCAGTGGAAGTTGATGACGACAGCTTGTACAGATCACGTTTTCAGTGCTTTGTAACATTTTTGAACAACCATTGCAGACCTTGGGAAATAAGAGATTTAACATATTTTAATTAAATTTACCATTTTGTAAACGTAAGTAATTGACCCACAGTAGTACATTTGTCCAACAAACCTAAACTAAATCTATTCATATGACAACTGAAAACAACAGTGCCAAATTCAAAGTATTGATCGGGATACTTTCCGCTCTGCTTATTGCCCTAGCTGTCTACACCGTTACCCTGTACAACGATAGTAAAAATACGGTAAGCGGGTTAGAACAGCAAAAAGCAGACATTGAAGATGAACTTGAAGATCTTATTGCCAACTACGATGAGGTAATTCAGGATAACGAATTAAAAGACAAAGACCTATTGGCCGCGCGTGAACGTATCGAGTTATTGCTTGATTCGGTTAAAGATGCCGAAGCAAACGTAGCTTTAATAGAACGTTATAAGTCAGAGATTGGTAGACTAAAACAGGAAAGAAAGGTGCTTTTTAGAAAAGCCGACAGCTTGATAGCTGCCAACAAACAACTGTCTCTAGAACGAGACAGCACCAATGTTGTACTCAACGAAACTATTAAAGTGGTTGACTCTGTAAGTGAACAAAACCTGGCCATGGCCGAAACGATTAAGAAAGGATCTGTAGTTAATGCTGTCGATCTTAGAGGTGAAGCGGTAATAGTTCGCAGTAGTGGTAAAATAGTGGATACACGAAGATCGAGTCGTGCCGATAAAGTTCGCGCCTGTTTCACTTTAACTCCTAACGATATAGCCGAAAAAGGAGATCGACTTCTCTATGTACAGGTTATCAATCCAAAAAACAATCTTTTAGGTAAAAAGGCCACCATGGAGTTTGAAGAAGGAACTCTTAATTATAGTGAGACAACAAAAGTGTTCTACGAAAATGAAGAATTGGATGTATGTATACTGGTAGATGCCCTGGAAGACGATCTAATCGAAGGTAGATATACCATTAATGTATTCGATGGCTCCAGACAAATTGCCACCACTACAATGGAGCTGAAGTAAAAAGAACTTTAAAAAATATGAACCGCTACGATGTTATCGTAGCGGTTTTTTTATTTTTGCGCTATGGCAAATAATGAAGATCAATTTAAGAGAGTGATATCCCATGCGAAGGAGTATGGATATATATTCGGGTCCAGTGAAATATATGATGGCCTAAGCGCTGTTTACGACTATGGTCAGCAAGGCGTAGAGCTAAAAAACAACATACGCGAATACTGGTGGAGAAGTATGGTGTATATGCACCAGAATATTGTTGGGATAGACGCCGCCATCCTTATGCATCCCACCACATGGAAAGCCTCCGGCCATGTTGATGCCTTCAACGACCCATTGATCGACAATAAAGATTCGAAAAAAAGATACCGGGCCGACGTACTTATTGAGGACCACGCAGAAAAACTAGAGGTAAAGGCTCAAAAGGAGATCGCTAAAGCAAAGAAACGATTTGGTGATGCCTTCGATGAGGCTCAGTTTGTTTCTACGCATCCGAGAGTGATAAAATATAGACAACAAAAACAAGAGATCCTGGACAGGATGGCCAGGTTACTTGAAAGCGAAGACCTTGCCGGGGTGAAATCATTGATCGAAGAATTGGAAATAGCCGATCCCATTTCGGGCAGTAAAAACTGGACCGAAGTACGGCAATTCAACCTCATGTTTGGCACTAAACTAGGAGCCTCTGCCGAATCTGCGACCGATCTGTACCTCAGACCGGAAACTGCACAGGGAATCTTTGTAAACTTTCTAAACGTTCAAAAGACGGGAAGGATGAAGATTCCTTTTGGTATCGCTCAAACCGGAAAAGCATTCAGAAATGAGATCGTAGCCAGACAATTTATCTTCCGAATGCGCGAATTCGAGCAGATGGAAATGCAATTCTTTGTAAGACCCGGAGAAGAAATGAAATGGTACGAATACTGGAAAGAAACACGTTTGAAATGGCATTTATCCCTAGGTCTGGGTGAAGAAAATTATCGTTTCCACGACCATGAGAAACTTGCCCATTACGCCAATGCGGCAACCGATATAGAATTCGATTTCCCGTTCGGTTTTAAAGAATTGGAAGGAATTCATTCACGTACCGATTTCGATCTTAAGGCACATGAAGAGTTTTCTGGCAAGAAACTGCAGTTCTTCGATCCGGAGCTGAATGAGAGCTATGTACCTTATGTTGTTGAAACATCCATTGGGTTGGACCGCATGTTCCTGGCAATTCTAAGTAAATCGCTTCAGGAGGAAACCTTAGAAGATGGTAGCGTAAGAACAGTATTGAAATTACCCGCTATTCTCGCACCAGTGAAAGCCGCCGTGCTACCGCTTGTAAAGAAAGACGGATTGCCGGAGATCGCCCAAAAGATCATCGACGAGCTTCAATGGGATTACAATGTAATCTACGATGAGAAAGATGCCGTGGGAAGAAGGTACCGAAGACAGGATGCAGCGGGAACTCCGTTTTGTATAACGGTAGATCATCAAAGCAAAGAAGATGGAACCGTTACCTTAAGGAACCGTGATACAATGGAGCAGCAACGTATCTCCATAGAAGATGTGGCGAAACATCTGTCTAAGAGCATGGCATACAAGCAGTGGCTGTCGAAATAGAAAATTAAAGATTAATTTCGTTTTTCAATTTCCACTATCGAAACAGGATTGGCTTTCTCGCAGCGGTTCATCATTCGCAGACCCTGGTAGGTCACCCATACTTTTAGACCGTCTTTTTTCATGCCTTCTTCAAGGTTTATGGGGTCTAACATATTATTGTTTTCCTCCATTTTTAAAACGTATGGGCAATCTCCTTCAGCTTTCGAACTAACGATCACAGCTTTTTTAAAGCCGGCCTCCATCATTTTTTTGGCTTCCATGGCAGAAGCTTCGGTATCTGTAGATGCGTCTTCGGTAGTTGTTTTGGAAGTAGAATTACAGGAGATCACAAGAATAGTGGCTATTGCAAGGCATGTTTTTAATAAGGTCATATTTTGATGGTTTTGAAATCTTAGGATTGTTAAAATACAAATATTGCTCGATTTTACCCTGTTTTTATGAGCTTCAAATTTTGAAAATACTGATTGTGAGCTGAATAATTTGTGTTATTTCTATTCAAACTGTATGGATAATTGAAATATTGATGTAATTTTAAAGACTTTAATCCAAATTTAACCAAAAAACTAGCGAGATGAAGTTTAAGTACTATTTTACATTGATACTGTGTTTTATGCTATCAATGACTATGAATGCGCAGGTGAACCAGATCGTTCCCAACGTACCACAAGGACCTGCTACTGTTGGAACATTCGATTCAATGATCTATGTTCCGTCTTTAGCGTCCAGACAAGGAATGCTTACACCTCCCGACGAAACCGTGAGGGAAGCACAAGATAAAAGATCCCAGAATGCCCCGGGACTAATTGGCGATGATCCACTAAGTCAGGACGATGCCCTGGCCAGTAACCCTAACTCTGAAACACAATCTGTGAGAACTGCACCCCCTAGCTTGGTTTTCGAAGCATATGGCTCCGGGAGTAGTCCTACAGATCCTACAATGGCTGTTGGACCAAACCATGTTTTCATAACATATAATACCGCATTCGTGATCTACGATAAGAGTGGTAATGTACTGCAGGGACCAACGGCTCCTAACCCGGCTATCTTTCCCGGTGGCGGATGTTGTGATTTAACGGTTTCTTACGATAAAGCGGCAGACCGTTGGGTGCTTACCTTTTTAGGCGCCAGTACCTCTATAGCCGTTTCCGATGGGCCGGATCCTATCAATGATGGTTGGTATGTTTATTCTCAGAGTTTTAACGACTATCAGAAACTATCTGTCTGGAGTGATGGGTACTATATGACTCAAAATACGCAGGGATCTCAAAAAGTATTTGCTCTGGAAAGAGACGAAATGCTGCTAGGAAATCCTGCAGCCCAGATCGCATCTTTCAATCTTCCCGGAGTCTTGGGAACCACACCATTTTTCAGCCCACAGTTCTTTAATGTGAGTGATGGTAATATGCCAGCTGCCGGTGGTGCAACCGTAGTATTTCTTCAGGATGATGCCTTTGCCGGGATTGCTACAGACCATATTAAATATTGGACAGTTGATATGGATTGGGGAACTATTGGAAACTCTACCATATCTGCAGCCACCGAAATCCCTACAACTCCTTTTATTAGTGTTTTTGATGGAGGAAACTTCTCCAACTTAACACAGCCAGGGGGTGGTGTGGCTATTGATGCCGTTCAGAATACAATTATGAACCAGGCCCAGTTCAGAAAATTTGTAGGCCATAATTCGGCTATCTTCAATTTTGTAGTAGATACAGACGGAGGAGGAGGAGAATTGGCAGGTGTTCGCTGGTATGAGTTCCGTCAACCGGGAGATAATATGCCCTGGACACTATATCAGGAAGGTACTTATACATCACCTGACGGCAAACATGCCTGGATGGGAAGTATGATCATGGACGATAATGGGAACATAGCACTAGGGTATTCGGCTATGGCCGGGCCTACCACTCCCAACCCAACAGATTATCGAGTGGGGTCCTATTATACTGGAAGATTTGATGGGGATCCGCTTGGAACCATGACAGTTATCGAAGAAGAAATTGGCGTTTCAACTTCCAATGTGCCGAATTTAAGGTACTGTGATTATAACAAATTAACCATAGACCCCACCAGTGACGACGAGTTCTGGTTTATCAACGAATATATCAATGGTCCGAGAAGAGGTATTGTAGGAGTATTCCAATTAACACCTCCTCAGCCAAATGATATTGGGATGTTAAGTATCGATCAACCGGTTAGTGGCCCGCTAACAGCTACTGAAGATATAGTGGTTTCTATTCGTAACTTCGGAAGTAACGACATTGTAAACCCTGAGGTTCAGTATACCATTGATGGAGGAACACCAGTTGTAGAAAACTACAGTGGAACTATTGTAGCCGGTACTACAGAATCTTATACATTCACTCAGACCGCAGACCTGTCTACACCACAAACGGATTACGATATCGTAGCTAAAACCAATTTGCCAGGAGATAGTAATACTGGTAATGATACTGCTATGAAAACAGTAACCAATACAACTCTGGGTATCGCAGATAACGAGATCAATAATTCTGATCTTACCGTTTTAACGAAAGCGAATAATCAGTTCGAGATCATTATGGTAACCGGTTTTGATGGCGTGGCCACCGTACAGGTTTATAACCAATTAGGTCAATTGCTTTCGACGAATAGTGTTGAAAAGCAAGGCGATCGCTATGTGCATACTCTAGATATGTCTTCAGTATCTACAGGCGTATATGTGATACAGATAGGTGATACATCAAGTAATTCCTTTAGAACAGCCAAGATCGTTGTGAGATAAAAAACTCACATTTTAGAATTAAAAAGGAGCGCTGACAATAGCGCTCCTTTTATTTTTACGTAATTTTTTTCATTGATCATTCCATTCTTTTCTTCATTTCAACGATACTTACCGGGTTCGCCTTGTCACATCTATTCATCATTCTAAGGCCATTGAATTTAAACCATACCTTCTCACCGTCTTTCATAAAACTCTTATCGAGGTTAATCGGGTCCAGCATATAGGAATGGTCTTCACTATCAACTTCAATTACATAGGCGCAGTCTCCTTCCTTATCAGAGTAGATTATGGTCCCACTAAAAAATCCTTCTTCGGTCATGTCATTAATTATTTCTGAATTGCTCGCGGCTTCTTCCGTTGTACTTTCCGAAATTGTCCTGGTGGTTGAACCACAGGAAATGAGGAATACGCCCAGGAAGGTCGAAAAAATCTTTAAAACTCTCATAACTTTCAATTTAAGTGTTAATCACTTATTAGCTTGCAAATGGCATACCGATAAATTGAAGATGTATGATTTTTCGCAAACGAATCGCTATAATTTTAAGATTTAATCTATGACTCTAATAGGCTAATAGCACTTAAATACTTGATATATAAGACTTTAAAATTGGAAAAAAAATGAGGTCGTTTCAAGCTAAGATATTATTTTTAAAATTCCTTAACTAAAACTTAACAATATGAAATTAAAGTATTTCATTTTCGCTGTATTTGCAACGGTATTTTCATTTACCGGCTATACACAGACCGAAAATGTAGAAACAAATGCAAATTACATTGGTACGGTTTCCCATATGGAATATGTACCATCAATTGCCTCACGAAAAAGTGAACTTTTACCTGCAGATAATTCCGATAAGGAAGCATTGGACCGCAGGTCGATGGGAAACTCTGTAATTATTGGAAAAGATCCCCAAACTGTGGACGATATGCTTGCAAGCAATCCTGATCCTGCAACCGGTTCTGTACGTGTTGCACCACCTCTTCTGGTTTTTGACGCAGCTTCATCAAATTCACAACCAACCGACCCTTCACTTGCTGTTGGGCCTAACCATGTGTTCGTGGTTTTCAATACAGGGTTTACAATTTACGATAAGAACGGAAATCAGTTATTAGGACAAACCAGTCCCAACCCTGCTATCTTCCCTTCGGGAGGATGTTGTGACCTTACCGTTTCTTACGATAATGCCGCAGATAGATGGGTAGTATCATTCCTTGGAGCAGGTGCGCAGATCGCCGTTTCCGATGGGCCGGACCCAATTAACGACGGTTGGTATGTTTATACTATTAGCCAGATCAACGACTACCAGAAGCTCTCTATCTGGAGTGATGGCTATTATATGACAGATAATACGGGTAGTGCCAATAAGGTATGGGCTCTGGAAAGAGCAGAAATGCTTAATGGAAATCCATCGGCTCAGATCCTTGGGTTCAACCTTCCGGGTATTCAAACCAGTGGTTTTTACAGCCCACAGGCATTCAATGTAAGTAATGATGACCTACCTGCACCGGGCGGTGCTCCTATTGTATATCTCCAGGATGATGCCTGGGGTGGTGTAGCAACAGACCATGTAAAGATGTGGTTGGTAGATGTAGACTGGGTAACTCCCGGGAATTCAACAATTTCAGCGGCTACAGAATTCCCTACTACACCTTTTATCTCTGTATTCGATGGAGGTAGTTTCTCTAACCTTACTCAGCCGGGAGGTGGTATCGCAATTGATGCCCTTCAGGCTACGATCATGAATCAGGCGCAGTTCAGAAGATTCGGAACCCATAACTCGGCAGTATTTAATTTTGTTGTCGATACAGACGCATCCTCAGGTGAACTTGCCGGAGTACGCTGGTTCGAATTCAGACAAGCTTCAGATGGAGCCCCATGGTCTTTATACCAGGAAGGAACATATACATCTCCTGATGGTAAACACGCATGGCACGCAAGTATGATCATGGATTCTGCCGGAAATATCGGGATGGGATATTCTGGAATGGCAGGACCTACTACTCCTAATCCAACAGATTTTAGAGTTAGCTCGTATTATACCGGACGTTTTGACGGGGATCCACTTGGTACAATGACTGTTTTCGAAGAGCTTATTGCAGCTGGAAACCAAAATATACCTGGACTTCGTTACGGAGACTACAGTAAGATCGATATCGATCCATCCGATGATACTACTTTCTGGTTCATCAATGAATACATGAACAGCGGTAGAAAAGATGTGGTAGGTGCTTTCCAACTAGTGCCACCACAACCAAACGATCTGGGAATGGTGAGTATAGATGCGCCTAACAACGGGATCCTAACCGCTACAGAAGATATAGTGGTTTCTATTAGAAACTTCGGAAGTAACGACATCACCAACCCTGATATCCAATACATCGTCGACGGTGGAACTCCTGTGGTTGAAACCTACACCGGAACTATTGTAGCCGGAACCGTAGAGTCTTATACTTTTGCAACAACTGCAGATCTTTCAGCTCCGGGTTCTCATACCATCGAAGCAAAGACAAATCTTCCTGGCGACTCCAATATCAATAACGACAGCACCATGAAAACTGTTTTCAATGGTCTGCTTTACTGTCAGCCATCGGCCGATTGTTCCTTTGGTGACGGATTCCAGTTGTTCTCGGTTGCCGAGATCAATAATCCTTCAGGATGTGAAGGGTACGGCGATTTCACCAGCCAGGTAGCTAATTTAGCTCCGGGAACAACTTACGACCTAACTGTTACAACCGGTTATGGCGATCAGTTTATTTCGGTTTGGATCGATTACAATGATGATGGTACTTTTACCGCCAACGAACTTGTAGTGGATAATTATGAAATTGCAGACGGACAAGCGGCAGGAACGTATACCGAAACGTTCGATCTTGTTGTGCCTGCTAATGCAACAACCGGATCGCATAGAATGCGTGCCAAGTCTAACTGGAATGATCCAGTGCCCGGGGATGCATGTACAACCACTCAATATGGTGAAACCGAAGATTACACTGCAAATGTGGGATCACTTGGTACCGGGGACAATGAGTTGGCCAATTCAGAGCTGTTAGTAGTTACAAAACCAGGGAAGCAATTCGAGGTTACTTTGATCACTCCATTCGACGGCGTAGCTTCTATTAGAATATACAACCAGCTGGGACAAACCTTAGCGTTCAATAATCTTGAAAAGAAAGGCGACAGATATGTTTATCAACTAGATATGTCTTATGCTGCAGACGGAGTTTATTTCATCCAAATGGGTGACAGAACTTCCAGTTCTTATCAAACAGCGAAGATCATCGTAAGATAATTTTCATAAATATAAATTGAAAAAAGAGCTCTCATCCGAGGGCTCTTTTTTATTAGAAATACGCCCGTAATTGTATACTTCCCGTATGGATAGTACTGGTGTTTTCACTTTTCCTTCCGAAATAAGAAAGATTAGCATCCAGGTATTTTGTGATCTTTTTCTGAAATAGGATATTCCAGGTAAAATTGGTGCCCGGTTGCAAGCCTTCCAGCATTTGGTAGGCCACAGGCGAAAATGCACTCCCCTGAAAATCATTATTTATATAGTTAAATTCACCGGTTATAGAGATCTTCTGCGCGTTGGTGTAAGCAAACGCCACTCCGGTTTTCTGCCTGTCGAGCTGTTCCATATCTCCCAGGAGGTTCTCTTCGTTCCCATACTCGTAATAAATATCAAAGCGAGTTTGCTTATTCAGCAGGTAGGATAACTTAGGATTTAAGGTGTAGTTATCCAGTTCGAAATTTCTGGAAGGGAAATTTTCTGAAGTACTGCTATTACTTCCGAAGGAACCCTTTAAAGTAATTAGCCAATCGGTCCAGACTTTGTGATTGAAATTAAATTGATGGCTCTCCAGATCATTCTGCTGAAGGCCCACAGAGAGCAGGTTATTTGCACTACTGGCAATGTAGGTATAACTCGTAGTATAATGCTGTTTGCCTCGATTGAAAAAAAGCACATTTCTGAAATTAAGGGTAAGCCCAAGTTCGTCATCGCCACCATCCTTGAAGGGATTGATCTCAAAATCGTCCTTAGTGCGGCGGGTCTTTCTGCTAATGAGATAAGAGGTCTGATTATGAAACTGGGAAAGAAAATTTTTAAAGCCTTCCTCCGAAGTCCATGCCTGGGGATTTAATGTTAGTAACTGGCTAAATTTATTCTCCCTGATCTTTACAAAAACCTGGTTAGGCAATAACACTCTTATATATTCGGCTTCATCCTGAAATTGAGCGATCTCAAATTCATCCAACTCCTGAACCCCGTTATTATTATAGTCTTTCCAGGTATAGACCCCCTGTCCGGGTTCTACCTTAAGATAGGTGAATTCCTGCTGTGCGATCACTCCACTATTGGATTCCAAAACCGTGTTCCAGCGAATTCCGCCTTTTAAAATTCGCTGATTATACTGAATTCGGGAAGTGAGAGAACGTTCGTCGTCTTCTCCTCCCTCCTCATCTTTCAGGTCGCGGTAATTGGCAAAGATTGATAATTGAGATTGGGCATTATTAATAACCCTGGATTTTAAATAATAGGTATTGGAAGAATTTACCCTGCTAAGCACCGTATTACGCACACTATCGTTTACCCGGTATTGATAGCCAATCTCGGCAAATACCTGGGTGCTGTCTCCTATGCCCACATAGGCCTCGTACGAACTGAAACGCTGACTTACCCCTGTTAGGCTATCATTCGCCACAGTGGAAACCTGATTGTCTTCCATATTAAACTTGCCCCCAACCCAGGACTTGTTCATGTCGTAAATGGCATGCGTGAACGATCGTACAAATTTCGAGTCGAGTGAATCACTCTTACTTTTTAAATAACTGCCCGATCCGTTTAGGCGTAATCTACCCGGACTAACCGCAACATTCAATACATGGCGGTTTCCATTGAAATTTTCAGAAAAATCCAGATTCTGATATTCGTAGCTACCCCCTCCCAGGCCGGGTTTAGATAATTCAAGACCTCCTATTACGAAACGTTGATCACCCATTGGATCTATAAGATTCCAGTCTCTGGCAAACTCGATATTGTATAATCTTTCAATGGTTCTGAAATCTTTATTTATGAAATCTAGAGAACCATAGGTGTTTATAGTCAGTGAGTCTGAAGTGGTGTACAGGTTTTGCTTTACTGCCAGCCTTCCGGCAAATCCGTCATTGTCATCATCGTCGAGATTAGAGAATAGGTTGAGGTCATTTTGGCTACCGGAAATTTCGAAATCGGCTTTGGTCTTCTCCGAAGGCCGATAACTACCTGTAATTCCTGCTATCTGTAATTTCACAGGGGCATTCAATCTAATTACAGGTTCATAATTACCCTGAGGGACACCATTGATGGGGGAGACATATTCGAAGATGCGGTTTATTGCGCTTTGATCGCTCAACACGTAATTTCCCTGGTTGGGCCCCACCAGGCTGAAACGAACACTGAACAACTCATCATCCGGATTCGTAGAAAATACGAAGATCTCTATCCCGTCCATCATCTCTTTTTTGTACAGGATCTTATTTTCTGAAAATGTATCGGGTACTGCCGAGGGAGCATTCATCGCCTCCATATTATCTCCGGCAGCCTGTAAAATGGCAACCTGTTCTTCTGAAAGATTTTGTTGTAAGGGTTGGTTCTTGGCATCATTTTCCGAATAGACATAAACTCCCAGATCGAAAGTTTCGCTATTATAATTGCCCCCTCCATAACCGATAAACCGTGAGTAGTTTCTGTCTGTGAATTGGTATTCCACTACAATTCGCATATTGGCAGTGATGGGATATGTAGGATTGAATTTGATCTCTCCCGCATTATAATCGATCACATAATCCGCATTTTCACCACGCTTTAAGATGAGACCATTTACATATACACGTTCGCTGCCAGACACTATAAGGATAAATAATTCTCCGTTAGGCCCAACCAGTTTATACGGCCCCTGGTTGCCTTCCTGCCCGGTGAAAGTGCTGCGTTGAAAAACACCTCTTACCAGAGCTCCTGAAGCATATGCACTCGTGCTTGCACCACTCTCGTGATCCAATTTACCGGCAAGGGAGATGCCCTGTACTTTTTTCGAAAACCTGCCAAAATAGCTGTTGTTATTTTGCAGATCCACATCCCCGGCCCTAATATTCCAGTTGTCGCTAAAAAGTTCGATAAAGATCTGGTCGAATTCATCCAGGCTCTGCGAATATCCTCCTTCCTGGGTGGGAATGTTCGCATCCTGAATAGAAGCCCGAATGGAAACTTTATCGCTTAACCTTCCCGTGATCTGCAGGTCCAGCTCACTATTCACCACTGCGTTTTGGTTATTTCCTACCGTAACCCCTCTGGAGATACTCCCGGTTGTATTTAGACCTTCAAAAGGGGTAAATTTATTGCCCGTGTTTCCCTGTTGTAAAGAATACAATTTCTCTATAGAGCCCGTACTTTCTATAATGCTCTTGGGGTCGAAAACGTAGTAATCGCGAGTGAGATAGTCCGGATAGCGAAGATAGTTTACCGTAATACTATCACTCGCTATGAGGATCGGGTCCGATAGTATTAGTAGCCCCAAATTAAACTCCATTCGATATTTCAGGGAATCAAGTTTTTGGCCGTCTCTTCCTAAAACTTCAAATCTTGATGGATTAAGGGCAACCGTATCTATGCGGATGGTATCGTTAACAGCTACGCGTTTCGACTTATAGTTAGATGAAATGTCCTGTGCATTTCCGAAGAAAGTTGCGAATAGCACTAAAATGAACGGGATATACTTCATCATGTATACAACTTTGGCGAAGGCTTTTTATTTTGTTGATTCTTTTTTGAAAACCTTTCGTGCAGTTGTTATGGTAAAAATACGATGTTATTTACTTTAGTGCTTCCGTAACGAGATCAAAACAATCCTTATGAAAATTATATCCTACAATGTGAATGGTATCCGTGCCGCCATGCGAAAGGGGCTAATGGACTGGTTGAAAGCAGCAAGCCCGGATGTGTTCTGTATCCAGGAAACCAAAGCGATGGAAGACCAGGTAGAAATAGCCGAGATCGAAGCAGCCGGATATCCGTATCATTATTGGTACAGTGCTCAGAAAAAAGGATATAGCGGGGTGGCTATTTTTTGCAAAAAACAACCCGAGCAGGTAGTGTACGGAACCGGGATCGACTATATGGATTTTGAAGGTAGGAACCTGAGAGTGGACTATGACGGAGTTTCCATTATGAGTTTGTACTTACCAAGTGGGACTAATCTGGCAAGACTGGACCACAAGCTAACCTATATGGCCGATTTTCAGACCTATGTGGATGAATTACGAAAAGAAGTTCCCAATCTGGTTATTTGCGGCGATTACAATATTTGTCATAAGGCCATCGATATACATGACCCGGTTAGAAATAAGAATGTGTCGGGTTTCCTGCCGGTGGAGCGCGAATGGATAGGCAATTTTATCAATAGTGGATTTATAGATTCCTTCCGTTTCTTCAATAAAGAGCCGCATAACTACACTTGGTGGAGTTACCGGGCCAATGCCAGGGCCAATAACAAAGGCTGGCGTATCGACTACAACATGGTGGCCCAGCCCCTACAAGAAAAAATGAAACGTGCCGTTATATTAGCAGACGCGTACCACAGTGATCATTGTCCGCATTTGCTGGAGTTATCACTATAAATTGTCCTAAATTTTATTCGCTATGATCAAAAAGATTTTCTTCGGAATTATTCTATTCTCGCTAACTGCCTCTTGTGTCTCATCGAAGATATACGAAGACCTTCAGGCGCGATACGACGCGCTAAAAGCTGAAAACGAATCCCTGATGTCGCGATTGGATGCGCAGAACGGGAAGGGAGAGGAATATTCGGTACAAAAGCTTAGGATGGAGATCGACCGGTTAAATGCCGAGAACAGCAGGCTTAAAATGGATCTGGCGGCTGTGGAAAATAGCCTGGAACGCCTTCAGTCTTCATATGATGCCCTCGAGGCAAATAGTTCTTCGGCCCTAACAGAGAACCTGGAACGCAATCGCAAATTGCTGGAAGAACTGGAGGCGAAGGAAAAGCGACTTTCGGAAGAAGAGGCACGGTTAAAACAACTTCAGAAACAATTATCAG
>CAJQNO010000113.1 GCA_905479745.1 uncultured Flavobacteriaceae bacterium | reverse complement strand
GGCTGGTATCTGTGGATCCCTCTAAACGCAAGACCGGTGGCGCTTTGTTAGGCGATCGGATCCGTATGAATGCTATCAATTCTCCCAGGGTGTATATGCGTAGCCTGGCTACCCGCCAGAGTAATCTGGCCCTTTCCAAATATGTTTCGGAGGCCATCGAGGTATTAAAGGCGGCCGAATACGACCTTATCGTCCTCGAAACTTCAGGAATAGGGCAAAGCGATACTGAGATCCTGGATCACAGTGATGTTTCTCTCTATGTGATGACCCCTGAATTTGGTGCTGCCACCCAACTGGAAAAGATCGATATGCTGGACTTTGCCGATCTCGTGGCAATTAACAAATTTGATAAACGAGGTTCGATGGATGCACTAAGAGATGTGAAGAAACAATACGTGCGGAATCACAACCTCTGGGATACACCTCAGGAGGAGCTTCCGGTCTATGGAACCATCGCTTCCCAATTCAACGATCCCGGGATGAATCAATTGTATAAGGCTATTATGGATCTGTTGGCCGAAAAGACTAATGCGAAGCTGAAAAGCCATTACACCATTAGTAATGAAATGTCTGAAAAGATTTTCGTTATCCCACCGGCTCGTACTCGTTATCTGTCAGAGATAGCCGAGAATAACCGCGCCTACGACAATACCGTGGCGGCACAAGTGGCGGTTGCTCAAAAGCTCTTCGGAATATTTAAGACCATAGAATCTGTATCGGGTACGCAACCCACACTGGATAAGGCCGGGCTGGATATTAAAGCTGAGGCTACTTCCGAAGAAAATAAAGAATTTATAAAACTCCTGCTGGGTGAATTCGACCGTGTGAAAATGGACCTCGATCCTCATAATTGGGAAGTGATCATCGGTTGGAAGGAGAAAGTAAGCCGTTATAAAGCTCCTGTCTATTCTTTTAAAGTAAGAGGGAAGGAGATCAACATAGACACACATACCAAGTCTTTGTCTAATTCAGAGATCCCTAAGGTGGCACTTCCTAAATACGAAGCCTGGGGAGATATACTGCAATGGGTGCTTCAGGAAAATGTTCCGGGAGAGTTTCCGTACACAGCAGGACTGTATCCATTTAAAAGAATGGGAGAAGACCCCACCAGAATGTTTGCAGGAGAAGGTGGCCCCGAACGTACCAACAGGCGATTTCATTATGTAAGCCTTGGGATGCCTGCCAAGCGGTTGTCTACTGCTTTCGATAGTGTAACGCTCTACGGCAATGATCCGGATCATCGCCCCGATATCTATGGTAAGATAGGGAATGCCGGAGTATCGATCTGCTGTCTGGATGACGCCAAGAAATTGTATTCCGGTTTCGATCTAAGTGATGCGATGACCTCGGTGAGTATGACCATCAATGGTCCGGCTCCTATGTTACTTGGATTTTTTCTGAATGCCGCCATCGATCAAAATTGCGAGAAATACATCAAGGAACAGGGGATAGAGAAGGAAGTTGAAAAGAAGATCGAAAAGATTTATAAAGAAAAGGGCACCGTACGTCCCAAATACCAGGGAGAACTGCCGGAAGGGAATGATGGTCTCGGACTCATGTTACTGGGTGTAACCGGGGACCAGGTGCTTCCTTCCGAAGTCTATGAAAAGATAAAAGCCAAAACTTTAAGTTTGGTAAGAGGAACTGTTCAAGCCGATATCCTGAAAGAGGACCAGGCACAGAACACCTGTATTTTTTCTACCGAATTTGCACTGCGCTTGATGGGTGATGTGCAGGAATACTTTATTGAGAAGAATGTGCGTAATTTTTATTCGGTTTCCATCTCGGGGTATCATATAGCCGAGGCGGGAGCCAATCCTATTACGCAGCTGGCCTTTACGTTGGCAAACGGTTTTACCTATGTAGAGTATTACTTATCAAGAGGCATGGATATCAATAAATTTGGACCTAACCTCTCTTTCTTTTTCAGTAATGGGATCGACCCGGAATACTCGGTAATTGGCCGTGTGGCACGAAAAATTTGGTCTAAGGCTTTAAAACATAAATACGGTGCCAACCCTAGGGCACAGATGCTGAAGTATCATATTCAGACCTCGGGAAGATCACTACATGCCCAGGAGATAGATTTCAACGATATTAGAACCACTTTACAGGCCTTGTACGCCATTTATGATAATTGTAATTCATTACACACCAACGCCTACGATGAGGCTATTACAACCCCAACAGAGGAAAGCGTGCGTAGGGCGATGGCCATACAGTTGATCATCAACAAGGAACTGGGGCTGGCCAAGAATGAAAATCCTATCCAGGGATCCTTCATCATCGAGGAGTTAACAGAGCTGGTAGAGGAGGCTGTGTTGGAGGAATTCGACCGGATCACAGAACGCGGTGGGGTTTTAGGTGCAATGGAAACCATGTATCAGCGCAGCAAGATCCAGGAAGAGAGCTTGTATTATGAAACCCTCAAGCATACCGGCGAGTTTCCAATAATTGGAGTAAACACCTTTTTAAGTAGTAAAGGTTCCCCAACTATCCTTCCTGCGGAAGTGATACGAGCGACCGAGGAGGAAAAACAACAGCAGATCGATACACTTAAAAACCTGCATAAAACCTATGAAGACAAATCTGAAGAGGTGATCAGGGAGGTGCAGCACGCGGCTATTCAGAACGAAAATCTCTTTGAGAAGTTAATGGAAGCCACGAAGTATTGTTCGTTGGGGCAGATCACCAATTCACTATTCAAGGTTGGCGGACAATACCGCAGAAACATGTAAGCAGCGAACCACTTTTTCGGAACGAAAAAGTGTGTGAGTCGCTTATCCTGTGTTCACCACAGGATCTCTTACTTCTTAAGTCTAAACGTATAAACCACTTTTTCGGGACGAAAAAGTGTGTGAGTCGCTTATCCTGTGTTGATCACAGGATCTCTTTCTTCCCAAGTCTAACGTGTAAACCAACTATTTCGGGATGAAAAAGTGTGTGAGGGGTAATTCGATCTTTATAAAGTAAGCATCCAGTGACGCTGTAACTTTCTAAACTTCTTGATCTCACCACGAAGGATAGGTAGAAAATCCTTACCATTGGTATTAGAATGTTCCAAGCGTTCGCAATTTTTATAAAGCCTGTTCACCAAACTCGTAACCGAAGCAGCATATTTGTGCTTTTCTTCGGCGTAGGTCTGACTTTCAGCCTTTAGAATTTCCGGGGCAAGCGATACAGATTGCTGTACGATATCACCCCCGAAATAGATCGACGGATCTTCTTTGCCATCTTCCCGTAACACGGCAAGATCGTCTGTGATATAAGACGAAATATGGCGAGATAAGGTAAAGATCTCCTGCGCCTTTTTATAGATAGGCGAATGCGGAAGTTTATTTGGAAAACTCGGTATCATCTTTGGAGCAAGCAATTTTTTTATAACCACTCAAATTTACTACTAACTAAATCGATTTTAATATAGAATTTAAATTAAAAATGTATATTTACTTTAAGAATTAAAAATTTACAAGAAAATACTTTAAAATGAACATAGATGTACTAAACCGTAAAATTCTAAAATGTCTGCAGGAAAACGCACGTCTTTCTAATGCCGAGATAGGTAGGCGGGTTGGTATTAGTTCTCCGGCAGTTGCCGAGCGAATACGGAAGATGGAAGACGCCGGACTTATCCATGGTTATAAAACAGTGGTCTCTCCCTTCGAGGCGGGCTATCAATTAAAAGCGATCGTTACTTTGCGTGCCTTTATGGGGAAACTAAAACCTTTCCTAGAAAAAGTGAAGGAATATGACGAGGTACTTAACTGTTACCGTATAACAGGGAATGAGAACATCATCATGGAAGTGGTGCTAAAAAACCAATTTCACCTCGAAAAATTTATCGATCAGCTCATCGTGTACGGGGAGTCGAAAACCCAGATCGTGCTCTCACATACGATCGCTAACAACGAGATAAAACCTGTATAATTAATCTTTAGGAGATTCGATCACCAAATGAGGAACTTCGTTTAGATTCCAGTCTATCACCAGGCCTTGTGCCAGAGACCGAGCAATTTCTTTTCCGTAAAGAAATTCACACAGATATAAAGCGGCTTCGAAACTCTTTGCACCGCCGGCAGATGTTATGTATTTGCCGTCATGTACAAAAAGGACTTCCTTTCTAATATCCAGCGCAGGAAACATCTCCCGCATCTTATCTATATCACTGGGAAAAGTGGTAGACACATTGCCATCTAGCAATCCGGCTTTGGCCAGAACAAAGGCCCCGTCGCAATGTGAGGTAACAAATCGGGCCTGGGCGTCTGCCTTTCGTACAAAATCCAGCATGGCCGTATCGTTCAGGTCGGTGTCCAAATGGTGCTCAGCACTGGGAACCACCAGGATATCGATGGGCGGGAGGGAATCGGTTAGGTAGTTTAGATCGGGAAGGATGCGCATCCCTTCAAAGCTGATAATGGCCTCATGGGTATTGGCAACCGTAAACACGTTCATTGCCTTAATTCGTTCCCTGAAGATGGTGTGTTGAAAAATATCATAGGGTGCGGTGAGTTCGGTGTTGTAGACTCCGTCCATGATAAGAAAGGCAACATTGTATCTGCTCGTATCGAGTTTGGGGTATTGTTTTTTTGCTTCGGAAGTATTTATACCTTCTTTTTTTATTTCCGAAGAAGAATTACCGCAACTCAAAATTCCGAAGAAAATACATGCAAGGAAAAACGATCTCATAATTGGCTTTAATAAGAAGTAAAGTTAGGTGATTTTTTCAAGTACTGATACAGGAATAGGGCCATCACAGCAACGCCGATGAGTACATAGAACATAACATACCAGGTGTTTTCGAACCCAAACGAATTAACGAGGTTCATCCCGCTGTTGTGACCAATGATGTGTGATAATGAAAAACTCATGCTGTATACACCCATATAGCTTCCTTTCCTTCCTTTGGGCGCCATGGATAGTGCCAGGGCATTAGAAAATGGCGATCCGATCATCTCTCCCAGAGTCATAAGAAGCATCCCAATGATAAGGACACCGGTCCAGCTGCTTAAATTTAGTACGATAAAACTTAGAGCCAGAAATACAATTCCCCAGAAAGTAGCTATGGCTCTGGAAATCTGTATGCGTTCCAGCCAGCCCACCAGTGGCATTTCCACAAGTACGATTACCGCTCCGTTAATAAACAACAAAGCGCCAATTAAATCTTCAGATAGAAAGTGCACATCTTTATAGTACAATGGCATCACCGAAAAATACTGGATGAACATGATTCCATTAGCTACCATGATCACAAAAAACAACATATATGCGAAGTTCCGGTAAGGCGGAACACCTTCTTTTACAATAACTTCTTTAGGTTCGTCTTTACTAACCTTTTTTGGTTTCAGCACGAAATAAAGCAAGCCAGCCGCGATCATACACGTTAAGCCATCAATCCAGAATAACGCATTGTAATTTATTCGGGCAATGATTAGTCCACCCAGCACGGGGCCAATAGAGAACCCTAAATTGATCGCCAGCCTGATTAGCGCAATACTCCGTGTAACGTTTTCGGGTTTACTGTAGGCATCACAGGCCACAAAAATTGCCGGACGGTACGAATCGGCAAGGAAGATTACCACAAATATCCCCAGACACACGCTGTAAAAAGTATCCAGGAATTGTATGCCGATAAAACCAAGGCCTCCCAGGAACAGACTTAAAACGATAACGCGGTAAAATCCAATATTATCGGTTAACCTTCCACCTACGTAGGTACCGGCGAGCGAACCTAGTCCGTAAGCGGACATGATCCAGCCAACTTGTGGCAGGCTAAACCCCTTATCACTTACCAGATAAAGAGAAAGAAAGGGGATCACCATGGCACCTGCACGGTTAATAAAGGTGACCAATGATAGTAACCAGATCTCCCGTGATAGTCCCGTGAAATTCCTGATATAGGAGGAAAATAGCTTTTTCATTATTTAGTTAGTTATATAAAATTAAAACGTCCCGGCAGCTACCGGGACGTTTTACAATCGAATTATTCTATGAGTTTATAAATCAATGCATACATCGCCGGAAGTCAGTTGATGTGACTTTCTGGTTGGTGGTTTGGATATATGTATTGACCTTCATTTTTTTATTTTGTAATTCAAAAGTAGGAATTATTTCTGAAGACGATTAGTTATCTTTACTGAAATTCATTTTATGAGAAAAATTTTCTTGCTTTTCGCATTGTTTTGTTCCTCCCTTGTGTGGACGCAGAGCAAAGGAGAAATTATACGTGATCTTGAGGCGTATCGAACGGCCGAAAATGAAATGTTCAGGGATCCGGCGCGAACTCCTTTAACCAAAGAAGGCCTGGCCACCTTTAAGATGTTGGATTATTACCCCATCGATCTGGGTTACCGGGTAAAAGCTAAAATAGTACGCACTCCCGGAGAGGAGCCGTTTCTTCTTCGTACCAATACAGATCGATTACCGGAATATGTGAAATTTGGGGAGGCGCATTTCAGTTTGTATAACAGGGATCTCGTACTCAATCTTTACAGAAGTACAGAATCTGAAGACGGATCGGGTATGAGTAACACTTTGTTTGTGCCTTTTACAGACCTAACCAGCGGGGATGGATCTTATGGAGGAGGGCGTTATCTGGAATTCCCCATTCCCAAGGGTGATTCTATGATCATCGATTTCAATATGGCGTTCAATCCTTACTGTGTGTATAACGAAAATTATTCCTGCCCCATCACTCCGCGTGAGAATGATCTTTTTGTGCGAATTGAAGCAGGGATGAAGGAATACAAGCGATTAGGAAAATAGACGCCCCAGCCAGATTCCCAGAAATACTGCTGCAAACCCCATTACAAGACTGCCAAGGGTATATAGGCTGAAGGTTAGGAGGTCACCGTTTTTAAGTAAGTTGTAATTTTCGTAAGCAAAAGCCGAATAGGTGGTGAATCCGCCGCATAAACCTGTTACAAGAAATAACACCGTACCTTGAGAAATGGAGCTGTTCCGCAATGCAAGTCCCATAATAAGCCCTATTAATAGACTGCCCACAACATTCACCGTAAAAGTACCCAGAGGAAAGGGAGCCCATAAACCGACCGTCCATTTACCAAGGCCGTACCTAAGGACACTTCCCAAACCGCCGCCAATAAATACTAAAAGAAGGTGTTTCATTAATTTAAACCTGACATTGAAGGAGTTAAAACGGGTATATAGATCTCTGTAACCCAATTTGCGGGATTGGGTTCCATCCCAGGATCGTTTGTGTAAATCTCGAACATATCGCGTGAAGGATCCACAGAGATATTATTTTTTTTCAAATATTCCTCGGCTTTTGCATATGCCTCGGAGAGATTTTCATATTTACCCTTAAGAGTGGTTTTTAAGGCGTTTACCGGTTCCATATAATTACATAATACAGGGCTGCCTTTAGGTGTAATTACTCGAGCCGTCACTGGTATTGCCGCCGAAAAGATCACCGTACCATTTGGTTCATCTACCTCGTGGTAGATAGAAAATGGCATCCCGGCCATATTTATATTGTTTTGTGTAATATAATCGTGTATCTGCCCCATCATTGGGCCTATCTTTTCACCTATTTCCGAAAGCTTGGAGGAAGTGGTGTTGTACATATAGAATCCCCCTCCATATCGGGTAAGTCCGTCTACGGTAACGGTATAGGCATTCATGGATTTTTCAACTTCCTCTTCCAGGTTATCGAGGCCTTTGCCGTACATCTCCCGGAGTACAGTTTCGAAATCTTCAGATTGAAAAGACATAAAGACTTTCTCCATAAAACTATGTTCCCCTTTCATGCCCCAGGTGACTTTCGTTTTACCAATTTCCTCCGCTGGTTCGAAACGCCAGTAAATATCACTTTCCGAATCTCCAAGAGGTGTATTGAAGATGATCTTCTGGTCGATCTCTTTATTAGGGATCACTTTAACGGTTTGCAGAGTTCCGTCTCCCATGACCGCACTTGTCCATGAATAGGAAGCGCCTTCACCTTCCGTCTTTTCGGCATAATTATACACTATATTAGGATCTTCGTCCTTCCAGGGTCCCCAACTTTCCCAGTTCTTAAAATCCTTCACCTGGTTGTAGATAACCTCGGCAGGGGCATCGAATTCTTTAGTGTTCGCCACATCGAAGGAGCCGTCTTTAGTTCCGAAGTAAATTCCACCTGCAACTATAATAATGAGTAGCAGGAATAGTATGTACTTTAAGATTTTCATATGGGAGAGGAGTTGTTTGTTTATGCTAAGATAATCAATTTTATACGGGCTTAAAACCTTTAAAAGCATGAAATGATTTGCTACATTTGTGGAAATTTAAAATCAATACTATGAAGAGTACGTTTTTTATAGCGATGGTGATGAGTGGATTATTGCTCATTTCGTGCGGGGATGATAAGAAGAGTGAACAACAAAACCCCGAAGTCGCAGAAGTTGTCGCTGATAACTTCAATTACCAGGTCGACCAATTTGCCGATCTAAAAGTATTACGTTACCAGATCCCGGGTTGGGACAACCTTTCATTAGACGAGCAAAAGCTTGTTTACTATTTAACACAGGCTGGTCTTGCTGGTCGAGATATTATGTGGGCCCAAAATTATCGTCATAACCTTTCAATTAGAAAAGCTCTGGAAAAAGTTTACACTACCTATAATGGTGATAAGGATAGTGAAGATTGGAAGAACTTTGAGGTATATCTGAAAAGAGTTTGGTTTTCTAATGGTATTCATCACCATTACAGTACGGCTAAAATAATGCCTGATTTCTCGGCAGATTACCTGCGTAGTTTACTAACAGCCACGGGAACAACTCTGGAAGGTGAAGCTTTCGATGTTATCTTCAACGATAAGGACGCAAAAAAGGTAAATCTATCTAAAGATGCAGACATAGTTTTGGAGAGTGCCATTAACTTTTATGGACCTGATATTACCAATGCCGATGTAGAGCGATTTTATGGAGCTATTGAGGTAGATAGTGAAGAGCCTATCGAAGTGGGTTTGAATTCTAAATTGGTGAAGGAGAATGGAGTGTTGGTAGAAAAAGTTTATAAGAGTGGCGGTCTTTATGGCAAAGCTATCGATAAGATCATTTACTGGCTTGAGAAAGCCAAGGGGGTGGCCGAAGACGAAAAGCAGGCTACAGCACTTGGCCTCCTAATCGACTACTACAAAACCGGAAGCCTGGATACCTGGGATGATTATTCGGTTGCCTGGGTAAATTCCACCGAAGGAGATATAGACTGGATCAACGGTTTTATTGAGGTATATAACGACCCCAAAGGGTATAAAGGCTCTTATGAGACCATCGTTGAGATAAAGGATTTTGATATGTCCAAAAAGATGGCTGTTTTATCTAAAGAAGCACAATGGTTTGAGGATAACTCACCACTCATGCCCGAACACAAAAAGAAAGAAGTAAAAGGGGTTTCGTACAAGACCGTGATCGTTGCCGGAGAAGCGGGTGACGCGTCACCTAGTACTCCTATTGGCGTGAATCTTCCCAATAACAACTGGATTCGCCAGAAACACGGAAGTAAATCTGTTTCACTAGGAAACATAATCAACGCCTATAATAATGCTGGCGGAAGTGGTCGACTTGAGGAATTTGCTCATGATGAGGAAGAGATCGAACTTGAAAAGAAATACGGTCAACTGGCCGATAAACTTCACACGGCACTTCACGAAGTGGTGGGACATGCATCGGGCCAGATCAATCCGGGAGTTGGAACTCCTAAAGAAACCCTGAAAAGTTATAAGTCGACTATAGAAGAAGGACGTGCAGACCTTTTTGGTCTTTATTATTTAATGGATCCGAAATTAAAGGAACTTGGTCTTGTGGAAGATTGGGAAGCAACAGGTAAAGCTGCATACGACGGGTATATTCGTAACGGACTATTAACGCAATTAATTCGTCTTGAGCTTGGTGATGATGTGGAGGAATCACATATGCGTAACAGGCAGTGGGTTAGTGCCTGGGCCTTCGAAAAAGGTCAGGCGGACGGCGTGATCGAGAAAGTTACTCGTGATGGAAAAACCTATTATGATATCAAGGATTACAACAAATTAAGAGAGATATTCGGAATGTTATTGAAGGAAACTCAACGTATTACTTCTGAAGGAGATTATGAGGCCGCCAAAGCCCTGGTTGAGGACTATGGTGTAAAAGTAGATCCTGCCATACACAAAGAAGTGCTGGATAGAAACAGCAAGTTCAAATCTGCACCCTATAGTGGTTTTGTTAATCCTGTTATCGTTCCAAGTACCAATGATGCAGGTGAAATTACCGGTTTTATGATTAAACAACCGGATACTTTCGAGGAGCAAATGCTTAACTATTCGAAGGAATACGGATATTTATCGAACTAAAGATACTTTCGCATATTAATAGAAAAAGCCCCGCAATTGCGGGGCTTTTATTTTGTAATAAATGCTTATCTTTTCCATCGCAAACTATTACCAACCTAAATTTGTCATGAAGATTTTAATACACGCTGTTTTACAAGTAGTTCTATTGTTTAATTTCGCCTTAATTTATGGCCAGGCTCGATTTGAAAATCAAGCTGAGTCTCTTGGAGCGGGGATCGCTTATGGAAATATACAGCTTGGAGCGGGAGTCTCATTTTTCGATTACAATAACGACGGTCTTGACGATATCACTATACCCGCCTCAAATTCCCGAAATTTCACTTTCCTGAAGAATATGGGCGGTACGTTTCAGGAGGAAAACCTAGGAATCGACAGCAACGGTTTTCAATCGAGGCAAGCGATGTGGGTGGATTTTGATAACGACGGAGATAACGACTTTTTCGCAACCAGTGACCAGGATTGGTCCCGGTTGTACGAAAACAACGGTGACGGTACATTTACAGACATTACACTGGCTGCGGGCCTTCCTACTGTGATCTACGATACCTACGGAGCTGCATGGGGAGATTTTAATAACGACCGGCATTTGGATGTTTTTTATTCCATTCGGGATGAGAACCAGATCATACCCAATATCCTATACCAGAATAACGGAGATGGTACCTTTACCAATGTAACAATAGCAGCTGGGTTGGAAACCACGGGCTATTTGTCTTTTTGTGCTTCTTTTTTCGATATGGATAAGGATGGCGACCAGGATCTGTATGTAGCTAATGATAAGTACGACTCTCCCAACTTGATGTATAGAAATAATGGAGATGGAACCTTTACCAATGTGAGTGCATCCTCAGGGACCGGGATAGAGATTGATGCTATGAGTACAACTATTGGCGATTACAACAATGATGGCTGGTTGGACATCTATGTGACCAATACCGAATTTACACCCCCTCCTCCCGGCGTAAACGGTAACGTAATGTTCCGAAATAATGCAGATGGAACCTTCACCAATGTTGCTGCTTCAACCGGCACGATCTTTAACAGTGTAGGCTGGGGGGCGGTCTTCCTCGATGGTGATAACGAAGGATTTACCGATCTCTACGTGAGTGGTGAATTTGAGGTTGATCCTGTATATCTTCCTTCCGCCTACTATGAGAACCAGGGCGATCACACCTTTGTCATCCCCACGGGTATTGGTTTCGAGAATGATACACGACAAAGTTATGGTAATGCGATAGGGGATATTGATAATGATGGCTACCCAGACATAGTTGTGATGAACAACAACGATCAAAACATCTTCCTGTGGAAGAATACTAGTGTTCAAAACCATAACTGGCTTAAAGTTAAATTAGAGGGTACACAAGGTAACCGAATGGGCATCGGTTCCTTTATTGAAGTGGGAACTACTCATGGAACCCAACTTCAATTCACGGTTTGTGGAGAAGGATATCTAGGTCAGAATAGCGCATACGAATTCTTCGGCCTGAACGATGCCACCAACGTGGATTTCGTGAGAGTTACCTGGCCAAGCGGTATCGTGGATTATTTTGAGGATCTCAACGTGAATCAGCATATCACGGTAATCGAAGGATCTGGGGTTTTAAATGCGGATAGTGCCAGTTTCGCGGTCTTTTCTATGTATCCCAACCCAGCCAGCGAATTGGTTTTTTTAAATTTTCATCTGGAAGAGGAACGGCAATTAGTAGTATTGGACGTGTCGGGTAAAGTAGTCATATCAGAAGTGATATTTGGAAACACCCATCAAATAGACCTGTCTGTACTATCAGGTGGGGTGTATATTCTTGAGGTACGATATAACGGAAATGTACACAGAAAGAAACTGATAGTGGACTAGATCGCCACTATTGCTTCAGTAACCATTTTGCCATTAGCAACAGGCCAACGAAAACAAGGAAACCTACCAGGATCCAAAAAGTTCCTTTGTAATGCCTTCGGTGTAATTTTTTATCACGGCGATAGGCTATTACAACCACGGTGACAAACACAATAACAA
>CAJQNO010000112.1 GCA_905479745.1 uncultured Flavobacteriaceae bacterium | reverse complement strand
CACTCTGGATGCGATAATTACTTACAAAAGACTATAATTTATGTTTAACAAATACATCAAACTCGTTTTGGCAGCGGCATCGATTGGTGCAGCAGTCTGGCAGTTCTACGAGACCAATATTGGCAACGGAATCATGTTCATTCTCCTTGCACTGATCTTTATTTTTCTATATTACAAGAATGAGCTTATTTTACTTGCCTTTCTTCAACTTCGGAAACAAAATTTCGAAGGCGCTAAAAAATGGCTGGATCGAATAAAGAACCCGGAAGCTGCTCTGGTAACCAAACAACAAGGTTACTACAACTACCTCAACGGACTCATGGTCTCTCAAACTAATATGAACGAGGCGGAGAAATATTTCAAAAAAGCAGAAAAACTGGGACTCTCCATGAGTACCGATATGGCCATGGTAAAGCTCAACCTGGCCGGAATTGCCATGACCAAGAACAGAAAACGGGAAGCCGAAATGCTGCTCACCGAAGCTAAAAAACTCGATAAACAGAATATGCTGGACGAGCAGATAAAAATGATGAAACAGCAGATGAAACGTGCCGGACAACCGCGACAGCAATTTGGCCGAGGCGGACGAAGACGCTAAGTCCCTGTTTATATTTTCTTAAAATTTATAGGATTATTCTCACGTGATTAGGTATTTTATCGATATTTTTATACACTTTATCGATATTTTGATCTAAATTCCTTCTTTCCTCGTTACCTTTGGCGGACTAACCAAATCGCCACCTATGGGGAAAACTTTACGTATGCTCTTCCTGCTGATTTCTGTTTCCGCATTCCCCCAGGATTTTGCGAAGAAAGCCCTGTTTTCTGATGTCATCGGGCAGAACATAAAAAAGTATAAGAACCTTGCCAACTACGCCTATCGTAAAGCCGATCTGGAACGGGCTCAGTTCTTATTCGATTCACTGGTGGACCACGTACTAAAAGATAGTTATATGAATAACTTCAAACTGCGTGAAGTAAGCGGAAAGCGATCTGAAATGTATGCCTTCGAAAAGCCGGTTTATCTCATCACCACTGCCTTTTGGGTGGCAACCAGCTCCGGGGAGATCCCGGCATTGAATACGATTGCAGATCAATATCATAAGGAAGTGGATATCGTTGTACTTTTTTGGGGACCCAGGGAAGCCATCGTGAAATTAAAAAAGCACTATAGTAAAAACATTACCTTATTGTATGTGGACGAAATGGAGAACACCAACGACTTCACCATTAAAACCATGAAACACAGCCTGGGATTTCCAACCACTTTCATTATGGACGAGTCGAAACGCATCCTGGACGTTCGAAGAAATATGAACCATCATTACGAAAAGGATTACACCACTTCGTATAACGAACACTACCAGACGTTCATGAACGGCCTGTCACTTATCTTAAATAAAGAGAGCGGGAAAACGGCCGACCCACTTACCAACGACTAAGCCTACTTCGAAAAAAATAATTTTACCGCGGCTACCACAAGTATCAGGGCGAATATCTTTTTCAATACCTGCTGATTTAATGATACCGCGAACTTAGATCCAATATATCCTCCTACTACAAAGAAAATCGCGATAACCAGGGCATATTTCCAATCGATAGCATGGCCTGCTTTATGGTAGGTATAAGCTGCTACAAAAGTAACCGGCACGGCCAGTACGGCCAGACTCATCCCCTGCGCCTGATGCTGATTGTAACCCAGTAATAGTATCATTAAGGGAATCATTACCACACCACCACCTACACCCATAAAACCACTCAATATTCCGGCTAGTAATCCTATAAGGATTAACGAAAGTACTAATGTCATACGCATTTATTGTCCTGTATTATAATATCCGTTCTCCGGTATTTCTATGAAATATTCCTTCCCGGAGGCATTCTTCAGATAGGTTTCCCGCAACCATGGATTGTGTAGCTTCAGTATCTTATAATTGATACCAAACTGCTTTGCGAAACCTGGCATATCTGTAATAGCCGTATCTACTTTTACTTTATAAGTTGGGATGGTTGTATACAGATCTCTGGGTTGAAAATTAAAACCATACTTCTCGGGATTGCTCAATATCTCTTTAAACGCCAGGATACGGAACACATACCTGCTCGTCTCGTCATTCAATAACAGATCGTAGTAATTATTGGAAGCTTTCTGCCTGTCTACCTGTTTTTGGATCCCTCCATTACCGGCGTTATAAGCAGCAGCAGCCATTGTCCATGAACCAAATTTCTTCTTCGAATTCTTCAGATATTCAGCGGCTACCTCGGTGGCCAGTTCGAGATTGTATCGCTCGTCCACATAATCGTTGATCTCCAGTCCGTATTCACGCCCGGTACCTTTTAAAAAGTGCCAGAACCCCGCTGCACCTGCCGGAGAACGATTGTTCTCCAGGGCGCTTTCGGCAACCGCCAGGTATTTAAAATCATCCGGGAGTCCGTGTTTTGCCAACAAGGGTTCGATAATAGGGAAATATTTGTTTGCACGCTTAAAAATAAGCAGGCCATTAGACTGCCAATAAGTATTTACCAGCAATTCCCTGTCCAGCCTTTCCCGTATATCCGGATTGTCCAGTGGAACAGGCTCTCCCGCAAAATCCATCGTTTCGGGGATAGGGATGGCATAAACGTTATAGTCGTTTACCGCCTTTTCCACTCCTTCCGGTTTTACAGGTTCCTGCTGCACAGCATTCACACATAAACTGCTCACCCCAAAGAGAACAGTTACCAATCCAATTTTCGATAAAATACTCATGACTTAAATTTTTTATTAAAGATAAAAAAAGGAAGGTGCTAATTAAAGTTTTGTAACTCTTATTCTTCTATGGCAGCTAATATTTTTTCCGATACTTGGCTACCCTTATCAAGAAGCATGATATGAGTCCCGCCTTCCAGGACAACACAGTCGTTAATATTCTTAATAGGAAAAATAATATCCTTGTCTCCGTGAATGTGAATTATCTTTCTTAGGGGTTCCTTCCGTTGCCAGCACACCATATTCTTAATAGCCCAATCCAGGTATCGTTTGTCCCGTACATGCAGAAATTCCTGGTAGAGTTTCAGTCGTTTTTTAGACCTGGGGCCAATGGCGAACTTAGTAAGATCGTCGGCGCTCAACATTAACCGTGTTGGCATCAGTTTATAGGCAGCGGTCCTTCGGGCAACTTTAAGTCGTCTGGGGAGTTCGGCATTAGATTTTACACTGGAAATAATGATTAATTTCCTTGGGTTGACAAAAGCCGCCATTTCCTGTGCTACCACACCTCCAAACGAAACGCCAGCCAAAACCACATCTTTCTCCTTTATTCTGGCTGCCATCCTACCGGCATAATTTACTAGGGATTCATTCCTATCGGGGATCAACCACTCCAGTATGTGCAGGACGTAGCGGTCTTCAGGCAGGTGGATGTTTTTAAAAATTTCCTTCCCCGCAGCCATCCCGGGAACGAAATAAACATGGGTTTTTTGCTTAGACATAGGGCTTTAACAACTAGCTAACGATTTTGGCGAGTGATTTTTCGTAACTTTGTAGTGCAAAGATAGAATTATCATCACGTATTTGGGGTTTTTATGAAGAAGATTTTACATCCGGCAGACACTCGTGGCACTGCGGATTATGGCTGGTTACAAGCCCGGTATTCTTTTAGTTTTGCTAATTTTTTTAACCCGGACAGAATTCAGTTTGGTAAGCTACGC
>CAJQNO010000111.1 GCA_905479745.1 uncultured Flavobacteriaceae bacterium | reverse complement strand
GACTCGATGATGCACATGTCCTCATCCTTTACTTTTTCACCCGGTGCAACCGGTTCGCAGGGAACCCGGTAAGCATCACCGGTCATCTTGGTGCCATCGTGGACCTTATTCCGTACGCTAATCCTATTGATCCACTTTCCCGAAACAGAAGCAGGCCAGCCTCCGGCTATGAGCCTGAGGGGATAGCCATGTACCAGCGGGATATCCTTCCCATTCATTTGAAAAGCCAGCAGCGTTTCTTCCTGCATCGCTTTGTCCATTGGCATTCCTCTCGAAATAGGCTCTTTTTTTGGGTCGCCACTCAAGTGGGTATCGGCCGCGTGATATCCAATATATACCGCGTTGTTTTTTACGCCTACCTCTTTCAGTACATCACTTAATCTAACCCCAGTCCAGGTGGCACAGGAAACAGCCCCAACCGTCCACTGGTTTCCTTTGGCAGGAGGGTCGAATTCGCTTCTACCATTCCCACCACATTCAAGAGTAAGCTGGTAACTGTAATGCGGAAACTTGTTCTTTAATTCCTCCAGGGTATATGTTTTTGTTTGTCCAACAGACTCCCCATCGAAAGTAACCGTCCAGTTCTTCACATCGATATTTTCGGGTACTTTTCCATTGTTCCGTATGAACATAAACTTGTTTGAAGTCACTTTTTCGTCCAGCAAATGCGCCTGAGCTTCCATGTTCCATGGCCTGTCGTTAAGCAACACCATCTCCTTATCTTTGTTGAACATCTTAAACGGATCGGGATCCTGCAAAGCCAGAGGCGTATAACCGGCTGGCATCAGCTCTCCAAAAACTATATCGGTACCCACAACGATGGTGAGGGCAGAAAGTGCCGACTTCTTTATAAATGATCTTCTTTTCATCGGGTTATAAGATTATACCGGATTGCAAATTATATTATTTTCATATGAAAGTATGTAACAAAAGTTACACCCGCATTCCTAATCCCTAAAATTAAGGTTTTGTTTCTTAGTTTGAAAAGCACCTGCGTTGCGTATTTGTTAACTGTTTGAATTTCAGTAATAACGAGTAAATTACCGAAGGGCTTTCAGCAAAAACCCCGAAAAACAACCAATAATACACACTTAAATAACTAAAGTTCAGCGTTTTAAGTGATTTTAACAAGGAGCTGAGCTAATTTCCATTAAATTTGTGTAGAACGCTCTATATTGGAGTATACAATTATGGCAACCAGGAAGTACCAGGGCAGGAAATATAAATTGGAAGCGCAATCATCTATAGTTGATGCACTTACCGTGGAAGAGGCATTGCAAATCGATATCAATGGGAAGCCTTTCACAGTATCTATGCGTACGCCCGGAGAAGACAGAAGCCTGGTACGCGGACTCCTCCATGCGGAAGGAATTATTAACGATATTACCTTCATTCCCGATATTGTTTTAAAGAAGGAAAACGAGCAGGGAATTGTTACCGTTGTAGACCTTTCTATTCCTAAAAGCAAATTAGGCGAAGGCTATACCAACAGCCGCAGTTTACTTTCTGTGTCATCCTGCGGGGTGTGTGGTAAAACCGAATTGAGCGATCTGGCCTTCATTGGAAAGACCATAGACGACGAAGAGAAACTGGAGGTCGCAATGCTCGAGAAAATGTTCGGGCGTATGAAAAGTAAGCAGAGCGATTTCAAACAGTCTGGTGGAACGCACGCCGCCGCGGCTTTTAGCCTGGACGGTACTTTGCTTTGTGCTATGGAAGATATTGGAAGGCACAATGCGGTAGATAAAGTGGTGGGGAAACTTATCCTTAGCGATAGCTTGAAAGAGGCTAGTGTACTTACCGTAAGCGGACGAATCTCTTACGAGATCGTAGTAAAATGCTTTAAGGCCAGGATACCATTCCTTGCAGCAGTTTCGGCACCTTCTTCCCTGGCAGTGGATTATGCCAAGGAATTGGGCATCACGCTCTTTGCGTTTTGCAGGGACGACAGGGCGACCTGTTATTCGCATCCGCATCGTATTAAAACAGACAATCTAAATTCTAAAGCCGGTTAATAAAATATGTCCGATAACTTAAGTGAATTATTAGGCCGTAAAGGTATACAGGAAAACCTGTTCGATAAAATGGGGAAACTGGCTGTGCCCGATGGCAGCTCTTCCGAAGAGGCCCTGGCACAACTGGCAGAGGAGTTCTTAATTGGCAAGGCAAATACCTTCGGAACTGCGACCTTCTACGATTTCCTCAAACCGGAGAATAAGGGTAAAAAAGTGTACGTGTGTAATGGTACCGCCTGTGTGTGCGCCGGTACCCAGGAAAAAGTAATAGAAAAACTAACAAATACCTTCAGTAAGGAGGAGATCGGGCATATGACCTGCCTTGGTCGATGCCACGAGAACGCCGCCTTTCACTTCGATGGCAGGAATTATTCCGGGGATGCGATAAACCAATTGAATAAGGTCGTAGAAGGTTCAGAAAAAATAAATAAAGATGCTTATAGAGTGGCGGCTACAGGTCCGGCTATCCTAACTCGCGATTTTACCAATATAACGGCATACTATCAACCTTTTCTCGATGCCTTGAAAAAGGATTCGGCAGCGGTGCTCGAAGAAATAAAAACCTCAAATTTAAGAGGCCGGGGCGGAGCAGGATTTCCTATGGGGATGAAACTGGAATTTTGCCGAAAGGTTGAGAACAAAGTAAAATTTATCATCTGTAATGCCGATGAGGGTGACCCCGGGGCGTATTCAGACAGATATTTACTGGAAAAGCAGCCACACGCTGTACTATTTGGGATGCTTATTTCGGGATATGTTACGCATGCTGCTTACGGAATTGTGTATATCAGGGCCGAGTACCCGGAATCGGTAGCCATCGTCCAGCAAGCTATCGACCAACTGAGAGCTCATGGGTTAATTGGTGAGAACATTGGGGGTAGCGGCTTTAATTTCGACTTTAAGATTATACAGGCGCAGGGCTCTTATATCTGTGGAGAAGAGACCGCACTCATAAATTCTATTGAAGGACAACGCCCCGAAGTACGGGTTAGACCACCTTATCCTGCCCAGAAAGGACTGTTTAACAAACCCACGATGGTGAACAATGTGGAGACCCTGGCTGCGCTTCATTTTATTATTACTGAAGGGGGACAAGCCTGGAAGAATATAGGCACCGAACGATCTTCCGGTACCAAACTGGTGTGTCTCGACAGCTTTTTTAACCATCCCGGAATGTACGAAGTTGAGATGGGTACCCCGCTTTCGGTAGTTGTGAATGAACTGGGAGGTGGATTTAAGGCTCCGGTGAAAGCACTACAGATCGGCGGTCCGCTTGGTGGTCTGGTTCCGGTTGAAAAAATAAAGGATCTTACCGTAGATTTCGAATCCTTTTCGAAACAAGGATTTTTATTGGGGCATGCTTCGGTAGTAAGTGTTCCTGAAGACTATCCCATCATGAAGTTTATTGAACACCTCTTCGATTTTGCCTCTTATGAAAGCTGTGGAAAATGTTTCCCGTGTAGATTAGGGACAAAACGGGGTCAGGAACTTTCAGAAAAAGCCTTAACTTCAGAATACAAAATAGACAGAGCCCTGTTTAATGACCTATTAACCACCCTGGAAGAAGGATCTTTATGTGCCCACGGGGGTGGAATTCCGCTACCTGTGCGGAATGCACTTCAGTATTTTGACGATGAACTAAAACAGTACTTCAATTAACTTAGCACGAATGAAAACAGCCTACATAGATAACGAAGCATTCGAAATAGTTGAAGGGGAAACCGTATTGTCCTTTATCAGACGTTTCAAGGCGAAGGAGCTGGTGCCCACCTTGTGCGATGCGCCTAACCTCGATCCTTTTGGGTCCTGCAGGGTGTGTAGTGTAGAGATCGCCCTGAGCAAAGACGGCCCGGTAAAGACCATGGCGTCCTGCCATACCCCGGTTGCCGAAGGACAGTATATCTATACCAGTACCGAAGCAGTGAAAGCCTTGCGTAAGAACATCATAGAGCTGGTACTTACAGATCATCCCCTGGATTGCCTCACCTGCGAGGTGAACGGAAATTGCGAATTACAAACTGTTGCGGCGCAAGTAGGCATTAGAGAAGTGCGTTATCCCGAAGGCGACACCCATTTAGATAAGACCAAAGATCTAAGTCATCCCTATATGACCTCCGATCTCTCCAAATGTATAAACTGTTACCGCTGTGTGCGTGCCTGCGATGAGGTGCAGGGAGAATTTGTACTTAGTATGGCCGGCCGTGGTTTCGACAGCCACATTATAAAAGGGTTGGACCAATCGTTCATGGAATCGGATTGTGTGAGTTGCGGGGCCTGTTCGCAGGCTTGTCCTACTTCTGCCATTTCTGATGTATTTCAGAGTAAAGCTATCCAGGCCACCGATACCACCCGTACTATTTGTACCTATTGTGGTGTGGGCTGTAATCTCGAAGTGGCCACCACAAATGGGAAGATACTATCTATCACGGCACCATACGATGCCGAAGTGAACCAGGGTCATACCTGTTTGAAAGGCCGTTATGCCTTTAAGTTCTACGACCATCCCGAGCGGTTGGATTCGCCTATGATTAAAAGAAACGGCGAATTTGAAAAAGTAAGCTGGGAGGAAGTGTACGATTATATCACAGAGAGATTTAAATATTTTAAAGCCGAATTCGGGCCGGATTCCCTGGCCGGGATCTCTTCTTCCCGATGTACGAACGAGGAGAATTACCTGATGCAGAAATTCTTCCGTGCGGTGATAAATACCAACAATATTGATGGATGTGCCCGTGTGTGCCATTCACCCACAGCGCTTGGGATGCAGCGTACCTACGGAACCGGTGCGGCAACCAATTCTATAGACGATCTTAAGGATACCAATTGTATCATGGTAATTGGTGCCAATCCTACCGATGCACATCCCGTTACCGGAGCAAAGCTGAAGCAATTCGCCATGAAGAGCGATAATGTGTGTATCGTGATCGACCCTCGTAGAACCGAACTGGCAAGATATGCCACCCATCATCTGGCACTAAGGCCGGGCACCAATGTGGCCCTGCTCAATATGATGATGTATTATATCATTACTGAAGGACATGTAGATAAATCGTTCATTGAAAGCAGGACCGAAGGCTACGAAGCATTTGAAAAAGAAATTCTGAATATAGACCTCGATGCTCTGGAAGGTGTTACAGGGGTAGACAGAAACGATGTAAAAGCTGCCGCCCTTGCCTATGCTACCGCACCAAATGCCATGTCTTTTCACGGACTAGGAGTGACCGAACATTCTCAAGGAACATTCACCGTGATGCAGATTGCCGATCTTGCCTTGCTTACCGGGAATATTGGTAGACGCGGGGTGGGTGTAAATCCGCTCAGGGGCCAGAACAACGTACAGGGTTCGGCAGATATGGGGGTTCAGCCGCATCAGGGAGCCGGTTATCTGGATGTTACCAACGACGAAGTAAATAAACGATATAACGAATTTTATGGGGTCACAGTTCCGAAGGAAATTGGCTATAAGATCCCTGAAATGTTCGAAGCTGCCCTTGAAGGTAAACTAAAGGCCATCTGGATCATTGGGGAAGATGTGGTGCAAACCGACCCCAATACCAAGAAGGTGATCAAGGCATTGGAAGCAACAGATCTGGTGATCGTCCAGGAGTTGTTCATGACCGAAACAGCCAAATACGCCGATGTGATCTTACCCGGAGCTTCATTCCTGGAAAAGAGTGGAACTTTCACCAATGGAGAACGCAGAGTTCAAGCCGTACGCCAGGTTGTTGAACCCATACCCGGCTCTAAACCGGACGGGCAGATCATTGTGGATATCATGAACCGGATGGGTTATCCACAACCAGACTATACTCCGGATGGTATGCTGGAAGAGATCTCCCAGATCGTACCTTTCTTTGCCGGTATTAGATGGGAGCGGTTAGGAAAGAACGGACTGCAATGGCCGGTAGCCGAAGATGGTACCGATACCAAGATCCTGCATCAGAGTGAATTTAAAAGAGGGAAAGGTTATTTTGAGTATAATGCCTTTAGAGAAACCATGGAGTTGCAGGACCACGCAAAGGATTATCCCTATATCCTTACTACCAACAGAGAGCTGGAACATTATAATTGCGGGGCGATGACCCGTAGAACCGCGAATGAGAAAATACTTTCAGACGACTACCTTATGATCAATCCCGAGGATGCCAAGACACATCTAATCCATGAAGGCGATTATGTATGTGTGGAATCACCACGGGGTAAGGTGGATGTAAAAGCCAGGATCACCGATGAGGTGAAGCCCGGCATCCTGAGTACCACCTTCCATTTCCCGGAGATCATGATCAATTTAATTACCGGCGATATACACGATTCGGAAGCGAAATGCCCGGAATATAAGGTGGTAGCAGTGCGCATACGAAAGAGTAAAGGGAAATATAAAAAGCAACTGGTCTAGCATATGACGCATGAAATAAAGGATATTCTAAACGCTCATCTGCGCGCCGCCGAAAATGGAGTAAAAACCGTGCTGGCCACGGTTGTAGACCTGGACGGATCCTCCTACAGAAAACCGGGGGTGCGGATGTTGATCGCAGAGAATGGCCATATGACGGGTGCTGTAAGTGGCGGTTGTGTGGAAAAAGATATCGCCCGAAACGCCGAAGCCGTATTTAAGGATGACAAACCTATCATGATGACCTACGACGGGCGCTACCGTTTGGGCTGTGAAGGGGTACTGTATATCCTTATTGAGATCTTCAATCCGGATAACGAACTTATCAATGCATTTCATCAATGCCTGCAAAGCAGGGATCACTTTAAGGTTCTGTCACACTACAAGAAAGAGGAGGGAGCTGTAGAAGGCCTGGGAAGTCTTATAGAGATAAATGAAAAACAATTTCCAGTGAATAAGGAGCATCGATCTTCCCCCGGGGTAGTTAAAGACCTTCAGGTTTTTGAAAGAGTTATGCCTCCCTGTTTTAAATTAATGATCTTTGGCGCAGAACACGATGCGGTGCAACTGTGCAAATACGCTGCGCTTAATGGCTGGGAAGTATCTGTAATTGCGGGTCCGCTTGAGGCAAAGACCATCGAGAATTTCCCTGGGGCGAGCGAATTTCATTCGGTGGCTCCCGATGCGCTGGTACTGGATAAGATCGACAACCAAACCGCCATCGTGATCATGTCTCACAATTTTGCCAACGATCTTCGTTATCTCATCGAACTAAAAGAAACAGATCCTGCTTACATAGGTTTGCTGGGCCCGGCACATAGACGTGAGAAACTCTATGCCCAGTTTATAGAATATTATCCCGAAGAGGCCGAAAGGTTGATAGACCGTATTCACGGGCCTGCCGGCCTTAATATTGGTGCAGAAACCCCCCAGGAGATCGCAATTTCTATCCTTTCGGAGATCTTATCGGTTGTGCGCGATAAAAAGCCCATCCTTCTGAAGGAGAAAAAAGGGGGCATACACGCTTGATCCTACACTCGCTGCTTGTCTGAAACTTCAAATATCGCCATCATAATTCCCGCTGCGGGAGCCTCCAGCCGTCTTGGTAGCCCGAAACAACTGCTTAAATGGAGAGATACAACCCTGCTTTCTCATTGCTTACAGACTGCCTCGTCGGCGGCTTGTAAAGAGATCTTTCTGGTGCTGGGTGCGTATAAGGACGAAATTAGAGAACAGCTTCCTGCCAATAATGCGATCATCCTGGAAAATCCCAATTGGGAATCGGGTCTTGGAAGTTCGATCGCGCTGGCGATGACACATATTATAACATCTTCTCATAAAATAGATGCCGCCCTCATCATGCTCCCCGATCAACCTTTGGTGGATTCAGGTTTTCTGAAAAAGATGTTGCAAACATTCATTCCGGGTCATGAGAAGATCATCGCTTCGGTTTATGAAGATGGAAGAATAGGTGTGCCGGCAATGTTCGATAAAACCTACTTCAAAGAGTTGAGCACATTAAGGGACGATAAGGGAGCACGGAAACTGATCACGGAACATCTCAATAAAGTGACCGCCATTCCGGGTGAGGGGAAACTTAAGGATATCGATACCCGGGAAGCCTACGAGACTTTATATCGTGCTAACCACCAATAGTGATCATACTTCGGTTCTTTCCGTGTAGTTCGGGTTGCTGAAGTTTTTCCAGCGTATCCATACCACCTCTTACCTTAAACTTGGATCGCATGGCCTTGGCGATGAGGGGTTCTATTGCTTCCCCTGCACGAAGGGCCTGAAGCAGATCTGTTTCAGAAGAAGAAAATAAACAATTCTTAATTCGTCCATTGGCCGTGAGACGGATGCGGTTACAACTATCACAGAACGGATTGGTTACCGAGCTTATAATTCCAAAACTTCCCTTGTAGTTCTTGATCTTGTAATTCTTTGAGGTATCGTTGGGTGCATCCTGCAGTCGCTCCAACTGGTCTTCGGTAAAATGATCCCGTACTTTATCCATGATCTCGGCATAAGAAACGGTCTTGTCTATATTCCATTTGTTGCCGTCAAAGGGCATAAATTCTATAAAGCGAACAGACACCGGAAGATCCTTCGTTAGTTCGATAAAATTGATGATCTCGTTGTCGTTCACATCCTTCATCAAAACTGCGTTTACCTTCACTTTAAAGCCTTCAGAAACTAATAAATGCAAGTTGTCCCAAACCTGGGTAAAATTGTCTCTTCGGGTGATCTCCCGGAACTTTTCGGCCTGGAGTGAGTCTAAGCTAAGGTTGATCCCGTTGAGATTATATTTTTTAAGATCGTCTATAAACCGATCGATGATCACCCCATTGGTGGTAAGGGTTAAAGAGACATCAAGCGTAGCTAATTTCTCCAAAATAGTGGTAAAATCCTTTCTAATTAGCGGTTCACCCCCGGTAAGTCTGATCTTCCGTACCCCGTGATCTGCGAAGACCTTCGCGATGGTGTAAATTTCTTCGTAGGTCATTAAATGACTCTTGGGAGAGAGTTGGATCCCTTCCTCCGGCATGCAGTAATTGCAGCGCAAATTACAGCGTTCTATCAGGGAGATCCGTAAATAGGAGTGTTCCCTGCCGTGGGTATCGGTTAAAATGGGGGAGTCTTTTTTCATGGGTCGTGTCTTTCTCCTTTAAATATTCTGAAAACATGCAGGATGTGTGGAAATATGGCTTCCATCGATTCCCTGGCCCCTTTGGTGGAACCTGGGATGGCAAGTACCAGGCTGTCCCGGATGGTGCCTGCCACACTTCGGGATAACATAGAATATGGGGTGCGTAACTGTCCGTAACTTCGTATCACCTCTTCTACCCCGGGGATCCTACGCTCCAGAATTTCCTCCAGGGCATCTGGCGTAACATCGCGAGCAGATAGGCCGGTGCCGCCCGAGAAGACGATGAGGTCGATCTTGTTATTAGCTAAATCGTTTACTTTTTGTTGAATCATCTCCTTCTCATCGGGAATGATCTGGTAGTCACTCACTTTTACATGGCAGGATTCCAGTTTGGCGATCACTTCTTTCCCGGCCTGGTCTTCCTTTTCTCCTTTGGAGATCGTATCTGAACATACGATCACAGCCGCGACCAAATCCTTTCGGTATCTATCCTGGAAATCGGTTTTGCCACCTCGTTTCTTAAGCAGTTTGATATGGTGGATCTCTACGCCTTTGTCGATGGGTTTCAGCATATCATACATATTGAGAGCCACCACACTGGCACCGTGCATGGCCTCCACCTCGACCCCGGTCTTGTATATGGTTTTTATGGTGCAATTCACAATAATCTCCAATTCATTTACTTCAAAATCGATTGCTGCGTACTCCACAGGAATGGGATGGCAATCGGGCAACAGCTCCGGGGTTTTCTTTATGCCCAACAGGCCGGCTGCCTTACTCATAGCGAAGACGTTTCCCTTGGGAACTTCGTCCTTTTTTATCGCCTCAATGGTTTCGGCTTTACTCACTTTAACGATAGCCTGGGCTGTGGCAATGCGTAGGGTATTGGCTTTATGTGTGATGTCTACCATAGATTACGTATTTACTTTCCATTGATGCGACTCGTCTTCAAAGATCTCTCTGCCAAAAACAGGGACATTGGCTTTTATCTCCTCAACCACATATTCCAGTGCTTCAAAAACCACTTTTCTCCTGGGAGAAGAGACAAAGACGAAGAGGCAGATCTCCCCGGCGTTCACTGTCCCAAGGCTGTGATAAATGTGCATACAGCTAAGTTCGTATTTCCCGAAGGTCGCCTCGCGGATCTCATGAAATTTATTATTGGCCATCTCTTCATAGGCAGTGTATTCAATAGCCTTTATAGTCTTGTTATCAACCATATCTGCTCGTACCTGTCCCAGGAAAATATCGTGTGCACCTATGGAGGTTTTACTTTGATGTTTTGCAATAGAAGTTGCGATAAACTCCGGGGAAATGGCTCCCTCTACAAATACATTTTTAGGTTTTCTGTCTTTCATTTTATTAAAGATTTTATAGCTGGCTCCAGGGCGAGAGCACCTCCTTTCAGGGAGTAGCAGTTTGTTATATTGTTTTCTATCAATAGGGATACGGCTTTTTTACTTCGTATGCCCGATCTGCAGAAGGTTACGATATTTTTTTCTGAATTTATTTCTGAAATGCTTTGCTCTAAAGACCCCAGTGGGATCTGGATACACTCAGGAAGTTGAATAAAAGGAAGTTCTCCCGGCTCCCGAATGTCGATAAATTGAACATCCTCCATCTTCAAGGCATCTTCCACCGATATTTCCACCGGCTCACAACTATAGTTGCTACCCGAATGATTTTGCAAGAAGATGTCTCTTTCATCAAAAACTTGCTTTATCCTGTCCTCATTTCGGGCAATGGATATAAAGTTGGTACTGGCCGAACGCGCATCATAGCACAGTAATTTTCCCGATAATACATCTGCCATTCCCAGGATCATCTTTATAACCTCGTTCGCCTGCATGCAACCAATAATTCCAGGCAGCACACCCAATACGCCCACTTCCGAACAATTAGCTACCGAAGACCCCGCCGGTGGGGTGGCAAACAAACATCGGTAACTGGGCCCTCCTTTGTAATTGAACACGGAAACCTGGCCTTCAAATTTATAGATCGCTCCAAAAACCACGGGTTTGTCCAGCAAAAGGGCAGCATCGTTAATAAGGTAACGGGTTTCAAAATTGTCTGTGCCGTCCAGGATGATGTCGTAACCCGATAAGATATCCAGGGCATTCTGTGCCTGTAGTTGTATGGGATAAGCATTAATGGTAATGGTGGGATTGAGGTCGGCCAATCGTTTTTTAGCAGACATTGCTTTGTTGGTGCCTAAGGAAGAAGTGCCAAACAAGATCTGGCGTTGCAGATTGGATTCCTCCACAAGGTCGTGGTCTATAATGCCGATAGTGCCCACACCCGCAGCGACCAGGTATTGGAGGGCGGGACAGCCAAGGCCGCCTGCACCTACTACCATTACGCTGGCAGTGGACAGTTTTTTCTGGCCTTCCGGGCCAATTTCTGAAAGAACGATGTGTCTGCTGTATCTGTTCATATTCTAGCCTCCCGAGAATGGTGGTAGCAATGCGATTTCGCCACCTGTGATCTGGGTATCTTCCGTAACCAGTTGCTGGTCTATAGCAACCCGGAAATCCTTTTCTTTTAAATCCGGATATTTTTCAAAAAGCAACTCTAACAGCTCATTTACCGTGCTAGGGCTGTTGCCAAGAGATTCTTCCCGGCAGGAAGTGATCTCTGCCAGGAGTCCGAAATATTTAATGTTCGTACTCATTTTTTAATAGTTCTAATTGTTCCCTGGTATTCACGTTTGTCGTATAATGACCCAAATGCCGGGGCAACTCGATCGTTTTGGTTTTCGACGCTTCAACGAATTTGGTTAACCGCCGTTCTCCCTGTTTCAGCAATGATTCGCATTGAGGCAAACAGTTCTTGTGGTAAAGACCTATAAGTGGAATAGTACTGCCGTTATACGCCAGCTGAATAATATCGTATTGAGGGTCGTATCCCTGTAGCAAAGTTGAAACTACTTCCTCTTCTATTAGTGGAATATCGCAACTTAGAACCAGGTTGAGGTCTGTGTGAGAATGCGTAAGTGCGGCGTGAATACCTGCCACAGGCCCAGAATCTTTCACAATATCCTCCACTCGCCGGATCATTAGTTTGTCGTATCGGGTATGGTCGCTTACAATGATGATCTCATGTACAAAAGGCTTCATGGTGTTGATAATACGATTGGCGAAGCTGAGGCCCTTCAGCATCACAAAACCTTTATCGGTTCCCATCCTGGAACTCCTGCCTCCTGCGAGTAAAATACCGGTGATATGTTTTTTTTCTACGGTTACCATAAGAATAGTTTTATTGAAGCAATAATTAGTACAAAAGCGAGCATATATCTTAGAAAGGCGTTGTTAAATTTCTTACTTCCGAAATAACTCCCAAAATATCCTCCCACTACGGCGATCGCTACCAGGATCCATGCCTCCGAAGATATGGAAACACCCCCGGTTAATTGTCCTAACAACCCCGATGCCGAGTTTACCCAAATAAACAGGGCAGAGACGGCTGCTGCTTCTTTCATCTTTCCCCAGTGGAGCAATAATATTACAGGTGTGAGGATAATACCGCCCCCAATGCCAATAAGGCCCGAGAAGAAACCAATGATGGCACCTAGTATAAGACCCTGCCAGATCTTAACTCGTTTTATTTCTTCGGTTTCCTTTCCAAAAACATTCAGCATTTTAAGGATGGCAAAAATGAGCAGTACTGCCAGTATTTTTTTATAAACTGAAGCGTCTACTTCCAGCAAACCGCCTATAAATGCCATGGGTATCGAGGCCAGGGCAAAAGAAAAGAACAGCCGTTTGTTGAAATATCCGGCCTTGTAATAATGATAAAACGCCAGACCGGATACAAAAAGGTTGAGCAGTAAAGCTGTAGGTTTCATGACCTCCGGACTAAAGGAAAAAAGAGCCATAAGTGCCAGGTAACCACTGGCGCCACCATGGCCAACACTGGCATACAGGAAGGCTATCACCGGTAAGGTGAGTAAGAAACCCCAGATATAATCAGACTCTAATAACATTATAATTTGTATTGCTTTATTTCTTTATCGAGATACTCCCAGCAGTTGTGATTAATGGCATCGAAGGTACTTACAAGAGACCGACCGTAATCGGTTAAAGCGGTTCCGCCACCACTTTTACCACCAATACTGGAAGTAACAACAGGTTTTTTTGCACGGGAATTCACGGTGTCTACTAATCGCCACGCCTTTTTATAAGACATCTCCAGGCATTTGGCTGCCTTGGTGAGTGAACCGGTTTCCTCTATTGCCTTCAAGAGGTTAACTCGACCTTCACCCAATAAGATCTCTCCATCCGCTTCGATCCAAATTCTGCTTTTAATAGTGTATTTCATAATGCTTAGTTTATGGGAAGCATGATCACCTCTACTTCATCTTTTATTTTTATTTCGAAAGTATCTTCCGGTAGATATACCAGGGCATTGGCAATCGCGAAAGTATGCAGCATGGACGAACTCTGGCCGTCCAGGATAGTCACTTCATCCTGTTGATAACGGGCTTTGAGGAATTGAGCCCTGTCTCCCTTTTTCTGATAGTTTATTGTTGAGCTTGCCCTTGTTCTGGGAAGAGAAAAATCTGTATTCCCACTCGCTATTTCCAGGCCTGGCAAAACATAATTATAAAAACAACTTAAAGAAGCCGCGGGATTACCGGGAAGTGCAAATATGAAGTTCTTTTGGGTTTTGCCAAAATATAAGGGCTTACCGGGTTTCTGTTTCACTTTGTAGAATAAAGGGGTTACTTCCAGTTCTTCCAGGGCTTTCCCCACAAAATCGTAATCCCCAACCGAAATCCCTCCGGTAATGATAATGAAATCATATTTCTTCTTCAAGTCTCGAATGAGAGATACCGTATTTTCGAAGTTGTCCTTCACTTTAAATGTGGATACGTTAGTGTAGTTACATCTTCTCATTGCCGACTCCAACATGAGTGCATTACTCTCGTAGATCTCGCCGTGTTTTAAGGGAGTCCCGGCAGGGATTAGCTCGTTTCCTGTGGTTACAATTGCCACAGACGGTTTGGTATGTACCGCAACTTTGGAGATACCCAGGGAAGCCAAAAATCCGATGGCAGCAGGATTTATCACGCTGCCTGCTGCAAGGGCCACCTGGCCTTTTTTTACCTGTTCACCCTGTCCCCTGATATTGGCCCCGATCACGACCTCTTTTTCCAGGGTTAGCATGGTATTATCTGCTGTTACGTGTTCCTGTATGGCGATGGCATTGGCCGAATTGGGCACAGCGGCTCCCGTAAAGATTCGTGCGGCCTGGCCCTTATTTAATTGAGGGCGGCTGGTGTCGCCGGCTTTTATTTCGGCGATGATCTCGTAGGTATTTGTATCACTTAGATTTAGTGCATAGCCGTCCATGGCCGATTGTCTGAAGGGAGGCATATCAATAGGAGAGACTACATCCTCACTTAGCACATAGCCCGAAGCTGAACCAAGGGATATCACTTCAGTTTCTGAAGTTTTTACTATGGAATTTTTTACAATTGATATGGCTTCTTCAACAGAGATCATAACAAAGCGTTATTTCCTAGTAAATATAACGACTTTTCGCGGAATTTCAGAAACAAAAAACCCAACAATTACGTTGGGTTTTCAGAAACCGAATTAGGTTTAGCACTCCTTAGGAGCAGATTGTTAGGTTAAAAGTACAACAAATAAATAGTCATTTTGGGTATTCTAGTTGTCACACCCGGCCAGCACGGTAATTAACTGGTCTGCCATTTCCCTTGCTTTTATGGAATAGAAGGTTCGGGTGGCGTGAACAGACTCTACCTCAAGTTGTTCCAGGGTGCGCGTATACGATTTGTCTGTTAATGGCTCCACCTTATCGCAATCCATGAGCCGGATAAAGCGGTTAATGGCAGTTTCCATCTCCAACAGGTTGGCTTCTGCTTCAAATTTAATGCGTTTCTGTTCGGCTAGTTTGATCTCTTTTTCTCTTTGTAGCTTCGCCTGCAATTCTTTTTGCGCCTTTAGCTGGGCTTCCAGGGCCTTCTGCTTTCGCAAGAGTTGTTCCTGTTGCGCGAGAAGCTCCTGTTCTTGTGTGATCAGGTTGTTTTCGTCTACAATAAGGCTATAGGTTGGATCGGGTTCGTTACAAAGATCAAGTGAAATAAGGATGGATTTTATGCTGCTTAGCGCGCTTTTAACATAGAATCTGGAAACTTCAAATTTGTCCTTTTCTAGGGCCTTGCCTAAATAGTCCAGGGTGTCGTAGCTGGCATTATTTGCTTCGGTACAGCCGCAGTTTTCGGTAGCGGCAAATACTTTTTCCACAGCTTCCTGTGCTCTTAACGAGTATTGTTTCAAATGTTCCAGGTTGTTCGATGCCAACGCTTTTTCCGAATGCTCTACCGCGTAGGTAGCATTTTGATAGGCATCGCCACATCGCATGGCAAAGGCATGTATGGTACAGAAACCAAGAAGTAGGAGTAGGGTAATTTTACTTTTCATACGCAGAAGGAATTATATAAGTCGGAAAAATGCCAATAAAATCGATAAAAAGCAAAATATTTCGATGAAATACCTTTAAATTAACATTTCAGCAAATAAAATTCTTAAAATTACCAGATTTAGGAAGTGTTTCCATTGGCTTTTAGAGTTATGAAATATGAGTTGTCATATAAATTCGGCCGATATATTACTTATTTGCCTAACTTACACTAAGTTATCATGGGTCTAAAAATCGGGCTTAGGATAATGAAGTTTTCAACTAACTAATAAATTATGAACCTCACCACGCGTCTTACTGCTGCGTTGCTGTTTGTGGTCTCAACTATCTATGGACAGACTTCCTACAACATTTCGGGCAAGATCTTAGATTCTAACAATGATGCCATTGCTTTTGCCAATGTACTCCTCATGCGAGTTAGCGATTCCACCTTTGTAAAAGGTGCGGTTACAGATGAAATCGGTGCATATATTCTTGAGAGTATCCCGGCTAACTCGTACTATATAGAGGGCTCTGTGGTTGGTTTTCAAACAGCCAGGTCTGAAGCGTTCACCCTGAATACGAACTATACAGTTCCGGTACTTGTGATGACTGAAGGCGAAGAACTTGGCGAAGTTGTTGTTCAGGCCAAGAAACCTTTATTCACCCAAAAAGTAGATCGGTTAGTGATCAATGTGGAGAATAGTATAGTCTCTTCCGGAGGTACTGCCCTGGAGGTGCTTGAACGTTCTCCGGGAGTGGTTGTAAACAGGCAGAATAATGCCATATCCGTGGTTGGAAAAGATGGAGTGGTGGTGATGATAAACGGAAAGACCAGCTATGTTCCCGCCTCATCACTTGTACAGTTGCTGGACGGGATGAGTGCCGATAATATCGAATCCATTGAACTGATCACTACACCTCCGGCAAATTTTGATGCTGAAGGGAATGCCGGTTTCATCAATATAGTACTTAAGAAAAATGCCAACCTGGGACTAAACGGGTCCTATTCGCTTTCGCTGGGGTATGGAAAAGGGTTGGTGTCTAACGACAATATTAACTTCAATTACAGGAAAAATAAATTTAATGTCTTCGGAAGTTATTCGTACCGTGTGGACCAAAGAGAGCAGCTGTTTAAAACCAGCAGAGAATATCGGGAGGATGGCGACCTGCTGTCTACTACCTCCAGGACCGATAGGGAACCAGATCAGCAAAATCACGGACTCCGATTGGGAATGGATTACCAGATTTCAGAAAAAACAATTATAGGGACCATTCTCACAGCCTTCGATAACAAATGGCAGATGGATGCCTTTAATAGTAGTTTCGATGCCGTGAACGGAATGCCAACTTCTTTCGTGGAATTGGCAAATACCGAAACCAACCAGTTAAAACACTTCGGCGCCAATTTAAATATAAAACACGAATTCACAAAGGATGAATTTGTGAGTATGGATATAGACTATCTCTTTTACGAATTCGATAATCCAACAGATTATACCAATACCTTTTACGATGCAAATATGATGTTCTTACGTACCGAACTTTTGCAGAGCAGGAAAGAAACGCCACTTTCAACCTGGGTAGGAAAGCTCGACTATAATAACAAGATCAATGATAACTTAAAGGTGGAGGCCGGAGCTAAAGCAACCAAGAACGATTTCGAGAATGATGTTTCTGTGGCCAATGAGATTGATGGGATGTTTGTGTTCGATCCTACTTTAACCAATTTTAGCGTGTTGGATGAGAAAATTCTGGCGGCCTATGGGTCTGCAGAGTATACTATCGATGAAAAGACTTCGGCTAAGGCAGGCCTTCGATATGAGTATACAGATTCCAGGCTGGATGTGGATACGCAGGGCAGGGTAGTAGACAGGCAGTTTGGGAAATGGTTTCCATCTATCTTTCTAAGCAGGACCCTAACCGAGAATTTGAGCATGAACCTATCCTACTCCAAACGTATTACCCGGCCAACTTTCAATGATCTGGCTCCTTTTGTGATATTTTTCGAACCCAATACGTTCCTCTCGGGGAATGCGGGTCTTCAACCGGCCATTTCGAATACCTACAAGTACGATATCACGTTTAAATCGTATTTCCTGTCCTTTCAATATACCGATGAGGATGCGACCATTGCCAATTTCCAGGAACGAATAGATCCGGACACCGGGAGATTGATCTTCGAGGCAGCAAATCTGGACTATACCCGAACTTTTTCCATTATCGCAGGGATACCGGTAAAACTCACCGAATGGTGGCGTACTCAAAACAATTTAACCTACGTACGCCAGAAAGTTCGATCCTTTTACCTGGAGGTACCCATTGAACAGGAGCTGGGAATCTTTTCGGCTAACAGCACCCATTCGTTTAAGGTGTCGGATAGTTTTTCGGCCGAATTATCCGGATTTTACAATGGCCCGGGATTCTTCGGAAATGCTCGTTACGACGAATTCTACGCGATAAATATTGGGCTTCAAAATAAATTTAGCGACAAGTGGGGAACACTGAAGTTCTCCATCAATGATATTTTCGATTCCCTCGAATTTAATGGAGGGACCAACCTTCCCGAGCAAAATATCAATACCAGGAATACCTTCGATTTCAGCAACCGTACCTTTACTATTACCTACAGCAGGAATTTTGGAAACAGAGACCTTAAATCTGCCAGGAATCGCGAGACCGGTTCGGAAGCCGAAAGACGACGGATCAACTAGGGCAACGCATCCACCGTATGTACTTATTACTGGCTTATTTTACTATATTTAGCCCATGAAGCGGTCGATGCTCACTTTTATTTTTACAATGATGATATTACCTGTTTCGGGGGTTCTGGGACAGGAAGAGATCAATTGGATGGATATAAGCCAACTGGAAGCCGCTATGGCCAACGAGTCTAAGCCGGTGTTTTTCGATGTGTATACAGATTGGTGCGGATGGTGCAAGCGGATGGATAAGACAACCTTCAAGCATCCTAAAGTTGTTGCTCTCATCAACGAAAAATTTCATCCTGTGAAGTTCAATGCCGAACGCAAAGAGAGTTTTAAGTTCCAGGGTTACGATTTCAAGTTTGTGAAAAGTGGAAGGCGGGGTTATAACGAGTTCGCTGCCGCCCTGCTGAATAAAAGCATGAGTTACCCAAGCTATGTGGCGTTAAATGAAAAGTTTGAGCGGATCACCATCATAAAAGGGTACCAGACTTCCGAAGAATTATTAAAAATACTGGATTACCTGGGGAACAAACACTACATAGATCAAACCTGGCAGGAATATAAAGCCACCTCCGGAAATAAATAAATATAATTTTTCTTTTTTTGATCAATTGGGCTCTCGATAGGCCACTTCAGAAAATAATTTTCACTACAACTATACTATTTACTGTAACTCCCTCTGTTTCACTTGGTACTATGATCTGGGTCATTGTTAAATTTTCGTGTTCACTCTATATTATATCAATGCGAACTGAATTAGTAATATAAAAACCGAAAGTCATGAAAAAGATAGTATTGATACTTGTATTGATCGGTATAGTACTGCCGATGAAAGCCCAGGATCCTATACAGCTTGATGAGATAGTTGTGAAAGCGATGAATTACAAATACCTGAGTGCTGTTGAGAATTCTGAAGCACCCGTTCCAATTTGGAACGTTGAGAAGGAGGCTGCGATGTTCGATGTAACAGACAGCGACGTTTATTTAGACGATTTTAATTTGTACCAGGTCACATTCCGAATTCCGGATGGTGTGATGGTAGTTGCATACGACCAGGACGGAGAGATCATTAAAACTATTGAGCGATTTAAAAATTATCAGTTACCAGAAGACGTTAGTAAGGCTTTGAAGGATCGATATCCAAAATGGCAGGTTGTTAAAGACCTGTTCCTTGTTACCTATTCACAGAAAAAAGGAGCGGATAAGATGTATAAGATCAAGTTAAAAAATGGAAAGGAAACCATTCGCGTTAAGATGGATCAGAATGGAAATGTTCTCTAGGATAAATGATATATACACAAAAAGGAAGGTTTTTAGCCTTCCTTTTTTTATTAAAATGTTCTTTTATTACTCTAAGCGGACATAATTTTCGGAAGATTCCGGGTTCCCTTTACTGTCCCAAACGATCTGGCTATATCGTTTTTCTCCCAGATCGAGTTCGAATTTAAATACCTGAACCGTGTCTACAATGCGCATCATAGCATCGGAAGCATATTCCAGTTGCTCATGCAGCATTCCGTCTTTAACTTCGTACGAGCCATAGCCGAACCACTCGTTAGAATCGGCCGGATTAAAACGCGTCCACATTACTTTCCCCTTGGTATAGATCTTAACTTGTCTGTAACCATTCAAATTCATGATGGTATCCTTCACCTGACTGTTTTCGTAAAGAAATTGATGTTCGAGCTCCCAAACTCCCTCAATAGACAAAGCGTTGTCCTGGGAATTGTGTTTGTCTGCAGAAATAAAAGCGATCGCCCCAATTACACAACAGACCATTAGAATTACTTTTTTCATATGAGTGCCGATTTAGTTGATGTCCTAGATTAACTCAATTAAGGTACGAAAAAACAATCAATTTAGTTGGTAACGATAGGGAATAATTGGCAAGATCAAAATAACAGGATTGTATAAAAGAGCGCGAAAAAGAAGTATTTTTACATCTTCAAAGTAGCACTATGATAGAACAAATTCGAACCCGACGAGCCGTATATCCCACCCAATACAATTTGGAAGAAATTACAAAGGCCGAACTCAATACCATACTGGAAGCCGCTAACTGGGCTCCAACACATCGCAGGACAGAACCCTGGCGATTTAAGGTATTCTATGGGGAATCGAGGATCGAATTAGGCGAATTCCTGGCCAGGAAATACAAGGAAACCAGTGAAAATTATAGTGCTTTCAAACACATGAAGATACTGGAAAAAGCAGAGCGATCCGGATGTGTAATGGCTATATGTATGCAGCGGGATCCTGCGGGATCGGTTCCGGAATGGGAAGAGATCGCAGCTACAGCCATGGCCGTACAGAATATGTGGCTTACGGCCCATTCGATGAAAATTGGAACATACTGGAGCAGTCCGGCGTATAAAGAATTTTTGGGAGAACATGTTTCTTTGTCGGAAGGGGAACGATGTCTGGGGTTCTTTTATATGGGAAAATACGACGGGCAATTACCTCCCGGAGAACGAAAGACTTCAATCGAAGAGAAGACGAATTGGATCTAAAAGATCGGGCAATAATAGAGCTGTTCTCTTACATACTAGAAACAAACCCTTTTGGGGAAGAATAATTACACCAACAGAACGTTATGAAGTTCCTCATTTATGAAAATGATTCTATATTTGCAGGAGTTTAAAAAACAGTAGATGAAGCATAGGCGGAAGATGATGATTATAGGGATTTTAATCCTGGTAGTTCTTATCGTTGATCAGGCATTAAAATTTTACGTTAAAACAACATTTCCTCTGGATGGTGGGTTCAGGATGCTGGGTCTGGATTGGGCACAGATTAAATTCACCGAGAATTACGGGATGGCTTTTGGTCTCGAATTAGGCGGAAAGATCGGGAAGTTCATCCTGGGAGCATTTAGAATTATTGCGGGCTCGGGTCTACTGTATTACACCTATAGGTCCCTGCGCCATGATAAAAGATTCTCCTTTGTGATTTCCCTTGCGTTGATCACGGCAGGAGCCATCGGGAATATAATCGATGGATTATTTTACGGAGTTATTTTTTCTGAATCGACCACCATTACAACCGCTAGTTTTATGCCTGAAGAAGGAGGGTATAGTACCTTTTTCGACGGTCATGTAGTGGATATGTTCTATTTCCCGATCATTGAGACCTACTGGCCCGAATGGGTTCCCTTTGTAGGAGGAGAGCTGTTTAAATTCAATAACTATATCTTCAATTTTGCCGACCTCTCAATAACTGTGGGAGTTATATGGATCATTTTCCTGGGTGCTTTTTCGAAGAAATTCTCCCTATAGCCTAAAACAACAGCGAACGAAATTCCCAGACCTTCCAACAGAACAATCCAAGGAAGACGAAGGTGGCGAAAAGCTTCATAAAGGTTGAGGCCAAAAACCCAATAAACGAACCAAATGCGGCTTTTATAGCCTGAGGCCCCTGAGTTTGATTGAAAGCGAGCTCGCCTACCAGGGCACCCACAAATGGCCCTATAAGTATCCCGAAGGGAATAGGAGCAAGAATCCCCACTATAAGCCCAATGAAGGTGCCCCAGGCACCAGCCTTGCTACCGCCAAACTTCTTGGTTCCAAGTGCAGGAATGATATAGTCCAATATATAAATACCAATGGCCACAACTCCGGTAATGATAATGAAGGTCCAATCGAACTCTATAGAAGGAGCCAGGTACAACACGATAAGGCCCAGCCAGCTAATAGGGGTACCGGGAATTACAGGTAAGATGCTACCAACAATACCTACCAGCATTAAAATAAAGCCAACAATCAATAAAATAATATCCATAAGCACTCATTAGAAGATAAAAATACGCTTCTGTTACATTTTTATAACTAAATTATTAGTTTAAACTAAAAAATTAGTTATATTTGAAATGTAAAACTAAGTGATTATGAAACAACTTACCAAGGCAGAAGAGGACATCATGCAGATACTTTGGGATCTGGGAGAGGCCAACGTAGCCGCTATCATAGACGAACTTCCCAAGCCAAAACCGGCCTATAATACCGTATCGACCATTGTAAGGATTCTCGAAAGTAAGGACTTTGTGGACTATAGGAAAGAAGGACGGGGGCATATTTATTTTCCCAAAGTAAAGAAGGAAGAATATAGTAATCAGTCTATAAATAAACTGGTAGACGGATACTTTCAGGGTTCTTTTAAAAGCATGGTCTCCTTCTTTGTGGAGAAGAACGACATTAGTATTAACGAACTGGAGGCGATAATGAAGGAGATCAATAAAGACGAAACATCATGATACATTATATCTTACAAACCATAGCATTCCAATTACTATTTTTATTGGTTTACGATCTGTTTCTAAAGCGAGAGACTTTCTTTAACTGGAATAGGCTTTATCTATTATTTACTCCTTTATTGAGTTTGCTATTGCCCTTTGTGCAAATTGGTGGGATTAGGGAGGCTATCCCTCCGTCCTATACTGTACAACTACCAGCAGTTTTGGTAGGAGGGACCCAGACATCAAATGCTACGGCGACCGGAGGCTTCGAATTTCCCTGGATGGCTCTATGGCTTACCGGATTGCTTGTGAGCATGGGCTGGTTTATCTTCAAGTATTTCAGGATACGGAAGATCGAGGTACAAAGCAGTGATTGGCAGCATCCTAAAATGAGGGTTAAGCTCATTCCCGGGAGCAATTCGGCTTTTACCTTCTTTAGCACAGTGTATTTAGGAGCGGAGCTTTCAGAAAAACAAAAAGAGCATATTCTACTTCACGAACAGATCCATGTAGAGGAACATCACACCTGGGACCTCATCCTCTTCGAGGTGCTGCGCATTGTATTTTGGTTTAACCCCTTGGTATATGTATTTCAGAAAAGAATTGCTGCCTTACACGAATTTTCTGCCGACAGAAAAGTAGCTATGGCAAAAGAACGAAATGCTTATTATCAGCACATGCTGTCTCAGGTTTTCCAAACCGATCATATTTCATTTATCAATACATTCTTCAATCATTCATTAATTAAAAAACGAATTATTATGTTACAAAAATCAAGATCAAAACGAATTTTTCAGTTAAAATACTTACTTATTCTACCCGTAATATGTGGAATGTTAGTGTACACTTCCTGCGCGCAGGAATCGGATATCGCAACTAACGAAACGGACAATGCGAATAATTTCGTAAACGGTACCAACAGCGAGATACTGGATAATATAGCCAGTTTACAGGAGGCTATCGCTTCCCAGGGAGAGCTTACCGCCGAAGAGAAAAAAGCGCTTAAACTGCTCTACGTGAATGCAGGCTCGAAAGGGGCAGATAATTTGCATTTCGACAGTAAAGGTGGCGATCAGGATAAACTGGCCTTTGCCGCCATAGACAAGGTTCCTACCTATCCGGGATGCGAAGGACAAACAAACGAGGCGGCCAAGAAATGCTTTACCGAAAAAGTGGCCGGATTTGTGGTTCAGAATTTCAACACCAAGGTTCCTAAGGATTCTCCAATAACCGGGAAACAGCGTATTGCGGTTCATTTTACCATAACCAATACCGGGAATATAGAGAACGTACGCGCCAAGGCCGAATATCCACAATTGATCGATGAAGCGGTTCGCGTGGTAAAAATGTTACCTAAAATGGGTCCAGGGGAACACAAAGGGAAGAAAGTGAATGTTGAATTCGCTTTACCTATAGTCTTCGAAATGGACTAATATTTAAAACAGTGATTATTACAGGCCGGACTCTCCCCAGTTCCGGCCTTTTTTCATATACATGTTTCGTTAAAATTTGTACTTTCGGAGGGTATTCAAAAACAATGAGAACAATCCTCTCCATATTGACACTTTGTATCCTTTTTTCTTCTTGTGATTATTTTGAAACCAGGAAAATTTCTTCTGAAACGTTTTACGATGAAGAGCTAAAAACCATCAATTGGAACGATGTGGACCAGTACCCGGTGTTTAAGGAGTGTGAACAGATTTCAGAAAAAAAAGAACAACAAATATGCTTTAGCGAGGTATTGAAAAATTCACTCAAGCGGGTAACAACCTACAGCGGGATTGCAGTGAGCAGAGAAGTGAAGGATACTGTGTGGCTTAAATTCGATATTTCCGAAACAGCCCAACTAAGCGTTAAGGAGATTGAAATGGATAGTGTAACGTCTCAAACGTTTCCACTTCTCAAACAAGCTTTACTGGATATGACAGACTCCCTTCAATTGATCGCTCCGGCCACTAAACAAGGGATACCGGTTAGAACTGCATTCAGCCTGCCGATCGTGATAGAAACAGAATCTTTATAGACCGAACTTATACCCTACGGTAAGATCTATTGGAAATTCTCCGTTGCTATCCACACCTAACCCAACAATATCATTGTAAGTAATAAATAGCTGTCCGTTCCCTAAGGCAATATCTGCACCCAATCCAAAAGTGGCCGGTGCCGAAAGATCGCCACCGCTTTTAGAGAAGAACTCAGGCTCACCTGGCATCCCGAAGTTCTGGTTAGGAAGGTCATCCCTGGAGGAATAAGTGTATGCCACAAATTTTCCGTTTACAAATACATCTACCGTACTGCTTTTTACAAATTTAAACCTGTAATTAAGTGAGAATTGTGAGGCATTGTATTTATAATCGCTGTTCTCGAAGGTTTGCTTAAATCGCAGCACCACCGAGTGTCTGCGCAATTTAACCTCGTCTATGAGCTCTAGATCTGCACCTACAACCAGTAAACTGGCATTGGTAGGATTGTCTGTAAATATGGCATTCGAAATGCCGGCAAACGGTCCTAACCTTAGTTTTAAAGCTATATTCTCGGTAGAATCGTTATATGCGGGATCTACTCTTTTGTTATAATTTCTGAAATAATTCCTCAGACTGGCTAACGTAAGTTTGGTCTTGTCTATGTCACCCGGCGAATCTTTGGTGAACAGCCGTAATACATCCTTATACTCCTCACTATACCCATTATCGTTACGGGTATTTTTCAGCTCGGCGATGTCATTCCCTTTTTTTATGAAATAACGGTAGTCTTCGCCTATGGTATTCCATAGTAGTTCGATAGTGCCATCTACTTCAGTCTTGAGAGAATACGTTTCACCATCGACCGTGTATTGCTGTTGTGCAAAAGCGTAGGAACAGCTGGCCAGAATAAATCCGAATATTAGGAGTAGGCGTTTCATATGGGCTAGATTTGATTCGGTTAAAGGTAAAAAAAATATTGAATTAGCGCTTAAATTCACGCCCCTTCCAGGTGTAACCACCAAAAAGGCTTCGGAAGGCTATATAGGTGGTTATGAACGGGTAGAGCAGATATGCAAAGAAAAACAACTCCAGATTCACCTTTTCGGGAGCATACTTCACCTGTTCTTCTATAAAAACCTGATCCATAAAGAATTTTATCATGTAGATGATGAGGTAGACGGCAAATCCATCCCAGTTAAAAATCATAAAATAGACAAGGCCGGCCAACATCCAGAGATTCATTAGGGTAACAATAATCCCAATTGTAGTTAAAAGGGGACTGCCTACATTAGTAGTCTTCGATGCCCAGCGGATACGTTGTGAGATCATTTCATCCCAACTTTTAACGGCCTTTGTCTGTACCACAGACCCTGGATCATTATTGAAGATCACATACTTGGGGTATTGTGAACTAATCTTGTGCATTAAGAAAAGATCGTCTCCACTGGCGATATGGTTGTTTTCTGCATACCCTCCCAATTCCTTAAATACTTCCTTTGAGAACGCCAGGTTGGCACCATTACACAGTAAAGGCCGGTTCCAGCCAAA
>CAJQNO010000110.1 GCA_905479745.1 uncultured Flavobacteriaceae bacterium | reverse complement strand
AGAATAACCAGATCGTTTGGCAATATTGTTAAGGTTAACCAAATCGGGGGCTGCCTGAATTTCACTTACAAAGTGTCTAATGATCTCTTCTGAAAAAGATACATCTGTAAGGATAGACATTAGCCAGGAAGACGCATAATGGATCTTTGAATCGCCCGGGTTTATGTTCATTAACTCCTTCCGAAGCTGTAAAACGCTGGCACCAAAAATTTCGGTCGCTGGAATGACCTTATTATTTAGCCGATGCAGAGATTGGTTGATAAAGGGATAGCTGAAGCCCGGTTTAAAAGTGATCACCATCATTTCAGAATCGAATCCACTGCTTATTGTTAGGTAGCGGCTATGCATCCCCGAAAACCAGGCGATCTCACATTGCTGCTTTTCCTTTAGGGTATCATTATCGTAAATAAACTTAGGTTCATCCCCGAAATCGATTATGAGATTTGTAGTGCAATCGGGAAGGAAGCGATCCTTATCATGCTCTGGTTTATACCCTTTGTAATACACTATACCTTGTATATAAGTGTCTAAAGGTTTTTCGGGAATCTTATTTATAAAATCCATGCGTGATATTAGAATGCTCTTAAAAAAGACAGACGTTAGGAATACTAATATAAAACGTCTACCCTATCAGTAAATTTAATCATATTTTTGCTGGGATAGCCATCGCATATGACCATAATAAAAGTAATTATTCCTGTATTCAATGAGGCAGATTCTATCGGAAAAGTTATACAGGATATCCCCGATACGGCATCTGAAATTATTGTAGTAAACAATGGTTCCACAGATGCTACCGTAGAAGTTGCCACCAAAGCCGGGGTTACTGTGCTTACTGAAGAACGCCGAGGGTACGGTTACGCCTGTCTAAAAGGCATTGAATATCTATCCAAGAACCAGCAACCACCGGATATCGTGGTCTTTCTGGATGGCGATTATAGTGACTATCCGGAACAACTAAATGCCATAGTTGCTCCCATCATCGAGGAGGATGTCGACCTGGTGATTGGTTCACGCGTAAAAGAATTAAGGGAAGACGGCGCCATGACGGGCCCGCAGATCTTTGGCAACTGGCTTGCCACGCGATTGATGCGATTGTTCTTTGGTTCCAGGTTTACAGACCTTGGCCCTTTTCGTGCAATAAAATACCAGAAATTGATGGCACTTTCAATGGAAGATAAAACCTATGGATGGACCGTTGAAATGCAGTTAAAGGCACTTAAACGAAAATACACTTATAAAGAGGTTGCTGTGAAATATCGAAACCGAATAGGTGTCTCTAAAGTTTCGGGAACCGTAAAAGGTGCTATCTTTGCAGGCGTTAAAATCTTAAGTTGGATCTTTAAATACAGCATTAAAAAATGATACTGGAAACAGTAGTTATGGTTATCTATTCTGTCGCCCTCATACTTATCTTCCTGTATGCGTTGGCGCAGCTCAATCTGCTGTTCAATTATTTACGTTCCAGACGCAGAAAAAAGGCGGTGTGTGACAAGTTCGACCTGAATAACCCGGAGGAAGTTCCCTACGTTACGATCCAGTTACCTGTATATAATGAGTTATATGTGATGGAACGCCTTTTAAATAATATGGGTGAGATCGTTTATCCCAAAGACAAACTGGAGATACAAGTATTAGATGATTCTACAGACGAATCCTTCGAAAGAACCGCCCAACACATCAAAAGACTTCAACAGACAGGTCTAGACATTAAGCACGTAACACGAGACAATCGGAAGGGCTATAAGGCCGGAGCACTAAAGGAAGGACTAAAAACTGCCAAAGGGGAATATATCGCGATCTTTGACGCCGATTTTCTTCCGAAGAAAAACTGGTTACTCAACACCATCCCCTATTTCAAGGATAAAGAGATCGGGGTAGTTCAAACCCGTTGGGGCCATATAAACCGCGATTATTCGCTGCTAACAAGAGTTCAGGCATTTGCCCTAGATGCTCACTTTACCCTGGAGCAAGTGGGACGTAATAGCAAAGGGCACTTCATTAATTTTAACGGAACTGCTGGTGTTTGGCGAAAGGAATGTATACTCGACGCCGGTAACTGGGAAGGTGACACCTTAACCGAAGATCTTGATCTTAGTTACCGTGCACAACTAAAAGACTGGAAATTTAAATACCTTGAAGAAGTAGAAACTCCGGCCGAATTACCCGTAGTAATTAGTGCAGCAAGATCTCAACAATTCAGATGGAATAAAGGTGGAGCCGAGAATTTCCAGAAGATGGCGCTAAGGGTGTTGAGGAAAGACAGCATTCCATTTAAAACTAAAGTACATAGCATCCTTCACTTACTCAACAGCACTATGTTCCTTAATATCCTTATTGTAGCTGTATTAAGTATACCCATGCTGTATATAAAAAATGAATATGAGCATCTAAAAGGATACTTCTTTATCATGAGCTTTTTTGTATTAAGTACCCTTATCTTTTTCTTTTGTTACTGGTTCACCTATAAGATCATCTACGGAGGTGGCATTAAACAGTTCCTAAAATACACCGGGATGTTCTTCACTTTTTTCTCTATCGCTATGGGCTTTTCACTGCACAACAGTATAGCGGTTCTTGAAGGACATCTTGGCAAGAAAAGTGAATTTATCCGTACGCCCAAGTTCAATATAAACTCTCTAAAGGACAGCTGGAAAGGAAATAAATACTTAAAAAGTAAACTTAGCCCTAACGTGATCGTAGAAGGTTTGCTTATGTTATATTTTGCCTTCGGAATGTACAGCGCTTTCGTTGTAGGGGATCAGGGGGGCGATTTCGGGCTATTTCCTTTTCATTTAATGCTTTTTGTTGGTTTTGGTTTTGTATTTTTCAAAAGTATAACCAGCAAAGTATAGAGATCAACCATCCGTTTTACCATTGGAAAAATAACCATCGCAAGGCGCGAGTCCTTACATGCATTTTTATTTTTATCTTTTTTCTGAACCCCATCGAGGACGTAAATGCACAGGATTCAGAACCGGTATCAACCAGCGATCAGATAGGGATCAGGCACGACAATGATTTCATCGTTTTAACTGACAGGTATTATTCTTTTGGCCTATATATAAATTACATCCACAAGCTAACCGAAGGCATCTTACCAAATACCTCCGAACATTTACAATTTACGCTGGGGGTCCAGGCATTCACACCCGATGATACAAAAACCATGGAAATTAGCCAGATGGATCGTCCCTATGCAGGATATCTTGGCCTCAACAACGGATGGTCTGCCGCCACCAATCATAGTTTTTACAATTTGCAGCTAGAACTGGGGATCACAGGAAAGTCGTCGGGAGCTGGAGCATTTCAACGCTGGTACCACAATGCAGTTGTGATATCGGACCCCCAAAGTTGGGTTGGAGAACTTTCTAATTCGTTCCATTTAAACTTCTACGCGCGCTATGCACGAGAATGGCAATTAGCTCCCAATCCCTTCAGTGTGCATATCGCGCTGCAGCCCTGGGCAGCCTATGGTAGCAAAGATCAATTCTTTCAACCCGAGGTAGCAGCTTATTTCGGACGTAGAAACACAATCAACTCTAGCATTGCATACCATCAACTAGGCAGTACCCAAAGGGAGATCTTTTTTGCGTTGCGATTTGGATATCGATTTGTGGGTTATAACGGACTTCTGGAAGGTAACAAATGGGGAGATGATTCGGTGTACCTGGTGGAATCAAATGCAGTGGTTTTACACCTGGGCTTCGATTTTAAACACCGTTATAATAAGAATGATTACACGGTTGGATATCGCTTTAATTCGGATGAAACTGAAGCTACCCAAACCCACCAATACATTATTCTTTCCTACGCTCGCAGTTTTTAAAAAATAACTATGAAGTACAATTAATTTCTTTTCCTATTTTTGATGTATGATCCACCAACCAAAGGGACCTTTATTTTTTTTCCTATTACTCTTTTTTTTCTTTTCTGAACTTCCGGCTCAGGACATTTCAGAAACAAAAGTTGAAAATCCCTTCTACAAACGGCAGATCGAGCTACATCACGATAACGACTTTTTACTCTTTACAGATTGGTTCTATACCACCGGATCATTTATTAACTATCGCACGTTTTTAAACGAACAGGAAGAGAATCGCGACCGAAGACAGCTAACGATAGGCGTCTTACAAATTTTTTACACACCTTCAAACATTACCGAAACCAATGTTAGATTGTTCGACAGGCCTTATGCCGGATTTAGCGCCATTACAACCTCCCTGGCCCTAACTAACGAAAATCGAATATTGGACTTTACGTTCCACATGGGTGCTTCCGGTTCCATTTCGGGAGCTGAAGGGTTTCAAAGTTGGTTTCACTCAAGTAACGAATCTGCCGAGGCTAGCTGGATAGGACAAATAGAAGACGCAATTCATATTAATCTCTATGCCCGTTATATAAGGGATTGGGAATTACTAGACGACAAGTTTGGCGTACACATGGCCTGGACCCCAACGGTTGCCGTGGGAACAAGGGATATGTTTATAGAGAATCAGGCTGCTTTCTATTTTGGAAAGCGTGCCGATATTCGCCATAGCATGGCTTATCACCAGATAGGTAGCATTCATCCAGAGTTTTTCTTTTCGCTGAAGTTTGCCTACCGATACGTGATCTATGATGCCTTACTCGAGGGTTTTATCACAGGAGATAGCTCCATTTTTACCGTAGATCCGGTCGATCATTTCTTTACTTACGGTTTCGAAGGGTTTTTTCGGAAAAAAAGAATGGAATACAAAGCAGGCTACAACTATGCCTCACCCAGAGTAGGAACTACATTGTTGCATACCTGGATAACATTATCTATTGCCAGAAACTTCTAGAAGGTTACGCTAACTTCCATGAGCTTCCCGTCGCGCTCTACAGTAACCACTGCAGTCTGCCCGGGCTCGAATTTGGAAAGGGATTTCATATAGCTCATCATATCGGTAACATCGTGTTCACCCATTTTCTTTACTATATCTCCCTTCTGAAGTCCTGCCTTTATAGCCGGTCGATCCTCACTCACCCCGTCTATCCGCATTCCTTCTCCGGCATAGAGATAATCCGGAACCACACCAAGGGTAACTTTAAAGCTGGGAACATCTTCGCTCTCATTCTTTGTCTTCCTGAAAGCCAGCTTTTCATTATCATCCAGATCTGTAATGATATTGAGGATATAATTAGCGATGGTTTCCATCCCGCCATAATTTAATTTATCGGCATCATCTGTAGGTTTATGATAGTCGCTATGTTGCCCGGTAAAGAAATGTAATACCGGTATATCCATGATATAGAACGAGGTATGGTCGCTAGGGCCAATACCACTCTCGTGTTCGGCGATATTAAGTCCTGCGTCATTATTGGCAAAAAGCGTTTGTTTCCAAACCGGTGATGTACCAACTCCATGGACTGCAAGCGTGTTTTCTTCATTAAGCCGGCCTACCATATCCATATTGATCATATAGGTTACCTGTGCCAGATCTACGGTTGGGTTTTTTACAAAATAATTAGACCCCAGCAAGCCCATTTCCTCCCCCGAAAATGCGATAAACAAATAGTTGTTGCCGGTGTTCTTATCACGGAGATCTTTTGCCAGTTTCAGCATAACTGCAACCCCGCTTGCATTATCATCTGCGCCATTATGTATGGCTTCGCCTTCACGATACAGGCTACCCTGTCCACCCATCCCCAAGTGATCGTAATGCGCACCAACAACCACAGTAGTTTCTGCATTGTTATCTATGTACCCTATTACATTCCTACCGATAAGCGTTCCGGTACCGCTGCCCTCAACAACTTCCGCCTGCTCATGTGGATTTAGGGTAGGTTTGAAGGTAAACTCCTGAATATATCCATCGGTTCCTTTAGGCGCAAGGCCGAGGTGCTTAAAACGGTCTGCCAGGTATGAGGCAGCCAGCATTTCGTAAGAAGTTCCTGTTTCCCTGCCCATTAGGCTATCAGCAGCCAGGTAAGCCACATCTTCCTGCATGCTAACCATTTGTTTGGCATCTTGTTTACAGGAAATTGCAATAAGCGTAAGAAATAGAATGAGAATTGAGCGCATATCGTTATTTTTGTGCAAAAATAATCGAAAAATGAAATACCTATTGCCACTTTTGTTACTTTCTGCACTTATTTCTTGTAAAAACAGTTCAGAAAAAGAAACAATAGATAAAACAATTTCAGAAGAAATAGAGGTTACCACCAATGATAGCCTCATTTATCCCGAAGAAATTCATTTCAAATCAATTCGCCAGATCACCTTTGGTGGGGATAATGCAGAAGCTTACTGGAGCTTCGACGATAAGCAAATGGTATTTCAATCTAATAACCCAAACTGGGGCCTGGAATGTGACCAGATGTTCCTTATGGACATCACCGATTCCTTCATGGACCAAAAACCACCAATGATCAGTACGGGGATGGGACGAACCACCTGTGCTTATTTCCTTCCGGATAACAACCATATTGTCTATGCGTCCACGCATCTGGCCGATGAGAAATGCCCGGAAGTACCATTGCGTAAGAACGGTAAATACGTGTGGCCCGTTTACGATTCGTTCGACATTTTTGTTGCGGACCTGGAAGGTAATATTACTGCACAACTTACCAACGAACCCGGATACGACGCCGAAGCTACTGTTTCACCTCAAGGTGATAAGATCGTATTTACCTCCACTCGTTCCGGCGACCTGGAATTATACACTATGAATATAGACGGTACCGATGTGAAACAAATTACAGACGAACTGGGATACGATGGTGGCGCATTCTTTTCTCCTGATGGAAAAAAATTGATCTTCCGTGCTTCAAGACCCAAAACCAAAGAAGAGATCAAGGAATATAAAGACCTGCTTGCCCAGGGACTGGTACAACCCACCGAAATGGAACTCTTTATTTGCAATGCAGACGGCAGCGACCTGAGACAACTCACTAACCTGGGGAACGCAAACTGGAGTCCGTTCTTTCATCCCAGCGGTGAAAAGATCTTGTTCTCGAGCAATTTTGAGGCCGAAAAAGGATTTCCGTTTAACCTATATCTAATAGATTTGGATGGGAAAAACCTGGAACGGGTAACACACGGTGAGACCTTCGATGCCTTTCCTGTATTTTCTAATGACGGGAAATACCTGGCTTTTTCCTCCAACCGAAATAACGGAGGCACCCGTGACACCAATCTGTTCATTGCCGAATGGCAGGACTAAAACATGTTTTCGTATATAAAGAATTATCGTATTCCCCTGGTTATTGCGCTGCTTTGCGCAATTCTCTACGGTAGTTTTGCATACGATCTGCTGCGAAGTGATTTTATAAAACTCATATCACTTTACACAGCTCTCTTTGTTTTTACATATTACCTCATAAAGATATTTGGCTGGAATTTCTGGCTTTTAGCGGGAATGGGGATTGTTTTCAGACTCCTGTTTCTCCCGGCAATCCCAAATCTATCCCAGGATTTCTATCGCTTTCTGTGGGACGGTCAGTTGATAAGTCAGGCGGTGAATCCCTACATCTTTACACCCGAGATGTACATATCCGAACCGGCTAATTTCCCCGGTGTTGAGATCGCCAGGGCGACCGAACTTTACGCCGGGATGGGGCAATTGAACGGTAGTCATTTTAGTAACTATCCACCTGTAAATCAGCTGTTTTTTGCCATTGCCGGATTCTTTACCGGTAAAAGTCTTATGGCTTCGGTAATTGTTTTACGCCTCATCGTCATCCTGGCAGATATAGGGATCTTGTATTTTGGAAAGAAATTGCTCGAACACTTCAAGTTACCTGTACATAGAATTTTCTGGTTTTTTCTCAATCCGTTCATCATCATAGAGCTTAGTGGTAACCTTCATTTTGAAGGTGTTATGTTATTCTTCCTCATCTGGTCCATGTACCTCCTAATCCAAAAAAAATGGTTGTTTTCTGCGGTTTTACTCGGATTGTCAATTTCGGTAAAACTCATTCCGCTAATTTTCCTTCCGCTTTACTATCAATATTTTGTAGATAAGGGTTTGTTCAGCAAAGGATTCTGGAAACTAAAAAAGTTCTACTGGATGGTATTGGCCACCGTGATTGTGAGTTTCCTTCCTTTTTATTCTTCTGAATTTGCCAGAAATTTCCTGAAGACGATCTCCCTGTGGTTTCAGGATTTCGAATTCAACGCGAGCGTGTTCTATGTTATAAGATGGATTGGTTTTCAGGTGAACGGCTGGGACCCTATTCAAACGGTGGGTAAGATCCTGCCGCTTGTAGTGATTGCTTTTGTACTAAGTATTAGCTACTTCAGAAGAAATAACACAGGCCAACAACTAATTACCGGGATGTTATTTGCGATCTCTTTTTATTTCCTGCTTTCAACCACTGTACACCCATGGTATGTTGCAACGCCTTTATTGTTATGCTTGTTCACCAAATACAAATTTCCCATCCTGTGGAGCGGTCTGGTGTTTTTAAGTTACACGGCCTATGGAGCAGAGGGCTATTCGGAAAATATGTGGTTGGTAGCCACAGAATATATCCTGTTGCTAAGTTTCGCGATCTGGGAGATCACCAGATCGTATCAAACCCGTCTTTCGGCTACTTAAGATTTAAATACTTCTGTCGCTTCTTTAAAACACTTGAATTCGATTATATACCCGTTGGGATCCTGTACGAAGAACGATTTATGTTCTCCTGTCTTTCCTTCCAGAAACATAGTTTCCGGGATATGAAAATTGCCTTCCTTTTTAATTCTAGTGTGCATTTTCTTCCAGAGGTCACCAGACAGGATCACACCAAAATGAAATGAAGGCAACACGGTATGCCCAAAGCTGTATTTTGGATAATCGAATTTATACTTTCCAACTTTTGCAAAGGTGATCTGATTTCCGAAGAGATCTACATCTATCCAGTTTTGAGCACTTCTACCAATCTCGGCACCAAGTATGGTTTTATAGAACTTTCTAGTCGCATCTACGTGCAGACAAGGAAGTGAAAGGTGAAAATTTTGTTGCATGATGAATCGATATTTAGTCTGAACATGTTGAAATTAAAATATTTTACCCACGAACAGGTCTATTATCTCAACAAAAATGAGAATAATTATGATCCATTCCAGGGTACTGCTTTCTTTATGATCCCATATATCTTTAAATAATTGCAGATTCTCTCTAATTATATCTATACGGTCCTGCAAATAGCGATAGCGATTTTTCAGGTCGAAGGTATGTTTAAGCTTCTTATCCAGAATGGCAAGCTTTTCATCCTCCCAGGTACTTTCAGGGGCATCGAAAATGTATAGGTTCTCATATATGCCGTTCTTCAACCTAAGGTTCTTGCCAATTAATCGCTTTAGTTTGGTTTTAGAGATATTCAAGGTCCCTTTTGTTTCCAAATAAGAAGTGTGAATACTGGCTTCTTCTAACAATGCCCCTGTTACTTCAGCATAGCGATCTAAGGCCACACTTTGTGAAGTGTGCAACATAACAAGCCGGATCATCTCCTGGTCCAGACAAGGGAGGGTTACACTATTAAACGAAACGTCGAATCCATCCTTTTTTACAAAAACCAGAAAATCTTCAGACAGGGAACTGCGTACTTCTCCATTGGAAAAAGGTTTTACGCGCTCTATATGTTTTAGAATAGATCCGTTGTTCACATTGAAAAAACAGACAATCCCAAACTGAAAGATATATAGATATTGTTTCTCGTCCAGTTTATAAAATAATTCGTCACTATCATTGAAAACGAGTTCGTGCTTTAAACTATCTTTGGTAGCCCGGATATTGATATGGCGGGCGATCTGAATTGACCTAACAGAATACATCAGTCGTCAAATTCATCTGCGGTCTCCTCGAAAACCTCCCCTTCATCATCGTCTTCATAATCGTCGTTCTGATCGTCTTCATAATCTTCCATGGCAACCACCAGGCGCTTACTCACCTTTACGAGGTAGATGGTATCTTCTGTCCTCACTTCAACACATTCCACAACTTCGTTCTGTGCATTGCGGAAAACGATGATGTCCTTTGGGTCGTATCCAGATGGATATTTTTCCACCAGCAGGTCCAGGATCGCGTCGGTAAGTTTCGAATAATCAACTATAATTCTTTTCATTTCCTTACATATTTAATAAGTATGCAAATATTAGCGGGGCAACGATAGTCGCATCGCTCTCTATAATATATTTTGGTGTATCAATGCCCAGTTTTCCCCAGGTGATCTTCTCATTGGGCACGGCTCCCGAATAACTTCCATAACTGGTTGTCGAATCGGATATCTGGCAAAAATAGCTCCAGAAAGGGGTATCTGTCCTTTCGAGATCCTGGTATAACATTGGAACTACACAGATAGGAAAATCGCCCGCAATTCCTCCACCGATTTGGAAAAATCCGATACCATTTTCAGAATTATCCGAATACCAATCTGCTAAGAAAGCCATATACTCAATCCCCGATTTCATCGTACTCGCCTTCAGTTCACCTTTTATCACGTAGCTCGCAAAGATGTTACCCATGGTACTGTCTTCCCATCCGGGTACTACCATTGGCAGGTTCTTCTCTGCTGCTGCGTACATCCATGAATCTTTCAGGTCGATCTCGTAATATTCCTCAAGGACACCACTTAAAAGCATTTTATACATGAATTCGTGAGGAAAATATCGTTCGCCTTTGGCTTCGGCGTTCTTCCATATTTTTACTATATGTTGCTGAAGCCTTCTGAAGGCCTCCTCCTCCGGGATACAGGTGTCTGTAACCCGGTTGAGTCCTTTCTCCAGGAGATCCCACTCCTGTTGTGGAGTGAGGTCTCTGTATTCGGGGATGCGCTTATAGTGAGAATGAGCAACAAGATTCATAATATCCTCCTCCAGATTCGCTCCGGTACAGGAAATGATCTGTACTTTATCCTGACGGATTATCTCCGCAAAGATCTTACCCAGTTCTGCTGTACTCATGGCTCCGGCAAGGGAAACCAACATTTTCGATCCTTTTGAAAGCTGCTTCTCATACCCTTTGGCCGCATCAACAACAGCTGCAGCATTGAAATGGAGATAATAATGCTCCATAAATTGAGAAATACTTCCTTTTGAATTAGTCATGATCTATCTGGAATTTTTGAAGTGAACTTTTCTCCTGCTTGAAATTACTTTCAAATTCATCCTCAGTTTCGTCCATCTCGAATTTATAGCTCAACATTTTGTAGTATAGTTTGGCTGCCAGAAAATCTGACGACTTATCGTCTTTTTTCGGACAAAGTTCTACGATATCAAAACCTACAACGTTTCGCTCGCTAAATACCTTTCTTAAGAATTCCAGGGTTTCGTACCACAGCATTCCACCCGGTTCCGGTGTTCCGGTAGCCGGCATGATAGATGGGTCCAAAGCGTCCAGATCGAAGGTGATGAAAACGTTTTCTCCCAAAGCATCAAGGGCATTGTCCATCCAGTATTCATCACTGGCCATTTCATGAGCAAAAAAGGTCTTATCATCATCCATATAGTCTGTTTCCGATATGTCCATAGAACGAATTCCTACTTGAACAAGATTGGTAGTTTGGCTCGCCTCATGAACGGCACAGGCATGGTTGTACGCAGAACCGTCGTACGATTTCCTAAGATCTGCATGTGCGTCTATGTGAAGTACGGATAGATCTTCGAAACAATCGTTGAAGGCGCGGATAGTTCCTATAGAGATGCTGTGTTCTCCGCCAAAGATGGTGACAAATTTATTGCGTAAAATGTAGTCTTTGGTTCGTTTATAAACCGCTGTCACCATGGCTTCAGCCGAGCTGTTTTCAAGGATGGGTTCAGCAAGGAAAATACCGTGTTTATACACCTCTGTTTCGGTTTCAATGTCATAGAGCTCCATATTTTCTGAAGCGTGTAAAAAGGCCTCGGGGCCTTTATCGGCACCTTTTTGCCAGGTACTGGTTCCATCAAAAGGAACCTGGATCAATACGATCTTCGAATTTTCGGAAGTCGCATACTGTGCGGGAATTCCCGCATAGGTTTTAGTAGACATGTAGTTAAAATTTAGATAATTGATGTATAGGCACTTCTGCTTTTTCCGAGCTATCAACCTCAAGAGGTCTATACCCTAAAATAGACAGCAAATGTTCACTGGTTTGTTGTTCGGCAAATACTTGAGAAACTATCTTTCCATCGGCATCCCGATCAATAAGAATATGTTTAGGGGCGGGGATCAAACAGTGTTGTAATCCTCCAAATCCACCTATGGTCTCCTGATATGCCCCTGTGTGGAAAAACCCAATATACAGGGGTTTCTCCTTCTTAAATTTTGGTAGGTAAATGGCATTCAGGTTTTGTTCACTGTTGTAATAATCGTCGCTATCGCAGGTTAAACCTCCTAGCAGAACCCTTTCGTATTCATCGTGCCAGCGATTTATAGCCAGCATGATAAATCGTTTATTGATAGCCCAGGTATCTGGCAGGGTGGTTATAAATGACGAATTGATCATGTTCCATTTTTCCCTGTCATTCTGTTGTTTCTGATGCAGCACTTCGTAAATGGCTCCACCACTCTCTCCCACTGTAAAGCTTCCAAATTCGGTGAAAATGTGTGGTACCGGAACTTCGGCTTCTGCACATGCCAGACCTATCTGATTAATGATCTCGTCTACCATGTATTCGTAGTCATAGTCGAAAGTGAGCGAATTCTTAATAGGGAATCCCCCACCAATATTGAGGCTGTCCAGGCTAGGGCAAATTTTCTTCAACTTCACGTAAACCTTCAGGCACTTCAGTAATTCATTCCAGTAATACGCATTATCCTTAATACCGGTATTGATGAAAAAGTGAAGCATTTTCAGGTTCACCCGCTCGTTGGTTTTAATTTGCTCTTCGTAAAACGGGACTATATTCTTATAGCCTATTCCCAGGCGAGAAGTATAGAACTCGAATTTGGGTTCTTCTTCCGATGCAATTCTAATCCCGATATTAAAATCCCCCTTAATTTCTTCCGAAAGTAACTCTACCTCATCGTAGTTATCGATGATAGGGAGGCAGTTTTGATGCCCATTATTAATAAGCCTGGCGATATTGGTTACGTACTGTGCTCTTTTAAAACCATTGCAAAGCACAAAGGTGTCGTTGGTGATTTTCCCATCTTTTTTCAAACGTTCCACTATGTCTATATCGAAAGCCGAAGAGGTCTCGATATGAATGTCGTTCTCCAAAGCCTTTTCAAGCACATGCTTAAAATGTGAGCTTTTTGTGCAATAACTATAATTATACTTACCCTTATAATTGTGCTTTTCCATAGCGGTTTTAAACCATGTTTTCGACCGTTGGATATTTTCCGAAATTTTCGGCAAATAAGTAAATTTAAGAGGAGCCCCGTATTTTTCGACAAGACCCATTAGGTCCACATCGTGGAAATTAAGTTGTGACCCGTCAAGTGAGAACTCCTTCTGTGGGAAATCGTAGGTTTGATCTATCAGATCTATGTATTTGGTATTCATTGTAATATTTAAATTGAAAGTTTGAAAGTAATGCCGGTTCGGGCACTTTACGCGCAATCAATGAATACTATACACGGATAGGTAAGGGCGAAGATACTGATGCGGAAATGATCAGATGCCAGTTGTATGATATATCTTCGGAAGCTAGCTTTAAATTTCGGCAGATTACCTGGAATCCTGTTTTTGAATATAACTTCCTATTTTTCAAAAACCCGAACTTAAAAACATATTTCAATTTGTTCAGCTAAATCGGGTGCAAATGAAATAAAAAAAATTGAATTACAAGTTAATTCCTTATTAATTTTATAACATCCTGAAAAGTTCTGTTTCCGCCTGCGTTAATAGCTTCCATCTGCCTCTGGGAAGATCCTTTTTTGTGAGGTGAGCAATGGTAACACAATCTACTTTGATCACATCATAGCCCAAATGGGAGAAAATATCTCGAATCACGCTATTTCCCATATGTTTTAAGCGCAGACCAACCTCTTTTTTAGGGGAATTGTCTACATAGCTCACTTCTTCTACCATGATCTCTTTCCCGTCGATCTTAAGTCCTTCTTTTATCTTCTGAAGATCTGCAGCCTTCAGGTTTTTATCCAGCTCTATGTGAAATAATCGATCCATCCCTTTAGAGTGAAGTTTTTTCACCAGGGCGTCGTCGTTGGTAAAAAGTAACAACCCTGTAGCATTTCTCCCTAATCTTCCTACCGGTTTTACTCTGGCAGAAGTTGCATTAGAGATCAGGTCCATTACTGTAAGGCCTTTAGATTCGCTAGTGGTAGTTGCAACTCCCTTTGGTTTATTGAGGAGTACATAGGTATTTGGTTCGGGGTTGATACGGCGGCCATCAAAGCGTACATCATCCTCCAACTTCACTTTGTACCCCATTTCGTTAATGATCTTTCCATTAACCGTCACCAGTCCTGTTGCGATATAGGTGTCTGCTTCTCTTCGCGAACATATCCCGCTATTGGCGATATATTTATTGAGTCTAATCCCATCGGCAGGATTTGCCGATTGTTTTTTACCCCCCTTATTTGTAGTAGTTCGCCGGTTATCTTTCTTAAATGGTGGTTTTTTGCCTTTGGCACCCTGGCCACTGCGTTTATTCTCTCTTCCTGCCGGAGATTTTCCTGCTCCTCTGTTCCCTTGTTTACTCATATTAATTTTGCTGATCTGCCAGCTTTTAAATTTTCGGCAAAGATATACAAAGCCATTGGTTTTCAGTGATAAAAGTTAAACTCAATATTTGTTTAATTTTTGAAGAATACTTTAAATTTCATCAACCTCAAATCCTTCATAGTAGTTTGGATAACTTCTTGTGAAGAGTTGAACACCAGGTTAGAATATTCTATTGAGGAGCACATTCACATCAATCAATACAATACTAAATACACCCACCACGATTACCAGCTTCAATATGGTGTGCAGTAATATATAGTGTAGTTTTTTTGCTGAAATCCATAAAAAGACAAGGAATAGTATTAATCCGGGTATACTGGCGTAAAAGTAAAGTACCATATAGCCTATATCGAATTTTGTGAGTAGGAAATACACCGGGATCAATGTAAGTGCGGCAAGCAAGGTAAGCATTCGTTTTGAGGTTCGTTCTCCATAAACCACCGGGATGGTGCGGTAATTTTGCGCGAAATCACCCTTGATGTTTTCCAGGTCTTTTACAAGCTCCCTCATGGAGATCACCAGGAAAAGAAAGGTTGCATGTACAAAGATCACCAGATCGAAATTCCTGTAATAAATAAATACGGCAAAAAACGGAATCACCGCCAGGATGGCAGCAGTGATATTTCCAATAAAGGGGTATTTTTTAAGTCGGTGCGAATAATACCAGATAGCAAAAATATAGAGACTAAAGAACATAACAGCCCTAAAGGAAACGTAGCTGGCAAAGATCACCGATATGAAATTGAGCACGAAATAGGTAGTGAGTTTGGTACGCTGGCTTACAAGCCTGTCCAGCATAGTTTTGTGGGGTCTGTTGATAAGATCCTTTTCCCTGTCGTAAAAACTATTTATGATATAGCCTCCTGCGATAGCAGTTGCAGATGCCAGTACCAGCATAAGCAGGTTAGGATCGAACAGTACTTTTCGCAAGGGAAGGTCTGGTGCGAGTATGTAAATGGAGGTAAGGTATTGTGCAAGGATGATAATAAGAATATTATACCCCCTAATCACAGAAATCAAGCTGAAAGATTTTAAAAGAAAATGTTTCTGCCTTCTGCTTAACATACCATATGTGGATGAAAATTATTTCAGAAATTATAAACCACTTCCAGTTTATAATCCTTTAGAGCCTCTCTGGCCCGGGCAAGATCCTCGGTGAATCCCAGCATATATCCTCCCCCGCCAGAACCACATAATTTGAGGTAGTAAGCGTTAGAGTCTATTCCCTTCTTCCATAGCTTATGGAATTCTTTTGGGATCATGGGTTTGAAATTCTCCAAAACTACTTTAGAAAGTTGCTTGATATTCCCAAAGAGTGATTTCACATCGCCATTAAGAAAATCCTCCACACAGGCATCTGTGTGCTTTACAAACTGATTTTTCAACATCTTTCGGAAACCTTCCTGTTTCATGTTTTCCATAAAGATCTGTACCATAGGTGCCGTCTCCCCGGTACTACCGCTATCCAGTAAGAACACCGCTCCTTTACCCGATTCGGTTTGAGATGGGATCCCGGCCGGTTCGATATTATCTTTCGAATTAATGAGAATGGGTAAGCTTAGATAACTGTTCAATGGATCGAGGCCCGAAGATTTTCCATGGAAGAAAGATTCCATTTCGGCAAAAATACCCTTCAGTTGTAACAATTTATCTCTTGTAAGGTTTTCTAAGACCGTAATTTTATCATTGGCGTACTTATCGTAAATAGCTGCTACCAGTGCACCACTACTACCAACTCCATAACCCTGCGGGATGCTGGAATCGAAATACAATCCTTGCTCAATATCTTGTTTTAATCGTTCAAGGTTGAAAGAAACCAACCCGTGTTCTCTTTGCTGCAAGTCTTCAAGATACTTTAGAAAGCGTTTTAAATTCTCGTTGCTTTTATGAGTTGAAGGGGTTTTGTGCGCATCTATCTTTAGAGCACCATTATAAAAGTTATAAGGGATTGAAAGCCCTTTGGAATCTTTTATAATACCATATTCCCCGAATAGAAGAATTTTTGAGTAAAACAGGGGACCACGCATAAATTGTGTACGTTTTCAGTAGTAAAGGTACATTTTTTACCTTTAATTCTAATTGTTCATCGCAAAGATATACTTTCCTGTTAGGAAATTTCAGAAAAAATACTTAAAAATAGTCACTATCAACAGTCTGGCGTTAAACACATTGTGAGTAAAAAGCATCAGTCCGCGACGTTGCCTCAACACACCAGGGAGGCCCCCAGACCAACCTGATCTTCAATAAAAGATCCATTTATACAGTACTGAGCAAGTTCATTCTTTATAAAGGGAATTACCATCGATCCTTCATTCTCCGGATATAAAACATGCACGTTCGCCCCCGCATCCAACGTAAAGCAAAGGTGAGAACCGTTTTCTTTACGGAATTTCCAAATACGATTAATGATCTCCAGTGTATTGGGTTTCATAAGGATGTAGTAAGGCACTGAGGTCATCATCATGGCGTGTAGCTGAAGGGCTTCAGATTCTACCAGTTCGATAAAACTCTTTAGATCTCCCGATCTAAATATGTTCACTAATTTCTTCAGGTTGAGATTAGCGGTTCCAAAACGATCTTCAGCATAGGGATGATCCTGCATTAAACCATGACCTGCCGTACTACTCACTTGTTTCTCGCCTTTATCCACCAATAAAATGGTATCCTGGTAGTTGGAGAAATTTGGATGAATATCGTAAGGATATTTCGTTCCGAACAGATCACTACTCCCCTCGATCTGCGGGTGTTCTCCCCACACAATAAGCGGGCCTTCCACGCTTCGGCAGGCACTCCCCGAACCCAGACGTGCAAGGAAAGAAGCTTTTTGCTTAAACTCCGTTTCCGAGATCTGCTCCCCCAATAGCTCTTTTTCCACACTCATTAAACACAGTGCTAGCGCACTCATCCCACTGGCAGAAGAGGCAATGCCGCTGCTATGTGGAAAGGAATTTGAGGTTTCTATACGAAAAGCGTAGTTCTTGAGAAATGGCATATAGGCTTCAATTCGTTCGAAGAACTGAATAATCTTTGGTTCGAACCCCGTTTCTCTTTCTCCGTCGAGGTAGACTTCAAACTCAAAACCCTGGGTGGATTTCAGGTTATATGAAAGTTTAGTTGTAGTATGGCATTTAGAAAGGGTAAAACTCACCGAAGCATTACAGGGTAACTGATGCTCGAATTTTCCCCAGTATTTAACCAGAGCAATGTTGCTGGGAGATTTCCAGGTTACGCTACCTTCAGGGAACTGATTTGAATATTTCTTCGGAAGGAACTGAGCTTCTGGCATGTATCGAATTTTTCAGCACAAAGATAGCGAAAACCCCTTCGGTTGGAAAGCAAGATATTTCAGAAGCAATAAAATTTATACCCCTCCTACGAATATCTAATTTCTATGATCTAATCTATCATTCACCGCCGTATTCAAAACAAAAAGCCCTTTTTCAAGGGCTTCTTTCTATTTAATTACGAATCGTTTTGTGGTACGCCTGTTGCCTATAGTAATTTCTATAAGATATAAGCCGGAATCCAGGCGTGAAACATCCAGGGTATTCTCTCCACTTTCCACAATTCCTGCAACAAGGCTTCTTCCCTGTAGATCGAATACTTTAAATTTAAGTTCCTCTGGTAATTCGTTGTAGACATAAAGCAATTCTGAAGTGATAGTTGGATAGATTTTCACTGCAAATTGTAGTTCGTTCTCTTCGAAACCAAGAAGTGCTTCTCTTTCTGCCGGATTTCCAAGCAAGTACAGGGCGTTATTCCCATTATTCGTGTTTTTCGTATACTCGTATACCCTTATCGCATAGCGTTTCGTGTTATCCAGTCCGGTAACTGTAACTGCTGTACCGGTGCCATTATACATCACATAAGTACCATCACCCAGATCATCACCACTGCCAAATGCTGCATTGGCATTATAATCTGTTCCATCAAGTGGGTAAGCACTAAAATTATAGGGATCTGTATTATTGGTTATATCCTTCATAACCACTAGACGGGAAGTACCATTTCCGTTGGTCCAGTTTAGATCCATTGTGGAAACTCCGTCGCCTTGTGCCAGTAAGTTACCGGCATTAACAGTAGGAGCGTCTAAAAGATCGAATGTTGGAAATCCCGATGCCCCCGAAATACAATTCCATCCCAATCCATCCAATGCCGCCCAAAAAGCGGGTGCCGTTCCATCGACGATTCTCTTATTTAACAAGATCGCCCAGGTATAACCGCTATTGGATCTAACCCAATAGGTAGCTGTACCATCTACAGCTCCGGAATGCCACCAGTTATTACTGGCATTTACCGCCCATCCTTTTGCGTAGTTCGCATTATTTACAGAAGGAGTCACCATATTGGTTATGGTAGCGGGCAAAAGTATATCGGGTTTGGTATTGAAGCCGTCCACAGCCACGAGTAGTCTTACCAAATCGCGGGCAGTCGCTATCCAACCTCCGTGACCATCCATGGCGTCTATTGCGAATCCTCCGTACTGCCAGGGAACCAGGTTACCGCTTCCATAAAGATCCAAGGTTGTGAATCCGTTTCCTATATATTCGCCTTCACGTTCGCGTTTGTCCTCAAGTAAATTCTCTCCAATATACATATCGTAAATCCCCAGTGGATGCAGAATCTCGTCCTGCATATAGGCTTCATAAGATTTACCCGAGACTTCTTCAATGATCTCGCTAAGGATTAGATATCCCATATTGGAGTATGCATAGGCGGTTCCGGGTGTGAAGTTCAGGTTCTTTTCTAATAGATAATTTATAAGGAATTCTTCTTTCACAGGGTTGGGCTGTCCTTGAGTTTGTGTAACATGTAAGGGAACCGCAATAGGATCACATCCTGAAAAGAACCATGGATATGGAGACGTAGGATTGGGGAAACAATCAACACTACTATCCCATCCCGCACTGTGTTCCAGGAGGTGTTGAACGGTTATGTCGTAAACGCGGTTATCGATGATCGAACTTCCCGAAAAATACCAGTGATTCTCTAAAAGTCCTCCCGGACCGAACACCTTATCACCAAGTGCGATATCGCCATCTTCTATCATCTTCATTATTCCAATACTGGTTATAGGTTTCGATACACTTGCTATCCTGAACATATGATAAGGCTGCGTGGGTTCTGTCGCGGAAATATCTGCATTTCCGAAGGACCTCATGTATTTTAACTCTCCATCCTTTGCGAGTGCAAAAGTTAAGCCGGGTATATTATAAGTGGCCATGAAATTTTGAACCTGAGTATCGCAACTACTCATCTGCGGGACGGGTATTCCGTTTTGAGCAATGCTGCAGACTCCAAAAAGTAAAGCTGTTGCAAATGATAAAAGTCGTTTCATAATGTAAAAGAATTAAGGTTAGTATTATTACATCGAAGCGATACAAAATTGTCATCATTTTAATAATTTTTGAATCCCCTGATGACAAAATAAACTTTATACGATGTGAATGTGAAAGGCGCTGCTTTAAAGATTTCAGTGAAGTTCTGATTGAAAAAAAATTGTATCTTTTCCCTATCTACGTACGATGGGGAACACCAATCAAATAACGGCGCAATTGCATCTGGCAGAGGCTGTGAAGAACAATGATGAATTAGTTCTGAAACAGTTATACCAGGAATGTTATGGTAAAATTGAAATACATATCTTGAAGAATAACGGATCCAAACCCCAGGCAAAGGACACCTACCAGGAGGCTTTTATCGCTACCTGGCAAAATGTGAAAAGTGGAAAATTTGTACCTACTAACGAAACTGCTTTACAAGGGTATTTGTACAGGATCGCGAAAAACAAATGGACGGATTATTTGAGATCTTCTCAATTTAAGAAGACCTCATCCATAGGAGAGGGATACGAAATTCCGGACGAGTTCGACGAAACGTCTACCGATAATATTGAGCAACTCAACAATGCGATGGAAGCATTTCGGCAGTTAGGGAATGAATGCAAACAACTGCTTACTCATTTCTATTTTGAGAAAAAGTCGCTGCGGGAAATTGCGATGGCCTTCGAAATTGGTGAAGCCTCTGCACGCAATAAAAAATACCGTTGTATCAATAAATTAAGAGAATTAGCCAAGACCCCAATTTTTAAAAAATGAATAATTCGGAAAACATATCACAGGAACGTTTTGAGCGTATTGAGCAATACCTGGAAGGTAAAATGAGCGTAGAAGAAAGATCCCAATTCGAATCCGATCTAAGTCGTGATCCAAAATTAGCCGAACAGCTGGAAGCGCTGCGAGTGTTAATTCTAGGTGTGGAAACAGCTGCTCTTAAAGATAAAATGGAGGCTTTTCACGCAGATCTCACCCCGGTAAAAGACATCGCCTATGGTGGCGGAAACCGAGGTGCCGTAATCTGGCGATGGTCTATAGCCGCCGTCCTCATAGTGGCATTTGGCCTGTTCTGGATGCTAAAAAGCGATAATGATTACGAAAAGCTCTACGCCAAACATTTTAGTCCGGATCCCGGCTTACCCACTACCATGAGCTCCACAGCTAATTACGAGTTTTATGAGGGAATGGTGAATTATAAACAAGGCGATTACAAAACTGCTCTTAGCAAGTGGGAAACCATTAGGGATAATGCGATGGGTAAGGACACTTTACATTATTTTCGCGGTGTTGCTTTTTTGGCAAATGGCGATCCCGATAACTGTATTAAATATCTGCAACCTCTATGGAATATGGAGGACAATAGTTTTTCCGATGAAACGGCTCATTATCTGGGTCTGGCTTATTTAAAAATCGGCGATATTGAAGAAGCCATAAATTATCTTACCTTTAGTAAAGAAGAAAGTGCGAAGGAGATACTTTCTGAAATCAAAGACTAACTAACTTTTCATGAAACCAATACCCGGCAAGTATTTTGGGGTTTTGCTACTGCTGTGTATTTTCGGAATTTTTGAATTGCATTCGCAATCCGAAAGAAATACCTGGCAGAAGACTGTTGATGCCTACATTGATGCCAATCAGCCTAAAAAGGCAGATTCGGTTCTGCAAAAACAGCAGGAGACCTTCCTGCAGGCGGGGCAACCGGATTCCCTTTATCAATTTCCTGGAAAAATTGGGCGTATTGCCAAACTGCAGTATGACGCTAAAACTGCCGGCGCTAAAGCTGAAACCTTTATCAGTTATCTGAAAACCAAAACCAATAATCCCCGCACCCTCAGCAAAGCGTACCTGGACATAGATAAGCTGTATGTATTCCTGATAGACGACCAAAACGCCCTGAAATCGTCTCTTACTGCCCTGCAGTACGCTAAATTAATCCCCGACCTAACTCAGGAAGAACTGGGTAAGATCAATTACGCCATAGGTGGAAATTACTATGCCCTCTACGACCTTGCCAATGCGTTACAGTATTTTAAGGCCTCTGCTTCAGCCTATGAACGATCGGCTGCTGTGAAGAAGGATATTCTGGCCGATGCATACAATGGAGTAGCCGTTTCCATGTGGACCCTCAACAAATTAGACAGTGCACGCATTTATTTCAAGAAGGCAATTTCGGCAACCGAAGAAAGTGAGCTCGCAGGATTTAACCGCACTTATTATATCGTGGCCTTCCAGTTT
>CAJQNO010000109.1 GCA_905479745.1 uncultured Flavobacteriaceae bacterium | reverse complement strand
ATTGATTAGACGATTTAAAAGGATGAGCAAATCATATCCCCAACCGCCTAATTTTGCCAGCCACTTAGCGTGTTGTATGGAGGCATCGAATACGTCTCCATGGAAAAACCAGGCTTTTTTTCCATCAATTTCCAGGACCAGTTTGTCTAACATGTAGATGTTTCCCATTTTTGTGTCTCTGAACTTTCTTAGTTTCTCATCATGATTCCCGCTAATGTAGTATACCATGGTCCCCTTGGCTGCCAGGGAAATAATTTTTTTGATAACCTGTAGATGTGATTTTGGGAAATAACGTTTTCTAAACTGCCAGATATCGAATATATCGCCATTGAGGATAAGTTTGCCCGGCTTTACCGAATTTAAATACTGCAGGACCTCCTTGGCATGACAACCATAGGTTCCTAAATGAATATCCGAGATAACAACAATTTCTACCTTTCGTTTCAATGCTTCAATTTATTTTGTAAAGATTTTCATATTCGGATGAAATCTCATTAATTGTATGTTAATTGTAGATATTGAAAATGTTACGATATTCAAGAAAAGCTTGTGATGTGGTGTATTTTTAGATTTTTAATATTCGGTTGTAAAGTCTACATTTGTTGAAAACACCGTATGGCAGGGAATTCCTTCGGAAATATTTTCAAACTAACCACTTTTGGCGAGTCACACGGCACGGCAATTGGTGGTATAATTGATGGTTGTCCTGCAGGCTTGGAAATAGATTTCAACGCTATCCAAGCCGAAATGCAACGAAGGAAACCGGGTCAATCACCTATTGTTACTCAGCGAAAGGAAGAAGATGAAGTAAAATTCCTATCAGGCATCTTCGAAGGAAAAACTACGGGTACCCCGATCGGATTTGTAATCGAGAATACCAATCAGAAATCAAAAGATTATTCCCATATAAAAGACACCTACAGACCATCGCATGCCGATTTCACCTATGATAAAAAGTACGGTATAAGGGACTATCGTGGCGGAGGCAGGTCATCTGCCAGGGAAACCGCATGCAGGGTGGTGGCCGGAGCGATCGCTAAACAATTGCTTAACGATATTAAGATCACGGCTTACGTTTCGGCTGTTGGCGAAATAGAGCTTCAAAAGCCTTATCAGGAGCTAAATTTTGCCGAGATAGAGAATAATCCGGTGCGAACGGCAGACGCCTCAATGGCCCGGCAAATGGAAGCCTATATCAGGGAGATCCGAAAACTGGGAGACACTGTTGGCGGTGTGATAAGCTGTGTTATTGAAAATACCCCGGCAGGATTAGGAGAGCCCGTATTCGATAAACTTCACGCTCAACTTGGCAAAGCCATGCTTTCCATTAACGCAGTAAAAGGATTCGAATTTGGAAGTGGCTTTGCCGGCACCCAGCTAAGAGGTAGCGAGCATAATGATCTGTTCAACGAAGATGGTAGTACGCAAACAAATTTTAGTGGAGGCGTACAAGGAGGAATAAGCAATGGGGAAGATATTTATTTTAAAGTGGCCTTCAAACCAGTAGCTACGATCATGCAAAAACAACAAACCATTGATAATGAAGGCAATTTAATGGAGATGCAGGGTAAAGGAAGGCACGACCCCTGCGTGGTTCCTAGGGCTGTGCCCATTGTTGAGGCAATGGCCGCATTGGTACTAGCCGATTTTTGGCTGTTGAACAAACTATCAAAATTATAAACGAACTTTATCGTATGAAGAAATTAGCATTACACTGGCAGATTTTAATCGGGATGTTCCTGGGGCTTATTTTTGGTTTCATTATGCTGCAAGTAAGCTGGGGAGTAGGATTTGTGGAAAATTGGATCAATCCGGTTGGAACCATCTTTATCAAACTATTAAAGCTAATTGCAATTCCATTGATTCTGGCATCACTGATAAAAGGTATTTCAGATCTCAAGGATATTTCGAAATTCAGGAATATTGGTCTAAGAACGATCGTTACCTATGTGTTCACGACCGTAATTGCTATTTCGATAGGATTGATGTTGGTAAACGTCCTTCAACCCGGTAATGGAGTTTCGGAAGATACTATCGCCAAACTCACCGAAACCTATGCAGGCGACAGTAATGTGCAGTCGAAGATAGAAGAGGCTACCAGACAAAAGGAAAGCGGCCCCTTGCAATTCCTCGTAGACATGGTTCCGGACAATGCCATCAACGCTATGAGTGATAATTCGTTGATGTTGCAGGTGATCGTTTTCGCAATCTTCCTGGGTATTTCGTTACTGCTTATTGGAGAAAAAAGAGCCAAACCCCTCAAGGATCTTTTTGATTCTTTGAATTACGTAGTATTGAAGATGGTAGATCTTATCATGCTTTCTGCGCCTTATGCCGTCTTCGCACTGCTGGCCAATGTGGTGGTGTCCTCGGGGGATCCGGATTTACTGTTTGCCTTATTAAAATACGCCGGAACCGTAGTATTAGGTCTCTTATTAATGATTGTATTCTATCTGATAGTTGTGGGTTCATATACTAAAAAGAATCCGTTTTGGTTTCTCAAAGAGATCAGTCCAGCTCAACTATTGGCATTTTCAACCAGTTCAAGTGCTGCAACCCTACCTGTGACTATGGAGCGGGTTGAAGAACATATAGGTGTAGATAAGGAAGTTAGTAGTTTCGTTCTGCCTGTGGGAGCCACTATTAACATGGACGGAACCAGCCTGTATCAGGCTGTAGCAGCCGTATTTATTTCGCAGGCTCTTGCCTTCGACCTCACCTTTGGAGATCAGCTTACCATCGTATTAACTGCCTTGCTTGCTTCCATAGGATCTGCAGCAGTTCCCGGAGCTGGTATGGTGATGTTGGTAATCGTATTGGAGGCTATCGGGTTCCCTGCAGATCGCTTTCCAATCGCTCTTGCGCTTATTTTCGCAGTGGACAGGCCATTGGATATGTGCCGAACCGTGGTTAATGTAACAGGTGATGCCACCGTCTCAATGATTGTTGCAAAATCTGTTGGTAAATTAGGAAAACCAAAGGTAGAGGAATGGGATGATCACTATGATGAAGTAAAATAGTAATTTCTTTTTTCTGGTTTTTCATGAATTCACTTTCCTAACACACCCACAATTCATGAATTAAGGGTAAGACCTCGAATTTCGTTACTATTTCGATGTTAATATTAGCTAACATTGAACTGTGAATCGAAATTATATTGAGAGTGCAAAGGTTGTTAATTGTCTTTTTAATGTTTCGTGGTTTTCAGATAGATGCTCAGGTTGGAATAAATACTACAACTCCAAGTCCGGCTTCCATTCTTGAGATCAGCAGTACTCAGGACAATATTAATTTCGGTGGATTAATGCCTCCCAGGGTATCCACTATAGCCAATAGAAATTCTATAAACCCAGACACCTCCGATATTGGATTACTAGTTTTTGTAGAAGAGGTTTTGTGTTATCAGATATGGAATGGAACATCCTGGGAGGATATCCATTGCCTTAATACGGTTTCCTTGCTGGGTATCTTTCAGAATTTCGACATCAATACCAGCTGGGGCTATAGAAGTGATGTACCTTTCTTTGATAATGGAAATGATGGTTTCTTCGGAATTACAAATAGCAGTAATGGTGGATTTAGTAATCTCACCTCAATGACCAATAATTTCCTGGGAATCAAAGATCTGGACGATGAGGGAATAAATGGAACTGCCGGTTTTGCAACAATCACCTTCAATACGATAAATATCTCTTCGGCTCCATCCGGAGTCACTCTTTCCTTTAATTACGAATTCTTCGAATTCGACAACGGGGACGATGCATTTTATACAATAAGCATTGATGGTATCCCACAAACCGAGATCCAACTTATTGACGGAATGGCAAACTCTTCCATATCAGGCAGTGTATCTGAAGTCATTCCCCCAGGAACGACAACGGTTGGGCTGAGTATTAGAATTCGCCAAGACGGGGCGGGAGATTATGCAGGTTTCGACAACTTCGCTATTGTACCATTATAAAAGAAATTCCTATTTTAACTTTTGTATTTGCACCCGGTGTGGATATGGAATTTCAATACCTGCAGCATCGAGGTCATCTTTAATCGTAGCGATCAAACTGAATTGCACCGGCCAGAAATCGTCATTGTAGACCGAACATCGCACTGCAAAATCAACCGAACTTTCACCTAAACCAGAAACTTCAACCAATGGAGGCGGGTCTGTTAGCACTTTTTCCTGCTTCTCGATAGCGCCCAATAATACCTCTTTCGTTTGCTTGATATCTGCGTCGTATGAAACTCCTATAGTGAGAAATATTTTCTGGAAACCTTCAGCGGTGAAGTTGGTAATCGCACCGTTGGAAAGAGACCCATTAGGCAGAATAACAAGTCGGTTCTGAGGCGTTAATAGTTTTGTGGTAAATATGTCTATTTCCTTCACCTTTCCGGCTTCTCCCTGGGCACTAATAACATCTCCAACCTTAAAAGGCCTGAACAACATAATAAGTACCCCGCCAGCGAAATTGGATAAGGAGCCCTGTAGCGCCAATCCTATGGCAAGCCCGGCAGCTCCAAGAACTGCTATAAAGGATGTAGATTCTATTCCCAACTGACTCAAAACCGCGATAAACAACATCACCTTCAGTATCCAGCTTACAAGATTGGAAAGAAATTTTTGTAGCGTTTCGTCCATCTCACGTCTCGCCAAACCTTTTCTAATACCCCTGCTTATATATTTAACAATCCATAAGCCAATTACAAGTAATAATAAGGCTAAAAGCACCCTTGGTCCGTATTCTAATAACAGGTCCTTAACTAACTGAAGATATTCTTTACTGTCTTCCATAGATCGTTCTGAAAATTTTGGTTTTTATAAAAGTTTTTAAATTAATTGCACTGTTGTATTGATACCATCTTTACATTCTGTGCTGCGGATAGACTAATTTTAAATTCATTTAGCACAATTTAGTATTTCTTGTTGCAAAGTAAATAGATTTAGTATATTTATTTTTTAAAGAACCAATCATGAACGTTTGCTTTATAATGTACCCCTGGGAAGAAATGGATCCCGAAAATGATTCTACTCTGGCAATGATCCACGAATTTGTGAAACGGGGGCACGGTATGGCCATCACCACTCCGGCTAATCTTACTATTCGCGACAGTGTCGCCTTTGCATTTTGTAAATGCGTTGTACGAACCGATAAAATTGGTAAAACCCTGAAATCTTTTCATAACAGCACCACATTCTATGACGAAATGCTGCCTATGGCCGGGTTCGATGTGATCGTTCTTCGAAGTAATCCTCCTCTGGATATGATCATGCTTAATTTTCTGGATAGCGTAAAGGACGACGTGTTTATTATGAATGATCTCGACGGAATTAGGAGGGCTAACAATAAATTATACACGGCCGTGTTCGAGGATGAAGAGAATGAGATCATCCCACGAACTCATGTGACCAAGAACAAAGATTATCTGAAAAAGGTGATCCGTGAGGGGCCCGATAAAATGATCCTTAAACCTCTCAATGGATATGGTGGGTCGGGCGTGATACTTATTGAGAAAAGGGCAATGAAAAGTATAAATTCCTTGCTCGACTTCTATATCGATAATAAAGACGGCACTAGTAATTATGTGATCCTCCAGGACTATATCGAAGGGGCAGACAAGGGCGATGTACGCATTTTGATGCTAAATGGACAACCAATAGGCGCTATGAAACGTGTGCCGGGAGATGAAGATCACAGATCTAACGTTAGTGCGGGTGGCTCGGTACAAAAGCATAGTCTCACCAAGCAGGAAAAAGAACTATGCCGTAGGATAGGCCCAAAATTGGTAAAGGATGGTCTGTATTTTGTTGGTATAGATGTGATAGGAGGAATGTTGGTGGAAGTAAACGTAATGTCTCCCGGCGGAATAACCTATATGAATAAAGTGTATAAGACCAAAGTTCAGGAAAAGGTGATCGACTTTGTTGAAGACAAAGTGCTTGAACGTGTAACTGCCTTCGAACGTCGGCAAAAACTTCGTAAACATGTGAGTGACGCATGATGATAAAACTTTCTGTTCCCGAAATCATATCACGTATTAAAAATGAAGAGATCTTCGAAGCTGTTTCGGATGATTACTCATTTACCTTGAAAATCGATAAGTACGTTCCTTTTCTGTGCGGTGCCGTACATGACGGACATCAATTCAGAAAAGAACTATGGGATAATTGTTATCACAGCGAATACGACCGCTGGTATGAGGAGGATCCCTGTACCAAAGAATTTGTTAGAACTCTTCCCATAGTAATTGCAGGTTGTGATAGCAGGTTTGAATACGATCTAAACAGAGATCCGGCCAACGCTATATTTGAAGATGCCTGGGGGAAGAAACTATGGAAAGCACCGCTTTCCGAAGCCATGATAAAAAAGAGCCTGGCGAAACATACTGCATTCTATAAGGTAGTTCACGCTCTCGTTGAGAAGCTGGAACAAAAATTTGGGACCATCGTTGTTTACGATATGCACAGTTATAACTGGAAACGTTGGGATAGGGAAGTGCCTGTGATAAATCTGGGGACTTCTAATATAGATAATGAGCGTTTCGGAAGCTCTGTAGAACTCTGGAGGCAAAGCTTGTCGCAACTCCATCTTCCCGGAGTCGAGGAGACCAGCTCTAAGATCAACGATACATTTTATGGAAATGGGTATTTCCTGAAATATATTACGAAAACCTTCAGAAATACCTTAGTTTTGGCTACCGAATTCAAAAAGATCTATTGTGATGAATTACAACAGATCATATTCCCTGAGGTTGTTTCAGCCATAGAAACTCAGCTGAAGACCAAGATCGAGGAACACGCAAACTCATTTTATAAAGAACACAACTAATTTATGTCGCTCTCTGAAGCCATATTAACACGCCATCCCAATGTGGTGCGCATCGATAATAATTTGAATAACCTCGTGAAAAAGATCGAGTTGCTCAATTATATCAACCCAACAAATATAGAACAGGAAAAGCGTAATTTCTTTTCTTCCAAGTACAACAGCAATCCACGATTTCATTATAGAAAAATAGATTTCGATGCTCATAAGGTACAGCAGCAGTTGTTTTCACAGGACATAGACAACATCAAGGATGAAGAAACACGAAACTTTTACAGGGACGTGATCTATGATTATTCGGGATTAATACAATGTATTGAATCGATAGGGAAAGGCAGTAAATTTTATTTCAATTCTTTAAAGTCCTTCGGAACTCCAACCGAGAAAGACGTTGAGAATGCAAAATTCATCCTGCATTTTGAAGACGAAGAATACGACCAGGAAATGTTTCCTGTGTTTAGTGCCCAGGAAGCGGCTGAATATTTTCAGGAATTCACCCGAAAATACGGATTTGAATTCGACCTGAAGTATTCCACAAAGATCTCGGCGGCGGCGATGGTAACAAACAGTACTCAAACCCTTGTGCTAAAAAAGAACCATCTATTTAGCGCCAATCAGCTTAAAGTTCTGGCAAATCATGAGATTGGTGTACACTTAGTAACAACCTTCAACGGACTCGCACAACCCTTGAAGATCTTCCACAATGGTTTCCCGAAAAACCTCGAAACTCAGGAAGGAATGGCTGTATTTAGTGAATATATGAGCGGTTGTCTCACTCTTTATCGCCTGAAAGAATTATCGTATCGTGTACTCGCTACAGATAGCTTACGCAAGGGGTTCGATTTCCGTGCTACGTTCGATCTGCTGCATAACCAATACAAACTCAATCGCGATGAGGCCTACACTATATCACTAAGGGCACACAGGGGTGGAGGATTTACTAAAGATTACCTCTACCTAACCGGCCTAAAAAAGATCTACGATGCGTATCACAGGGGAGAAGATCTCAATCCACTGCTGGCCGGTAAAGTAACCTTCGAATATGTTAACGTAGTAAACAGATGGCTGGAAATGGGGTTGGCAGATAAAAACAAATACAAGAATTTTGCCTTCGATAAGAACGAGAACAAAAACGTAAACCTGGAATTTATTCTGAAGAACCTGAAATAATTAGAGAAATTTTCTCTTTATATCGGGTGTTGGAATCATACAACTTTCTTTTTTTCCAAACCATTTATAGCGATACTTCGCAATGATGTCGTACACAAGATCTCGAATAAAACGAGGTACGATGAGTGCACCGTGACATAAGGGCCACAATCCCTTTAAGTAAAGAGCTATGTGAAGGGCTGCGGTCGATTTCACATACGCTTTTCCATTATCGATAAGAACAATAGAGTCTATCCTGGAGGTGTCTATATTGTATTTCTTTGTAAGAGCAAGGCCCGCTTCTTCCTGCAAAGCCGCAAACATGAAGCGATCATCGTGATCGTGTTTGATCATAAACTGTACGGCACTATTGCACAAATTACACACGCCGTCGAATAGCACTATTTTATGTGTTGTTGCCGTCATTGTTAAACCTTCTCAAGTTCATCCATCTTCACATCGGCGGTAAACATCCCGTAGTTCACAATGGCCTTGTTTTTTTCTATAGAATCGATGGTCCCTACCGCACGGCCATCTATCATCCGTACCCGGTCTCCAACCTTCAGGGCAACTTTTGGTTTAGGAGGTGGTGTTTGTTTCGCTTCTTTTTTTGCTTTCACTTTTTTCTCACGGATCACCGCTACCTTCTTTTCTACCTCTTCCTCCAGTTTCTTCTTTTTGGCCTTCACAACCTTCTTTTTCTTCGGATGAAGCTTCTTTCGTTTGCTGTTCTCTATCATGACCAGCTTTACCAGTTCATCGATCAACTCCCTTTTCTTTTTGTTGTTAAAGTAGCGTTCGGCCAGGCTATCTACCTTTTTACCCAGGGTGAGTAATTTCATGTTACTGTCGTACAATTCCTGGTAGCTTTCCAGTTTATCCTGCAGTTTCACATTGATCTGCTCCAGTTGTTTACTTTCCTCCCTGGCTTTCTTTTCGGTAGTCTCGAGAGAGGCGGCCGTTTTACGAACCTTAGATCGCTCCTTCTGAAGGTTAGCTATTGTTTTATCAAAACGCACTTTACCACGTTCGATCTTTTTCTTTGCCTTGTTGATCAGGCTATACGGAATCCCGTTTTTCTGAGCTACTTCGAAAGTAAAAGAGCTCCCTGCCTCACCCAGGTGCAATTTGAACATAGGTTCAAGGCTTTTGCTATCAAATTGCATATTGGCATTAACGGCGTGCGGTAATTCGTTTGCCAGTAGTTTTAGATTGGTATAGTGGGTAGTAATAATACCAAATGCTTCCCTTTCATAAAATACTTCAAGGAATGTTTCGGCCAGAGCGCCTCCCAATTCAGGGTCACTACCGGTACCAAATTCATCGATAAGAAAAAGTGTGTCGCTTTTACATTTTTTCAGAAATTGATTCATCATTTTCAGACGATAACTGTATGTGCTTAAATGATTCTCGATACTTTGGTTATCGCCTATGTCTGTTAATACCCTTCCGAAGAAACAAAACTCACTTAACGGATCTGTTGGCACCAGCATACCCGATTGTAACATGAGTTGTAAAAGCCCTACCGTTTTAAGAGTGATACTCTTACCCCCGGCATTTGGGCCGCTAATTACAATGATCCTTTTATCGGGGGCCAACTCGATGGTTTGGGGAAAGGTTTTTGCTTTTTGTTTTCTATTAGATACCAATAGGAGGGGATGATAGGCATTTTTCAGATAAAGTCTTTTTTCTGAACCAATTATAGGCATCTGTCCGTCTATGTCGATAGCATACCGGGCCTTGGCATAAAAAACGTCCATGCTGGTAAGATAATCCTGGTAATCGGATAAAGTTTCCTTATGTGGACGTACAAAATTGGTTAACTCTTTCAGGATTCGTTTTACTTCTTCCTGCTCCTCATAGATAAGGTTACTTAGTTCATTTGCGAATTCCAGAGTCTCCTGGGGCTCAATATAGACAATGCTTCCTGTCCTGGACTGCCCCAGCACCATTCCCTTTACCTTACGCCTGTGCATGGCCTTTACAGCCAGTACACGCCTGTTGTCTACTACGGTCTCCCTAATCTCATCCAAGAGATCCGAGGTAGAATACCTGCTTAGAGCTTTCGTAAACGAAGAATTTATCTGTCCTTTTACTACATTCAGCCTTTTGCGGATCGCAGCCAATTCGCTTGAAGCGCTATCCTTTATCGCCCCATAGCGATCGATAACCGCATTTATAGCTTCGGAAATACTATTAGTGTAATCCACGTAGCCAGAGAATTCATATAAATGGGTATAGAATTCGTTATACTTTTTAAAGAATGCCAACAGGTCTTTGGTTGTATTTAATACGGAAAGTATTCTTCGGAAAGCCCCAATTTCTAACGAGCTGTTCTCTATGTTGAGAAGATGTAACTCATTAGCAATGGCTTCGAATCCATGATTTGGGATTCGGTTTTCATTATCGAAAGAAGCAGTAAATTCCTTTACACGAAACAACTCCGGTTGGATAGATTCTGTGTCTTTATAAGGTTCTATAGCCAACACTTCAATTCGTCCCGGTTCTGTGATGCAAAATTCTGAGACCTGTTGCAAAACGGAAGGATATTCTAAATCCTGCAAAGTTTTTTTATCAATTCGAACCATTCCGTTATAATGCTGTAATTTTAGCTGTTGGAAAACAAAAATACGCATAATGGATGTAAAAATTGAAGAAAGCTGGAAGCAGGTCCTAGGTGAAGAATTCGACAAGGATTATTTTAAAAAGCTAACGGCCTTCGTGAAACAGGAATACACGACACATAAGTGTTTCCCTCCTGGACGGAACATTTTTTCGGCCTTCGATCATACTCCATTTACCAAAGTAAAAGTCGTTATCTTAGGTCAGGATCCCTACCATGGCGACGGCCAGGCCAACGGTTTGTGCTTTTCGGTGGGGAATGGCATAGCCAATCCACCTTCACTTGTTAATATATTCGCCGAACTGAAGAACGACCTGGGTATAAGTCCGCCAGATCATGGAGATTTGCAAGACTGGGCCAAACAGGGAGTTCTTTTACTCAATGCTACACTTACGGTAAAGGCACATCAGGCCGGAAGTCACCAGAATAAAGGATGGGAACAGTTTACAGATGCCGCAATTACAGCACTTTCGGAAAGACGTGATAACCTGGTATTTCTACTATGGGGAGGCTACGCCAAAAAAAAGGGAGCTCGAATCGACACTTCCAAGCATTTAATACTAACAAGCGGGCATCCATCACCATTAAGTGCCAACCGAGGGTATTGGTTTGGCAACCAGCATTTTAGCAAAACAAATACTTATTTAAAGGAAAAAGGAAAACAGCCAATAGATTGGCGTTTATAATTAAGAAGAGGGGAAGTAGCTTATTCTTCGTCGGGAGTTTCAGGTTCGGTTGCATCATTACAACTAAACTGCAACAAAAGATAATTTGTTACTAGCAAGGCCCCCAGTATGATTAAGAAAGTAGTCATAAACTTACTATTTACTTTAGTAAGATTCTTAAGTTGTGAAAGGGTTGCGTAAGTTTTTAAAAAATTATTGATCTTCTTTCGAAGTGCTTGATATAAAATTAATTAGCACTTTTAGATTGCGGATGAAAGTATCTTTTCGGGAGGAACAATTTCCTCTATCAAATCCAGTTGTTGTAACTTTTGTTGAATTTGCACCACTTGTGCAAAACTAAGATTCTCCTGGCTCCATTCGGTTAGGGAAAGCCATTCGTTTACATCCTCTATCTTCTGATCGTATCTATTGGCGATCATTTGTGCGATACGTGGTATTTCTTTAAAATCGGCAGTTGTGTTGTTTATGATCTCCAGGATCTTATGGATAGCCTCCGGCTCGTCTTTCAGGATATCGTTACGCACGGCGATCACAAAACAAGGCCATGGGGTGGGGCATTCCCCAACGCTTCTAAATGGTCCGTTGTCCACATAAGGTTTGGTGGTAAACTTTTCCCACATAAAATAATCTCCATCTCCTTTTGGAAGGGCTTCCAGGGCACCATCGAGATTTCGTATCACTTCAAATTTCAGATCGCTTCCCGTATCCCAACCCTGGTTCTCTGCATTCACAAAAGCCATTAGGTGAGAACCAGATCCGTATCTACTAATGGCGGCGGTTTTACCTTTTAGATCCGAAATTTTGTGGTAATTGCTTTCTTTCGCAACATGTATACCCCAAATTAATGGGGAAGCAACAAAAACCTGAACAATAGAGCAGTCGTTTCCATTGCATATGTCCCTTATTATTCCTTCGGTTAGGATCACCGCCAGATCGATCTCTTTTTCACGCAGGGCAGTTGCCATGGCGCCAGTTCCTCCAAAGAAATCTTTCCAACGAAGATTGATCCCTTCTTTAGTATACGATTTGTCACGTAGTGTTAAATACCAGGGAAGATTGAAATGTTCCGGTACACCACCAATATGGAATTTTTTCATTGCACCAATATTTCTAATGTCTTTTTAATTAAGTTATCGATAGCCATTTTGGGGTCTTTGCTGAAATTACCATTTGCCCGATTGGCCAGGATCACATTTAGCGAAAGTGCTTTATGACCCAGTAGCCTGGACATTCCATAAATAGCGGCAGTTTCCATTTCCAAATTGGTTATCTGTCTTCCATTAAACACAAAGGAACTTATCTTTTTATTCATTTCCGGATCCTGTAAAGGCAATCGCAAAACGCGGCCCTGTGGCCCATAAAATCCTACATTGGTAGTAGTTACTCCTTTTTTAATTCCTTCGGAAGTAAATTTAGCCAGGAGTTCTTGGTTTGCCACCACAACATAAGGTTTGGAATTATTAACGTTCCAACTCGTGTGTTTTTGAAATGCTTCCGAAAATTCCTCGTCGAATAGATGATCGGGTAACTTGTAGAAATGCAGCAAATTATCAAAACCTATCCCCAATTCGCTTGCAATGATACTATCTACGGGAATGTCTGCCTGCATCGCACCTGAGGTACCAACTCGCACGATCTCCAAAACCCTTAATTTCTCCTTTATCTTTCTGGAATCGAAATCTATATTGGCTAGCGCATCCAGTTCATTAAAGACGATGTCGATATTGTCCGGGCCTATTCCCGTCGATATAACAGTAATTCGCTTGCCCTTGTATAAACCCGTATGTGTTTTAAATTCCCGGTGCTGCTTTTTTACTTCGATCTGGTCAAAATAGCAGGATACATGCTCAACCCGGTCCTGGTCGCCAACGGTTATAACAGTTGAGGCAAGGTCTTCGGGTTTTAGATTGAGGTGGTATATACTTCCGTCGGGGTTTAGTATGAGTTCAGATTCGAGTATTTTCATCCACCTACACGTTTAACTTTGAATCCCTTTTCTTTCAGAAAAGACATGATCTTATCCCGATAATCACCCTGAATGATGATCTGTTCGTTCTTAAAACTACCGCCAACACTTAGCAGCTGTTTTAATTCCTTTGCAAGCTGTTTAAAATCTGATGTGGCCCCGTTATATCCTTCGATTATGGTAATTGGTTTCCCTTTTCGCTTCTCGTATTTACATATAAGGGGCTCCTCCTGCAGCCAAAAGGCAGGTTTTTCTTTTTTTTCCGGCGATTCTGATGGGACATGGTCGGGAAAAAGATTTTTTAATTGATCCTGTAAATCCATTATTTCTTGATCAGGCCAATTTCCACCAATCGCTGATGAAGGAATTCACCTGCAGTGATATCCTCATAGGCTTTCGGGTGATCTTCATTTATACATTCTTCCAGGCAATTGAGCTTCATATCGCTTCGCGGATGCATGAAAAAGGGAATGGAATATCTTGGTGTACCCCATTGTTCTCTGGGCGGGTTTACAACCCTGTGTATAGTAGATCTCAATTTATTATTGGTATGCCGCTCCAGCATATCGCCAACATTTATCACAAGCTCATCTTCTTCAGGGATGGCATCTATCCATTGTCCGTCTTTACGCAATACCTGAAGTCCGCCGGTGGAGGCACCCATTAGCAAAGTGATAAGGTTAATATCTCCATGTGCGCCGGCGCGAACTGCACCTTTGGGCTCTTCGGTGATAGGAGGGTAGTGGATAGGTCTCAGGATACTATTTCCATTGGAAACCCAATGATCGAAGTAATTTTCTTCCAGCCCTATATACAAGGCTAAAGCTCTTAATACATAGATCCCGGTCTTCTCAAGCATTCTGTAGGCCTGCATCCCAATTCTATTGAAATCGGGTAGTTCGGCAACGAGTACGTTCTCCGGATATTCTTCGGGGAGTGCTGCATCTGCTGCGGGTTCTTGTCCAAAATGCCAGAATTCTTTCAGATCACCTTCTTTTTTTCCTTTGGCGTGTTCTTTTCCGAAGGAGACATAACCTCGCTGTCCACCAAGGCCTTCAATTTCGTATTTCAGCTTTTCTTGAACGGGTAGCGCAAAAAAAGCTTTTACTTCGCGGTATAGCTCTTCAACCAAGCGGTCGCTTAAAAAGTGGTTTTTCAAGGATACGAAACCAATTTCTTCGTAAGCACTCCCAATTTCATTAACAAATTTTTGTTTTCTTTTCGGATCGTCCGATAAGAAATCGGCCAGGTCTACACTGGGTATATTATTCATCGGGTTTAGTTTTCTAATACACAAAGATACCAAATTATAGGGCTATTTCCGAAGATAAAAAAAGTGTAATATTTCTTTAACAGACTGGGTTTTTTTCTACTTTTGAACTTCATTCTTGCATTACATGGCTCAATCATCTACTTCAACAATTGCATTCGATTACGATCCGGGGAATCTGGATAATACAGTATTACTTTCTCTTTACGAAAAGATGATGAAACCCAGACTGATCGAGGAGAAGATGCTCATTCTGCTACGCCAGGGTAAAATTTCCAAGTGGTTTAGCGGGATCGGCCAGGAGGCTATCGCTGTGGGTGTATGCGAAGTATTGGATAAGAACGAATATATCCTTCCCATGCACCGAAACCTGGGTATCTTCACAGGGCGTGAGATCCCTTTAAACAGGTTATTTTCTCAATGGCAGGGAAAGGCTAGCGGTTTTACCAAAGGCCGCGATCGCAGCTTTCACTTTGGAACCCAGGAGTACAAGATAGTAGGAATGATTTCACATCTCGGACCCCAATTTGGCGTTGCCGATGGGATCGCCCTGGGCAATCTCTTAAAAAAGAACAAACAGGTATGCGCCGTTTTTACAGGCGAAGGTGGTACCAGTGAAGGCGATATACACGAGGCTCTCAATGTTGCCTCGGTATGGCAACTACCAGTTCTGTTTTGTATAGAAAATAACGGCTATGGCTTGTCCACACCAACTGCCGAACAATACAATTGCGAGCATCTGGCCGACAGGGGCAAGGGTTACGGCATGGAGACACATATTATAGACGGAAACAATATTTTAGAGGTGTACACCGGGCTCAAGAAGATCGTAGAAAGTATGCGAGAAACCCCCAGGCCGGTAATGATAGAATTCAAGACCTTCAGAATGCGAGGGCATGAAGAGGCCAGTGGCACTAAATATGTACCTCAGGATCTAATGGATCAATGGGCAGCAAAAGACCCCATCACCAATTTTGCAGAATTTCTTCGGAATGCAAACATACTAACTGAAGAAAAGGAAGTTGAGATCAAAACTGCTATAGTACACGAGATCAACGAGAATCTTGATATTGCCTTCGCCGAAGATCCTATAGATTCTTCCGAAAGTAATGAGTTAAATGATGTATTTAAAGAGTTTGTCTATCAAGAAGTTAAACCAAATATAGAAACTCAGGAATTACGACTCGTTGATGCAATTTCGGAAGGCTTGAAACAGTCTATGGAGCGGCATGAAAACTTAGTGATCATGGGGCAGGATATAGCCGAATATGGTGGTGTTTTTAAGATCACAGAAGGATTTCTGGACGCCTTCGGAAAGGAACGTGTGCGAAATACGCCCATTTGCGAATCTGCCATAGTCTCTGCGGCAATGGGGCTTTCCATCAACGGATTTAAATCGGTTATGGAAATGCAGTTTGCAGATTTTGTTGCTTCGGGCTTTAATCCTATTATAAATTATCTCGCCAAGACCCAATACAGATGGGAGCAGAATGCAGATGTGGTTATTCGTATGCCTTGTGGCGCCGGGGTGGGAGCAGGTCCGTTTCACAGTCAGACGAACGAAGCATGGTTCACCCATACTCCTGGTTTGAAAGTGGTGTATCCGGCGTTTCCATACGACGCCAAAGGATTACTCGCTACAAGTATTGAAGATCCTAATCCTGTGCTTTTCTTCGAGCATAAGGCTTTATATCGAAGTGTACGACAGCAGGTACCAACCGATTATTACACCATACCTTTGGGCAAGGCTGCGCTGCTAATGGAGGGTGAGGATATATCAATTATTACCTACGGTGCCGGAGTACACTGGGCTTTAGAAGAACTGGAAAACATGGATGCGGTTTCCGCAGACCTGATCGACCTAAGGACTTTGGCTCCACTGGACACGGAAACCATATTCAATTCGGTGAAGAAAACCGGGAAGGTGATCATTCTTCAGGAAGATTCGCGCTTTGGCGGCATCGCCTCCGATATCGCGGCCATGATCGCCGATGAATGTTTCGAAGCTCTCGACGCCCCGATCAAACGGGTAGCTAGTCTGGAAACACCTATTCCATTTGCCGCTAATCTTGAGAATATATATTTGTCGAAGCGAAAATTCAAGCAGGAACTACTCGAGCTTCTAAGCTACTAGATCTACCAAATCCCGTTTTACTAACCCTTTCAGGATAAAAGAGCTACTTATTCTTTTTTCATCGTAATATTTGTTATTTTTATAAAAAGATGCTTCAGACTCCCGTGTATGGATATGAAGTAAGCAAACCTTACATCAACTTAAAATCTTAACAATGAGAAAAACCATCGTATTAGCAGTTCTGGCTGCCGTATTTTTTTCCTGTGGCACGCCAAAAACGGTGCAGGAATCAAGAAAGATAATAAAGGGGTATTGGAGTCTGGATGAGATCACTTACAGTGAATCCGGCACCTTTAACGTTCAGTTGCTTAACGACACTTCCAAAGAGTGCTTCGAAGGCAGCAACTGGAGATTTATTCCAAATAACAATACCGGTAATTATTCCATTGAAGACAGTAACTGCCCTACAGGTGAACGGTATTTTATCTTCGCCATTCAGGAGATCGACCCAACAACGGGTTTATATGATTTCCTTCTAAAGCCTACTAACGAAAAGAAAAAATCTGAGAATAGTGTTGGTTTCAGGCTACGCTTGGCAAAACTAAGTAACTCTGCAATGCAGTGGGAGCAAACTGTGAACCTAGATGGCAAACCTTTTACAATTTATATGAACTTTTCTAAAATCAGTGAATAATGAAGACATTAATAAAAAACATAGTGATCGTGGCAACCCTTGTATTATTCGTGGGAAGTTTTGCGAGCTGCGAAGCAACAAAGAATGCTAACAATAAACAAAAAGGTGCCGTAATTGGTGCTGCCGGAGGTGCCATTTTGGGTGCTATTATCGGTAATAATGTGGGTAAAGGAGGTAATGGTGAAGCCGGGGCGGTTATCGGTGGTGTTGTAGGTGGTGCCGCTGGAGTCATTATTGGGGATAGAATGGATAAACAGGCTCAGAAGATCGAAGAAGAGATTCCAGGTGCTAAGGTAGAACGCGTTGACGATGGTATCGTAGTGACGTTCGATGAGAATAGCGGGGTTTATTTTGAAACTAATAAATACAATATAAATGCAGCATCCCAGGCAACGCTCGACAAGCTGGCTGGTGTGTTGATAGAATATCCAGATACCAACGTATTGGTGGTAGGTCATACCGATAGCACGGGTTCTGATGAGTATAATATGACTCTTTCCAAGAACAGAGCATTTGCGGTTACCAATTACTTTACCCAATCCAAAGGGTTGAACGCTTCGCGTTTTACAACAGATTGGTATGGGGAGACCAGTCCTATAGCAGACAATAGCACTGCCGAAGGTAGGGCCCAGAACCGAAGGGTAAATATTGCTATCGTTCCTAATGAGAAAATGAAGAAAGAAGCCCAGAAACAAGCCCAGGGAAATTAATCAGGTATAAACATTTCTAATCCCGATGTCCGGCATCGGGATTTTTTTTGCTGTATAAGAACAAAATAAATGCATCAGTTGGATTATGATATCGTTATCATAGGTGGTGGGCTGGCCGGCCTTTGTACTGCCCTGCATTTGCAGCGACACGATATCCGTATCCTTTTAATTGAAAAACACCCGTACCCTAAACACAAAGTCTGCGGCGAATACGTGTCTAACGAGGTTTTACCCTATTTAAACGACATCGGAATCGATCCTCATGTACACGGGGCGGTTCCTATTTCCAGGTTCGAGATCAGTACAAGGGTAGGAGAAACTATTGAAAGTGACCTTCCGCTGGGTGGCTTTGGTATTTCACGCTATTCGTTGGATAAACTATTATTTGATGCCCTTGATTCACAAATCGATATCATATTCGATACCGCTGTTTCCATAAAGTACTTAAATGATGAATTTATAATTGATACTCAGAGTAAAAAGCATTATAAAAGTAGATTTGTCGTGGGGTCTTACGGAAAGAGGTCGCTTCTCGATAAACAACTGGGGCGTGATTTCATTAAGAAGCGAACGCATTGGATGGCTGTAAAAGCGCATTACGATTTTGATTTTCCGGAAGACCGGGTGGCATTACACAATTTCGAAGGAGGTTATTGCGGACTTTCAAAAACAGAATCTGGTGCCGTGAATGCCTGCTACCTCACCACCCTTAGGTCTTTTAATAAGGCCGATGGGATAGAAGATTTTCAGAGAACAGTGATGAGCAGGAATAAGAAATTGCAGAATTTCTTTAAACATGCCAGGCCGCTATTTGAAAAGCCGCTGAGTATAAGTCAGATCTCCTTCGCAAAAAAATCGGTTATCCATAACCATATCTTCATGTTGGGAGACAGTGCCGGGCTCATTCATCCACTTTGTGGAAATGGAATGGCCATGGCTATACATTCGGCGAAGATCTTTTCAGAATTATACCTAAGTGAAATTCACATTAAGGGAGCTAACCGACAACTACTTGAAAGCGCCTATGAAGAAGTATGGAAGAAAACTTTTTCCCGCAGACTAATGACCGGGGCTCGTATACAGCGATTATTATTAAACGATACGGCGTCTGTGTTCACTTATAAGGCTATTAGCAGGTTTCCGTCAATTTTACCTTACGTGATCAGGAAAACCCATGGGACCTTGATGGTATGATATATTTTAATTCTAAATACAGATCCAATCAACAGGAACTTATGGACGATTTCCATTTCCAGGGCAAAGAAATGGAGAATTTATTGAGTGATTTAAAACGAGTGAATAAGTGGCTGGGCGGAAATTTAATCACTCTCAACGGTATAAGACAGCTTCTTAAAAAGATTACCAACAAAAATGAGATAACCATATTAGACCTGGGCTGTGGGGATGGTGAGATGCTTAGAGTTTGCAAAGAGTCTATAAACATTCCCGGTGTGCGGTTAAAATTCATAGGCTTGGATGCTAATCGCCATATTATAGAAGAGGCCAGGCGAAGATCTGAAGCGTATCCGGAGATCGAATTTATTACAATGGATATTTTTTCTGAAGCATTTGAAACTATAGACTGTGATATCGCCATTTGTAGTTTGTTCTTACACCATTTCACAGATGAAGAGATAGAATTGTTTCTGAAAAAACTATACTCCATGACGAAAGTAGGGATCGTGGTTAACGACTTAGAGCGAAGTAGGATCGCCTTTGTTCTTTTTAAAATTGTGAGTACATTGTTTGTTCGCACCGCCACTGCCAGAAATGACGGATTAATTTCCATTGCCAGGGCTTTTAAAAAAAAGGAATTGGAAGCATTTTCTAAAAATATAGCTGCAAAACATCAAATACGATGGAAATGGGCATTTCGGTATCAATGGATCATTGAAAAGACATGAGCGTAAAAATAAAATCGGTTGCCAAGCAACTTCCTCAATACACAAGAAGTACAGACGAAATTATTCCTTATGTGGATGCTTGGCTGGGCGGCCAGGATGAGCGCTTTAGAAGAAAGGTGCTAAAGATATTTGAAGGAGCAGGCGTAGAAAGGCGATATTCTATTATGGATGCTGAAGATATGTTCCTGCATACTTCATTTGAGGATAGAAATGCGATCTATTGCCGCGAAATGAAGGTATTGGGAGCTCAATGCCTCAATAAAGCCCTGGAGAAAGCCGCATGGCTTCCAACCGATGTAGATTATATTATAACCGTGAGTTGTACCGGGATCATGATCCCGTCTGTAGATGCGTATCTAATCAATGAGCTGAAAATGAGGCAGGATATCTTACGCCTGCCCGTTACCGAAATGGGTTGTGCTGCCGGTATCTCCGGGATGATCTATGCGTATAATTTTCTAAAGGCCAATCCCGGTAAAAGAGCCGCCGTC
>CAJQNO010000108.1 GCA_905479745.1 uncultured Flavobacteriaceae bacterium | reverse complement strand
GGTTACGAAATACTAGAGAAGGAAATCAAGTATAAAGTGATGGCGGAAGAGGAGATTATCGATTTTCAGAATAGAGTGGATCTACTAAGTAACGAATTTTATCATAGCCTAAAGCTTCAATTTCCTTTTCTCACCAAATCGGAAATTAAATTATGCTCACTTATTCGTTTAAATATTGATAATCCGGAAATTGCTCTCATGCAGAATATAAATTTATCTTCCGTCTATCAAAACAGGTCCAGATTAAGAACAAGGATGAAACTTAATCCGGATCAGGATTTGGACACCTTTATTTCGGAAATCTGATTCACTTTTCAACATATTTACGGATACCTTTTTCATTATTCTTACTTCTGCGGTTATTATATGCTAACCCTTAACCAAGCGAATTTCGTGTTCTCATCCGATATTACGCATCTTTTATCTGATTTTTTAATTTCGGCTAAGTGCCTGATTCTACTCGCGTTCTATTTTCAAAACCCTTACTTGTATATAAATAGTATATATCCAAATTTATGTATGGGCCGTAATGATTACTACCTTAGTCGAAGCGGCATAATTAAAATTGTTTAGCTGGATATCCCCGAATCCGTGAAATAAGAAGATATGGTGCTGTGATTAGTTTTCTATTAACACAAAATGATGTTTATAAGACAATTATTTTTATCATGCTTACTAATATTAGGCTTTTCTCATATTTCGGGCGATGTTTTAGTAGCGCAGAGTACAGACGAAATTAACCAGAGATTCGAAACCTTCTTATCAGAGACCTTTCAAAAAGATTATAATAGGGAGAATCCACCGGACGTAATGGATTATTACAAGGGGCTCGACTTACTGAAAGGAGTCACCAATGACACGCTTCTCAATACGTTTTATTTGATCTTTATACAGGGATTCGCAGATAATCATCAATACGATATGGTACTTCAAACTGGTAAGAAAGGACTGCCGTATGCGAAAAAATTAAAATACTACTCCTATGTGACGATAATTTATAAGTTGATGTCTGATGCCTACATTGAAAAGAATGATCTGGATAGTCTAAAACGCATCAACCGAGAGCTAATAAACTATTACGAGGATCAACCCACTCATCCGTTTAAGCTCTCCGCCTACAACAATGCAGGTATTTACTTCTTTACATATTTCAAGGAATACGACCTGGCCATGAGTTATTTTAAAAAAGTGTATTCATTTCCTAAAGAAAAGTATGATGGCTATGAAATTTTACAGGGAAGTATGTTCGACAATATTGCACTAATTCACATGGAGCGAGAAGAATATTCCAAAGCCAGAGACCTGTTCTCTGAAAACTATGGGTTTTATCAAAAATATTTTGATGAGGAACGTTGGATGCGCGCAGGAATACAGTGGGCCGGAGCAGAAATAAAAATGGGCAATTTGAATTTTGCCGGAGCGTTCTTGCCTGAAATTGAAGTTAAAATGGACTCTCTTGGCGAATATTACAATAAGGAACAGAATGAAATCTTGATTGCCCGTACCTGGGAAGACTACTACCTTAAACAGGGAGATTATGAAGAATCGTACAGCTACGCTACAAAAGCTCACACTCTAATAGATAGTGTAGCAAATGTAAACAAGGATGTGAAGTTCAGTTATTTCTCTAGATTAAAGGATATTGCTCTGGAGAGATCCAAAAATTTTTATTTACAGGAAAAGCAACTTAGGTTGGAACAGCAGGAGCGAAGCCGCTTAATTTATTGGCTTTTAATCTTAATTTTGGGTTCCCTGGGTTTATTGATATTTACGCTTATTTCGAGGTTTAGACATAGTGTTCGCCAAGCCAGATCGGCCAGGATTCTGGAAGAAGAAAGGGCGAACAACGAGCAACTTAAAAACCAACTTTTGGCATCGGAAATTGATGCGAAGAAACAAGATCTTATAGATTTTGCTCTAAATATATCATACAATCAGAAATGGGCTAAAGAATTATTGGTACAGCTGGAAAATATAAAGAAATGTACCGGTAGGAGTAAGAACATAGCCTTTGAACAATTAGAAACAGAAATTTTCAATAAGGTAAAAGCCGAAAAGTCTATAATTGCATTTAATGATCGGGTGCATCATCTAAGCAATGAATTTTATCAAAAGCTAAAAACACAATTTCCGCATCTTACCAAGTCTGAAATAAAACTATGCTCGCTAATCCGATTAGGTATAGATAATTCAGAAATCGCCATGATGCAGAACATCGTTCTTACTTCCGTTTATCAAAACAGATCTCGCTTAAGACACCAATTAGGCTTGTCTGCGGATGACGACCTGGACGGCTTTATCAAAAGCTTGTAAAAGTATAAAACAACCTCCTATTATTTTAATCTCACAGTTTTAAAACTTGAATCTCAATGTTAGTAGATGGTTTATGTAAATAAAGTATAGGAATAACGAATACTCTTCACGATTCTAAATCCTTATAAGGGTTTAACTTGCAAACAGTTTAATATTGAACATGGCATACATAACATGCCCCATTGTTTTCATGTTGGAAATCCACCAAGATAAAGGTGGATTTCGGATTTATTGGTTTTTAGCTAAACCACCAAGTAGTGTAAGTCCTTTTTCTTGATTCACTTCCACTAGTTCGTGTTGACACATCTACCTGGGTAACCTGCGTTAGGTGTTATTATTGAGCATGATTTTTCCATATTGGAAGTGTTATGGGCCGTTTAACTAATTAATAAACGGCCCTTTTTTATTTGTTAACATAGATTAGTTTTCAACTGCTTCACTTTATCGAATATTCATTCCGTTTAAATAGCATTTTGACTAAAAATAAAGTCATTATTCTGTATTTAAATTTTCTTTTAAACCCTTTATAAATGTGACGTTCTTACCAGATATAATGATAATGTCTATATAATGTATAAGGGGTGTATAGGTGTTGTATATATGCTTTTTTTGATAGCTAGTAGGTTGCCAACTATGTTTGTGACAGGAAAAATCAATTAAAGCCAATAATTATGTCAACACTACAATTAGAACCTGTGTATCACACAAGATTAAAGCTCCCTAAAGCAGGCTTAAATCTCTTGAAAAGAACAAGATTTCTCAGCGCAGTAGTTATTAACTCCTCACAATTAGCCATAATCGATGCTAGTGAAAATATAATCGAGGTCATAGATGTTTTTGAGTCGGGAAAATCCCCTGGATTTTCACTTGATGATTACGCTTCGGGAAAATACTTTGTGCAACTGTCAAATCAAGTAAAGACCATTATAAAATGCGCCTCATGAAAATTAGATCAACCTGTTTTGCCCCGCAATTGTAATACCGGTATGTAAGTATTCGCCCTACTTCATACCGGTGTTTACAAGAAGTATTGACCTGATTTGAAATCTGATAGAAAAATGAAAGAGGTGTGTGAATGACAAGCCACCATAATTAACTAAAATAATAGACTATGAAAATTGTTTTGATTGATTCCCATGCTGCTCATGGCCTGTTCTTATCAAAAATTCTGATAGAGAAATATCCCGATGTGGATTACTGCAGGTTAGAACGATTCATTAGGATGAATAACAGTTCTTCTCATATGGATACTGTATTTATTTATATGATAAACGAAGCCAACGACCTTGATCAATATGCAGAGCATAAAACCAAATTATATCTGGATCGAATTTTTTGTTCCGGTACCCCCAAAGATCTTTTGGAGTATCAATTGGATCAACCTGTCAATTACGTCTCACTAAGGCAAACCAGGAATCGTTTGGTAAAACAAATATGCGATAAAATAGACAATGCATATGATCGCTGGAAACTTGGCAAAAATCAGATTCGGCTTTTCAATTCGCCTGCTTATGTAGCTAGTTACGGCACCTAATTCAACCTCATTTAATGATCATGAAGTTGTATGAATATCCCCACCAGTCAATTCCCTTGCGATATTCCTTGCCTTCTGTGCCTAATTTTGGCAAACGTATAGGTAATTTGACTCCTCCCTCTAGTCCAACTGGAATTAGGGGGAGGTTATTTTTTAAATAGCCTAGAGTCAAACTTTCGCTTTTCTTGCAATCAATTAAAACCATTATGCTTTACCTGCAAAATGAATAACTATAAAAAAGGTAAATCTGGGGAATAAATATCAGGTATTTCATTTTTACTTAATATTTATGGAAATATCTAATGCACAGGAGGGTATTAACACAACCAATCCAGCTTAGGATTGATATCATTGGAGAATTACATATAAGTAACTTACCCTAGTTAACAGACGAGAATATCTTTTCAACTGTCTCCTTCAGAAAAATTGACCAGGTAGTTGTGGATTAGGCCCTCCTACCATGTAGCATCAATCTATATTCAATTTATGCCTATTCCTATATGCCATGCGTAGAATTAGGAAGTTCTGGCTATTAATTAACAATGGAGATATGGAACAATAACCTAGAATAAAATTAAAGTATGCGTCGCGATAGAACAACTTTGTATAATTATTATACCGATTCATGTATTCTGCACTGCTTATACTGTGAATTAAGCAACTTGTAGAGCTAATATAGAGTCTATATAGATGAAATGTAGATGATTGTTTTTAGGTGAGCTTATCTCGCCATAGTATCTTTCAACTGTCGAAAATTAAGAGTTAGGTTCGTCTGTCCACGTTGGAAATTTACGATTCTCTTTCATCTTAATTCTGTTCTCAGAATTTGAACAAATACCCAACAACACAATTTGTTCAAGCCAGTATTTTTCAAATGATTATGTGGTAAGAGCACGATAGAATTTTTACTCAATATTCTCGACAATAAGTTGGATAACGTTCTTTTAATATACATCATCAGATCCCTTTGATCCGTGATATGTCCCTCGCGCTTTTTATAGGTAATTTTTAGGTTTGCACCACGCCGGACATAAATAAAAGAGCCTGAGAGCAGATTTTCATGACGAGTCTGCTCTCATATCCAACCCAAAACTAAATTAATTGATAACAGAACTGAACTTTTGGATTTTATGTTTCTCATTTCTTATTACAATAATCCTAACTAATCAGTGAATGTTTGTTGATCATAATTAATTAAACATGTTAAGAGGTTACTTATTGATAGGTCAACATTCTATTTTCCCGGGATAACTCCCGGGAAAATTTTTATTTCAGATAGCCTCAACAAAATTAAATTGATCCTATGATTTGGTGGATATTCACATTAATTCTTACCATAGTAGTACTCTTCATACTTGCCGTTGCAGCTATCAACAAAGCAGAAAAATTGCGATATATGGGAATTCAACTAACTCCTAAAAACCTATGGGAAAAACTTATCGTTAAACTTTTCCTCAAGGACCGGCTGAAATAAGATCAGTTCCTTTGTGCCAGTACTTTTCAATACCCCATTATCCACAAAAAAAGCCCTCAACTTACGCTGAAGGCTTTAACGGGTGGAAGACCGGGTTCGAACCGGCGACCTCTGGAACCACAATCCAGCGCTCTAACCAGCTGAGCTACAACCACCATTTGCTTTTTACTATAAAAGCGGAGGCAAATATAAATCTTTTCCCCTGCTTCCGCAATACTATTATTTAAATTTTAAATAAGATCGAAAACCGAATGTACCGCCGTATAACGCTCTACCGTAAATCCTTCTCCATATTCAGTCCCAATTAGTCTCCCAAGATTTCGGTTTCTATACCTCAAACTTTCCGTGGCATTTTTACTCGAGATCGGCGTTTCAGGTTCTTTAGAGTTTTCGTCGTAAAACTGACTCCTATACGCAAACACAGCTTCCAACTTCTTATCCATATAACCACTAACATCCACCACAAAGTCGGGCTCAAGTTCCTTCCATTGAATGTAATGATAGACATGCCTTGGTCGCCATGCCTGCTGAGATTCACCATCTAATTCGGTCTCAATTCTACGAAGACCGCTCAAAAAACAGGCATCACTACTTAACTTGCTTCCCTTTCCATGATCGATATGCCGGTCCTCAACCGCATTACACAATACAACTTCCGGACGATACTTTCTAATCATCCTTATAACTGCTAACTGTGCCTCTTTGGTATTCTGAAAAAACCCATCTGAAAGACCTAAATTCTCACGAACCTTTACACCTAGTATCCTAGCCGCTTCTTTTGCCTCCTTACTCCTTATCTCGGCACTTCCTCGTGTACCTAATTCACCCCGGGTAAGGTCTAATATTCCCACAACTTTTCCCGCTGCGATCTCCTTGGCGATGGTGGCCCCACAACTCATTTCAACATCATCCGGATGAGCCCCAATCGCTAATATGTCTAGTTTCATACAAGTGATTTTTGTAACCGATTACTGGAAACTTCCCTAAAAGCATGTTCCAGATCGGCAATTAGGTCGTTTTTATTTTCAATACCTATCGAAAATCGCAATAAACCATCCGAAATCCCTTGCCGCTCTCTTTCTTCCACACTCAATAATGCATGAGATGTCTTTGCCGGAGACAGGATCGTGGATTCCACCCCGGCTAAACTCATGGATTGCTTGATCATTGAAAGGGATTCCATGAATTTATTGGGATCTACTCCAGATACTAATTCGAAAGAAAGCATCCCAGTGTAACCCTTCATCTGCTTCTTTGCGAGCTCATAGTCCGGGTGTTCCTTCAATCCGGGATAATATACTTTTTGTACTAATTCATGATCGTTCAACCACCTCGCTATTTTGCGGGCATTCCGGTTATGCGCCTTAACCCTAATTCCCATAGTCTTCATACTTCTTTCCAGTAGCCAAACCGTATAATCGCTTAAACTTCCTCCGAGGTTCTTCCCTACATTCCAGATCTTCTTTATATGTTCTTCTGAAGCGGCCACCGCTCCCGCACAAATATCACTATGGCCTCCCATATATTTGGTCGCACTGTGGATCATAATATCGATCCCGAAATCGGCAGGCGTCTGATTTATTGGTGTGGCGAAGGTATTATCGATCATAGATACGAGCCTGTATTCCTTAGCCAGCCTGGAGATCATTTCCAGATCGGTGATCAGCATTAGTGGATTGGAGGGAGTTTCCACATAGATCACTTTTGTGTTTGGTTTTATTTTATTTCTGAAGTCGGTTTCTGTAAAACCATCCGTGAAATCGTAACTAATTCCATATTTAGGAAATTCTTCAACCATAAAATTATAGGCTCCTCCATAAATAGTCTTCTGAACCACCACATGATCTCCCTGCCGTAAAAATGCCAGCATAGTATGACTAATTGCAGCCATTCCACTTCCAAAAATAAGTCCGGCTTCACAATGTTCTAAAGCCGCCACCTTTTTTGCCAGACCTTCCTGGTTTGGGGTGTTGAAATATCTGGGATAACGCTTTACATCCACATTCTCATAGGCGTACGAACTCGACATATACAAAGGCGAGATGGCTCCCTTGTATTGTTCATCCTTTAGTTCTCCAACGTGGGTGCAAATGGTATTCACACCGGGTGACTTCGATTTCATTTCAAAAGATATTTTTTACCCTACTAATTTATAAATTCCTTTTCAGGTTTGCTATCTTTAGCCAATGAATGTTTTACTAACCAACATTAAGGAATTACTACAAATTAGGGACGCTTCCACACAGCTGCTAAAAGGTAGTGAAATGAAGCATTTGCCTACTCTAAAAAATGCGTGGCTTCTCCTAGAAGATGATACTATAGTAGACTTTGGAAGCATGATGGCACAGCCCGAAGGCAACATTGATAAGACCATAGATTGTATCGGAAAGATCGTACTTCCGTCGTGGTGCGATTCGCATACGCATATCGTTTTTGCCGGGAATAGAGAACAGGAATTTGTCGATAGAATCAACGGACTCACATATCAGGAAATAGCCCTAAAAGGCGGTGGGATTCTCAATAGTGCGGAAAATCTACAGCGAACTTCCGAAGATGATCTGTTCGCGCAATCGGCCCAACGCCTGGAAGAAGTAATGAAATTGGGAACCGGAGCAATAGAGATTAAAAGTGGATACGGTCTCACTACAGAAGCCGAACTTAAAATGCTACGCGTGGCAAAAAGACTCGGGCAAACCTATCCGGTTACGGTACGCACGACCTTCTTAGGGGCACATGCACTTCCGAAGGAATTCACAAATAAAAAAGACGACTATGTGGATCTTATCTGTAATGAAATGTTACCCGCTGTGGCATCCGAAAATCTAGCCGATTATGTTGATGTCTTCTGTGAAGAAGGTTATTTTTCGGTGAAAGATACCGATAAGATACTATCCGCGGCCTCAAAATACGGGCTAACCCCCAAGATACACGTAAATCAGTTTAACAGCATTGGTGGTGTGGCAGTTGGGGTGAAACACAATGCACTTTCCGTGGACCACCTTGAGATAGTAAGTGATGATGATATAAGAGAGCTTCAGCATTCCAATACAATAGCGGTAGCACTACCCGCCTGCTCCTTCTTCCTAAGTATACCCTATACACCGGGAAGAGCTTTGATAGATGCTGGTATTCCGCTAGCTATTGCAACCGATTTTAACCCGGGTTCCTCACCCACCGGTAATATGAATTTTGTACTTGCAGCGGCTTGTATAAAAATGAAATTAACGCCCGAAGAAGCCATAAATGCTGCAACTATCAATGCGGCACATGCCATGGGATTAAGCCACACTCATGGAAGCATCACCAAAGGAAAGAAAGCCAATCTCATTATCACCAAGAAAATTCCTTCTTATGGGTTCCTTCCGTATTCCTTCGGAAGTAATTATATCGAACAGGTAATTTGTAACGGGGAATTTGTATGAGTAAACTCAGTTTATACGATAAAAATTATTTGATCTCCCTGACCAAACTTCGGAAAGGAGAAACAAAATATGGCGAAAAGGTTGGAACTGTACCTTCCTTGGATGATCTTAAATCTCATCAGGCCCAATATGTAATTCTGGGCATACCTGAAGATATTGGTGTTCTGGCTAACTTCGGAAATAAAGGCACTTCAGAAGCCTGGCATGAGTGTTTAAATGCTCTTCTCAATATGCAGGCTAATTCACTAACCAAACCGGAAAAAGTGATCATCCTGGGTGAATTGGACTGCCGGGAAGAAATGAGGACTGCCCATATGCTGGATCCTGATGGTGATACCTTTGGGGAAACCATTGGAAAATTGGTAGAACAGATCGATCTGGAAGTCGCTCAACTTATTCGCAGGGTGGTCTCCGCCGGTAAGATCCCTATAGTGATTGGCGGTGGCCATAATAATGCCTTCGGAATATTAAAAGGTACAGCCGACGCCCTGGGAAAACCCGTAAATGTGATCAACATGGATGCTCATAGCGATTTTAAACCCCTTGAACATCGCCATAGTGGCAATCCGTTTTCCTATGCAATGGAAAAAGGATATCTGAATAAATATGCCATTTTCGGAATTCATAAAAGTTATACCTCTCAACAGGTCTACGACCGGATGGCACAATTTAAAAACAGGATCGCTTTCTATTTCTTCGAAGACATTATCATTAAGGAAAACCCCTCGTTCTATCAGGCGATAAAACTGGCAAAGCAGTTTATAAGGTCCGGTAGCTTCGGACTAGAGATCGACGTCGACGCCATCGAATCTTTTCCTAGCAGTGCCATGACACCCTCCGGATTCAACTTTAAACAGGCTAGGCAATTTGCACGCTTTTTTGCAACAAATCCGGTTCCTGCCTATGTGCATATATGTGAGGCCATTCCAAATAAAACCGAAAATAACACCGTGGGTAAGGCTCTCGCTTACCTTATTCAGGATATAACTAATTAAAAATATATTTCGAAAAAAATTTAACAATGCAACAACAACTTATAGAATGTGTCCCCAATATTAGTGAAGGAAGGGATATGGCAAAGATCAATGAGATAGCCAAGGTCGTAGAAACAGTAGATGGTGTTAAATTACTGGATATTGACCCTGGTAAGGCCACCAACAGAACTGTGATCACTTTTGTAGGCGAACCCGAAAAAGTTATTGATGCGGCATTTTTACTTATTAAAAAGGCTTCGGAACTCATCGATATGAGCAAACACTCGGGGGAGCATCCTAGGTTTGGTGCAACCGATGTTTGTCCGCTGGTCCCGATCCGCAACATTAGCCTGGAAGAAACGGCAAAATACGCCCATCGATTAGGCGAACGGGTGGGAAAAGAACTAGGTATTCCCGGATATTTTTATGAAAGTGCCGCCAAAGAAGATAAAAGAAAAAATCTGGCAAACTGCCGTTCCGGAGAATACGAAGGCTTACCTAAAAAACTTTCCGATCCATCCTGGAAACCGGATTTTGGGCCAGCCGAATTCAATAAAAATGTGGCCACCACCGGTGCCATTGCTATATCGGCAAGGGATTTTCTGATCGCCTATAATGTAAACCTCAACACCACCTCTACCCGGCGTGCCAACGCTATAGCCTTCGATATCCGAGAGGCCGGAAGAGTAAAACGAGAAGGCAATCCGATCACTGGAAAGAAGGTACTGGATGAGAACGGTGAACCGGTTCGGATACCCGGAAAGCTTAAAGCCGTAAAGGGAATTGGCTGGTTTATCGAAGAGTATGGGATCGCTCAGATCTCCTATAACCTTACTAATATCTCGATCACTTCTATGCACATCGCCTTCGATGAGACCTGTAAGGCAGCCGAAACCCGCGGACTTCGAGTAACAGGTTCAGAATTAATTGGTCTTATTCCTTTGCAAGCGATGCTGGATGCGGCAGACTATTTCCTTGTAAAACAAAATAGATCGCTGGGGGTTTCCGAAAGTGAAAAGATCAAGATTGCCGTAAAATCCCTGGGGCTGGACGATCTTAAGCCTTTCAACCCAAATGAAAAGATCATCGAATATATGCTCGATGGTGATGATAAGAAGCTTGTCGACCTTAAGTTAACCCACTTCGCAGATGAGACCGCCGGAGAATCGGTAGCCCCGGGAGGAGGTTCTATTTCGGCATATGTTGGAAGTCTGGGAGTGGCCCTGGGCACCATGGTTGCCAATTTATCTGCACACAAAGCAGGCTGGGACGATAAATGGGAATATTTTTCAGAATGGGCAGAAAAAGGACAAGCTTATATGAAGAAATTGCTGTACCTGGTAGACGAGGATACCAACGCATTTAATAAGATCATCGAAGGTTTCAGAATGCCACAGGGAACAGATGAGGAAAAATCGGCACGCCGTGAAGCCATCGAAGAAGCCACCAAATACGCAACTCAAATTCCTTTCGAGGTGATGGAAACATCGCATCAATCCATTGAAGTTATGCTACAGATGATGAAAGATGGACTACCCTCCTCGCTGTCTGATGCAGGCGTAGGAGTTCTATGTGCCAGGACTGCGGTTCTAGGGGCATACTTTAATGTAAGGATCAATGCAAAGGATATAAAAGACAGGGGCTTTGCTGAAGATATCATGGCAAAAGCAAAATCCATATACGAATCCACGCTTGAGAAAGAGGCTGAAGCGATCGAATATATAAATTCTAAAATGTAAGAATGAACCTCCAGATCATTCCATATCAAAAAGACTACGCATCAGACTTTTACAAACTGAATATCGAGTGGCTGGAAACCTATTTCTATGTTGAAGATTTCGATAAGGAAGTTCTAAGTAATCCGGAAAAATATATCCTGGGTCCCGGTGGTTACATCTTTTTCGCCAAGGAAGGTGAAAAGGTATTGGGAACAGTCGCCTTAATGAAGCATCATAGCGGCTTTCTCGAACTAACCAAAATGGCTGTTTTACCCGATCAGCGAGGAAAGAGAATAGGCCAACAATTACTGCAATACTGTATTGATCACGCAAAAGAGCTAGGGGAAGCAAAGCTTATACTCTATTCTAATACGATACTGGAAAACGCCATTCATATATACCGTAAGTATGGTTTTCAAGAAATTGAAGTAGAACCTAACAGCCCATACAAACGAAGTAATATAAAGATGGAATTGAACTTATAAAAAATAGCCTCAATAATTTCTTAAATACCTTATTCCTTATATTTTTCGAACCAGGCCAGCGTATGTGCGATCTTGGTTATAAGATTGCTTGGCCGCGATGCGATCCCATGGGAAGCATCGGGTATTTCAACCAGCACGGTCTCTATCTTCCGAAGTTTTAAAGCATGATATAACTGCTTCGCTTCACTGGGAGGAGTTCTTAGATCGTCCATACCTACCATCACCATAGTAGGTGTTTCTATATTCCCAACAAGAGAAAGGGGTGAAAATTTCCAGTACCCCTCAAAATTTTCCCAGGGTTGCCCCGGATAGCGAGAATCTGCATAACCGTAGTAATTGTCGGCAACCAGGGTTTTACTTATCCAATTTACCACTGGTTTAGCCACAACCGCAGCCCTAAACCTATTGGTCTTCCCTACTATCCAGGCTGTCATTATCCCACCAGCACTTCCACCGGTAACATACAATTGATCCGGATCTACCTTACCTCTTTGGATCACCGCATCCACTCCGTCCATCACATCGATATAGTCTTCACCCGGATAATTATTGAAGAGTAGGTTCCCGAATTCTTCTCCATAGCTGGTACTTCCACGGGGATTGGGGTAAAATACAATGTATCCGGCAGCGGCATAAAGCTGCATTTCTGCCGAAAAATGGGGTCCGTAATTTAAAATTGGACCACCGTGATTCTCAACGAGCAGCGGATATTTTTTACGCTTATCGAAATCGGGAGGATACACTAGATACCCATGTAGATCTCTTCCATCGAAGGAGGATTTATACCACATTTCTTCCACCGGCCCCATCATTCGATAGTCGAGTAAGTCTTTATTGACCGAAGTAAGTACTTTAGGTTGTTTTTGCCCTTTCTCGATCACCGCCACGTCGGCAGGCCTGTCTGGAAACGAGATGGTATAGGCAATCTTTCCGTTGTTAGACACAGAGAAACTACCGCTGGAATACGGACGGCCTAAAGTAGTTCCACCCACGTTATCTACAATGTCTGTTACTTTTCCTTTAAGATCGATGTAGGCTAATTTTGTTAATCCTTTGTCGTTGTACAGGAAATACAATCCTTTACTTTCGCTATCCCAGGTAATATCTTCGGCACTTCTATCGAGATTTTCAGAGAGGATTCTTTTACCCTCCCCTTTAATATCCATAAGTTCGATCTTTCTTGTTTGATAGGTCTGAACTTTATCGGCAAAGCCCACAGAAGCTACCCATTTACCATCCGGAGAAACTTTTGGCGTATTATCCGGCCCGGGGCGATCTGTATATGTTTCATATAGCAGCGTTTCGGTGTTGATGGCATAAATCTCGGAGTTTCTGAAATCATATTCCCAATCTTCATTGAGGTTTGAGGAAAAGAAGATCCTGCGACCATCTGGTGACCAGGACAAACTCCCGCTGTGATTTCTGTCCCAGCTCGTCATTTGCCTGGGGGATCCTCCCTCTGCCGGAATGGTAAAAATATGGGTAAACCCGGGCTTTATATAACCAGATCCATCTGCTTCATGTTTCAGGCGATCGGTGATCCTGGGGGCATCGGCCCATTTCGCGTCCTTTGGCTTTTCAGGCATCTTTGCAATGACAGGCGCTTTGGCATCTACTTTCATTGTAAAGGCGATCTGCTTGCCATCGGGTGACCAACTCAAGGAAGACGGACTGCCCTCCAGTTGGGTTAATTTTGCGGTGGCTCCCGTTTCGGTCCAGTAGAGAAAGATCTCACTCCCCTCATCGGTACTTCTCACAAAAGCTATTTTATCACCTCCGGGCGACCATCGGGCCTGGCGTTCATTACCTTCAAAACTGGTGAGCTTGTGATGTATTTTCCGGTTATCTGTGCTTAGTAGCCATAAATTGCCTTTGGCGCGATCTTTCATAATATCGAAACCGGTACGCCTGTAGACTATGTAATTCCCATCGGGAGAAATTTGAGGATCGGCGGTATATTCCAGTTGAAAAACATCTAAATATTCGAACTTCTTTTGCAATTGTGCCTGAAGTGTGGCTGAAGTTGTAATTAGTATTAAAAATAGCAGGAATGCTTTTTTCATATTTGGTTTTTTTTGAGAAGGTTAAAGATACTCGATATAGCACCGAATTTCAAAATAGGGAGTCTAAATGATTCTTATGTAATTTTTAGGAAGTTTACTTCGGAAGTATTAGAACCTAAAATATTCGTCGTGGACGAAGGACCAGATGTAAGCAAAAACAGCGGTCTGCCAGGTAGAGATTCTTCAGAAATAATTAAACAATGCCCAGCTGCAATAACATTTCAGAAGCCGAATTAAGACGTCTGTAATTAGGATGGTCCACAGGTTCTTTCACTACCTCGTGGGCCCAGGTAGTATGAAAGGGAATATGGAAAGCATGTGCCCCGATATTTAACACGGGTAAAATATCGCTCTTCACCGAATTTCCCACCATAAGGAATTCTTCGGGCTTCACATCGAGGTGTCTTACCAGTTTGCTGTATTGCACTTCTGTTTTGTCTGAAACGATCTCGATATGATGAAAATAAGGCTCAAGGCCCGATTTTATTAGCTTTCTTTCCTGATCGAGTAAATCGCCCTTGGTAGCCATCACCAGGCGATAATCCCCATTGAGCTTCTGTAAGGTTTCCGGAATACCGTCGAGGATCTCGATGGGCTGATCCAGCATTTCCTTTCCGCGTTCAATAAGGGTGTTGATCCCGTCTATGGAAATTTTTCCACCTGAAAACCGTATCGCGGCTTCTATCAAAGAAAGAGTAAAGGGCTTAATGCCATAGCCATAAAGGGGTAAATTCTGCATTTCGATATCGAACAATAATTGATTACAACGTTCCTCATCGATATAATCTTTCATCAATTCACAAAACTCCTTTTCTGCATTTCTGAAAAAAGGTTCGTTCACCCAAAGGGTATCATCGGCATCGAAGGCTATTGCTTTTATTTGGCTAAGCATAAACTGAAAGAATGATCATGTGATTTTTGCCACTGTAACTAATATATCAACGAATAAGTTTCTTATACTTGATCCTTTTCGGAAGGAGATCTCCCCCTAATCGTTTCTTCTTGTTTTCTTCGTAGTCACTAAACCCTCCTTCGAAGAAATACACCTGGCTATTCCCTTCAAATGCCAGAATATGAGTACAAATTCTATCGAGGAACCATCGATCGTGAGAGATGATCACAGCGCACCCGGCGAAGTTATCCAGTCCTTCTTCCAGTGCTCTCAAAGTGTTTACGTCAAGATCGTTGGTTGGTTCGTCCAAAAGAAGTACGTTTCCTTCCTCCTTCAGGGTCATGGCAAGGTGTAGCCTGTTCCTCTCCCCACCTGAAAGCATACTCACTTTTTTGTTCTGTTCGCTTCCGCTGAAATTGAACCTGCTTAAATAGGCCCTGGAATTTACCTGTCGTCCGCCCATCATGATTAGTTCCTGGCTATCGCTAAAGTTCTCCCAGATGGTTTTATTAGGGTCGATATTAGAATGTGCCTGATCTACATAGGCAAGTTTGGCTGTATCTCCTACTTCGAAAGTACCTTTATCCGGGGTTTCTTCTCCCATGATCATTTTGAAGATGGTTGTTTTACCGGCGCCGTTGGGGCCAATAATTCCCACAATACCCGCCTGTGGTAATTTAAAGTTCAGATCCTCGTACAGCAGCTTGTCTCCGTATGCTTTCGAAACTCCTTTCGCTTCGATAACATTGGTACCCAGCCTGGGGCCATTGGGAATATAGATCTCTAGTTTTTCGTCCAGTTGTTTCTGATCTGCGCTGGCTAGTTTCTCATAATTACTTAGACGGGCTTTCTGTTTTGCCTGTCTTCCTTTGGGAGCCATTCGAACCCATTCGAGCTCGCGTTCTAAGGTTTTTTGACGTTTACTCGCCTGCTTCTGCTCCTGTTCAAGTCGTTTCGATTTTTGTTCAAGCCATGAAGAATAATTTCCTTTCCATGGAATTCCTTCTCCCCTGTCCAATTCTAATATCCAGCCGGCGACATTATCAAGAAAATAACGGTCGTGAGTTACAGCGATCACAGTTCCTTTATATTGAGCCAAATGGTGTTCCAGCCAATGTACACTTTCAGCGTCCAGGTGGTTAGTAGGCTCGTCGAGCAACAGAACATCCGGTTCCTGAAGTAAGAGCCTGCATAAGGCAACTCGTCGTCGTTCCCCTCCAGACAAAACACTTATGGGTTTATCGGCTTCAGGGGTACGAAGTGCGTCCATGGCGATCTCCAGTTTAGTGTCCAGTTCCCATGCATTAGACGCATCGATCTGATCTTGCAATTTCGCCTGCTTATCCATCAATTCCTGCATCTTATCCGGATTCTCGTACACCTCCGGAAGACCAAACATATCGTTTATTTTATTGTACTCATCCAGAATTCCAACTACGTCGGCTACCCCTTCTTTTACGATCTCTATCACTGTTTTAGATTCGTCCAGTTGTGGTTCCTGTTCCAAATATCCTACCGTATATCCGGGTGCAAATACAACATCGCCCTGGTGGTTCTTATCCAGCCCCGCGATGATCTTAAGTAAAGTGGATTTACCGCTTCCATTGAGACCTAAAATCCCAATCTTGGCACCGTAGAAAAAACTTAAATAGATATTTTTTAATACCGGAGTTTGTGCATTTTGATAGGTCTTCGAAACCCCGGACATGGAGAAGATAACTTTCTTATCGTCGGACATCTTGTTATTAGAATTAAATTATATTAGAACTATACCCGGCCTTTGAGGGCATTAAAAACCCAGGCGATCGCAAAAAAACCTATTCCCACCGAGGCAAATCCCCAACCGGCAACATCTTCATATTTAAAGGCTCCAAGAACAATCAGGCCAATCCCAACGACGATCATAATAAATGTGGCCCAGGCTAAAACTGTATTTTTATTCATCATATTTTGTTAATTAGAGAGCAACAACAAATATCGTTAATTAATCGTATAATATCCTAAGCATAATACTACACTTTTGTATTTTTGAGCAAATGAATCATGCGCATGGATATTAACTTCAATAAAAACGAAG
>CAJQNO010000107.1 GCA_905479745.1 uncultured Flavobacteriaceae bacterium | reverse complement strand
TGGCGATATCCAATACCGGATCTTCTATGCCAAGGTCTGCCAGAACTTCGTCTGCCGCCTTCTTAATTATACGAGCTCTCGGATCGAAATTCTTGTATACTCTGTGACCAAATCCCATCAACCGGAAGGGATCGTTCTTATCTTTGGCCTTGGCCATATATTTCTTGGTGTCCCCATCATCATCTTTTATAGCTTCCAGCATTTCGATCACAGCCTGGTTAGCTCCCCCGTGAAGTGGCCCCCAGAGTGCAGCAATCCCGGCAGAGATAGAAACAAAAAGGCCGGCATGAGATGAGCCCACAATACGCACCGTACTAGTGGAGCAGTTCTGCTCATGATCGGCGTGTAGGATTAATAATTTATCGAGTGCGTCAACTACTACTTCATTAGATTTATATTCGTCGTTTGGATGCTTGAACATCATTTTCAGGAAATTGTCCACATAGCCCAGGGAGGCATCTCCATAATCTAAAGGTAGGCCAGCCCGTTTGCGATAGGTCCAGGCAGTAAGCACGGGGAATTTTCCTAATATCCGTACGATAGCATTGTACATCTCCTCTTCACTATCTACATTCACAGATGAAGGATTAAACGCTACCAAAGCCGAGGTTAGTGATGATAATACTCCCATTGGATGCGCAGACTTAGGGAAGCCATCTAATATTTTCTTCACATCCTCATCAACTCTGGACTGTGCCCTGATATCATTATGGAATTTCAGCAGTTTTTCTGCTGAAGGTAATTCTCCAAATATCAATAAATATGCAACTTCCAGAAAATCGGCCTTTTCGGCAAGTTCTTCGATCGCATATCCACGATATCTTAAGATACCTTCTTCACCATTTAGAAAAGTTATAGCACTTTCGCAGGAACCCGTGTTCTTGTATCCAGGATCGAGAGTAGTAACACCTCCAGTATCGGCACGAAGTGTTTTGATATCGATGGCATGTTCGTTTTCGGTTCCTTCAACAATGGGAAACTCGTAGGAGGTGCCATTAATGATAAGGGTAGCAGTTTTTGACATATTTGTAATTTGAAAAATGTAGATTACGTAAGGATTGCTAATTTACGAAATATCCAGCTATTTTTTTAACATAAAGGCAGCCATCTAGGTTAAAAATTCCTTAAACATTTATTTTGTAGATGATTATTCTATGACAAAAAAAGCCCCGTAAATCACGGGGCTTTAAAATCTATAAATGATAGACTAGATCTTGAATGCTTTTCGCTGTGGATAATAAGCGATTTCGCATAATTGCTCTTCAATTCGCAATAGCTGATTGTACTTCGCCATACGATCACTTCGGGAAGCAGAACCGGTTTTTATCTGTCCGCAGTTAAGCGCAACCGCTAGGTCTGCAATGGTATTATCTTCGGTTTCACCACTTCTGTGAGACATCACCGAAGTATAACCGGCATTCTGGGCCATGGTAACCGCGTTAATGGTCTCGGTTAACGTTCCTATCTGGTTTACCTTGATCAAGATCGAATTTGCAATTCCTTCATCAATCCCACGTCCTAACCTCTCCACATTGGTAACAAACAGGTCGTCACCAACCAACTGAACTTTATCCCCTACTCTTTCCGTAAGATATTTCCAACCTTCCCAATCATTTTCATCCATACCATCTTCAATAGATATAATAGGGTATTTATCACATAGTTCGGCAAGATAATCGGCCTGCTCTTTCGAAGACCTCACACTCCCTTTATCCCCTTCAAATTTGGTATAATCGTATTTTCCATTTACATAGAATTCGGCCGAAGCGCAATCCAACGCTATCATCACTTCATCACCTAGTTTATACCCGGCTTTCTCACATGCCAGGGCAATTGTATCTAGGGCATCTTCGGTTCCATCTAGCGTGGGTGCAAAGCCACCCTCATCACCAACAGCCGTACTTAAACCTCTGTCATGCAACACTTTCTTTAAATTGTGAAAAATCTCAGAACCCATTTGCATAGCATGCGTAAAAGATCTTGCTTTTACCGGCATCACCATGAATTCCTGAAAAGCTATTGGAGCATCACTATGCGAACCGCCATTGATGATATTCATCATAGGAACGGGTAGCGTGGTAGCATTCACTCCTCCAACGTATCTATATAATGGCATTCCTAACTCATTCGCCGCTGCCTTAGCAGATGCCAGGGAAACACCAAGAATTGCATTAGCCCCTAGCTTAGATTTGTTCTTGGTACCATCCAGTTCGATCATGATCTTATCGATCTCGGCCTGCTCGAACACAGACACCCCCAATAATGTTCCCGCAATTTTACCATTCACGTTTTCCACAGCCTTAAGTACGCCTTTTCCCATGTAGGCTTTCCCTCCGTCGCGCAATTCTACCGCTTCATGTTCTCCGGTAGAAGCTCCAGACGGTACAGCAGCTCTTCCCACGAATCCATTTTCGGTAACTACATCTACTTCGATAGTAGGATTCCCGCGAGAATCGAAAATCTGTCTGGCGTGTATATCTATTATTATGCTCATGCGGTTTCTAGTTTGTTATTTTTTATAGTTGCTATGTATTGATCGAATAAATATTCGGCATCATGTGGCCCGGGACTTGCTTCCGGGTGATATTGCACAGAAAAGACAGGTTTATCTATCATTCGGATTCCCGCGGCGGTGTGATCGTTAAGATGTACATGCGTGATCTCTACTTCAGGATGCGCTTCGGCTTCCTCTCTATTGATCGCAAATCCATGGTTCTGTGAAGTGATCTCACCCTTTCCTGTGAGTAAATTCATAACAGGATGATTTATCCCTCTATGTCCGTGATGCATTTTGTAGGTGGAAATACCGTTTGCAAGCGCTATCACCTGGTGGCCAAGACAAATACCAAATAAAGGTGCCTGGGAATCGATAATATTTTTTGCAGTTTCAATGGCTTCTGAAAGAGGTTGAGGATCGCCTGGCCCGTTGGAAATAAAATAACCGTCCGGCTCGAATGCCTTCATTTCTTCGAAGCTTGAATCGTGAGGGAATACTTTTATGTAACAATCTCGTTTGGCAAGATTCCGAAGGATATTTTTCTTAATACCTATATCAAGCGCAGCAATCTTATAAGTGGACGAAGGTTCGCCAACAAAATAAGGTTCTTTGGTGGAGACCTTGCTGGCCAATTCCAGACCTTTCATATCCGGCACTTCGGCAAGTTGTTTTTTCAGACCTTCAATATTGTCGACTTCCGTCGAAATAACCGCGTTCATAGCGCCATTATCGCGAATGTAATTAACAAGGGCTCGCGTATCAACTTCACTAATAGCAAGCAGGTCGTGTTTATTGAGAAAGGACTCCAGGGAATCGTCTGCTGCCGGTCTTGAGTAATTATAACTAAAATTTCTACATATCAGGCCGGCGATCTTAATGCCTTCAGATTCTATTTCTTCCGATAAGGTTCCGTAGTTACCAATGTGGGCATTTGTGGTTACCATTAACTGGCCGTAGTACGAGGGGTCTGTAAAGATCTCCTGGTAGCCGGTCATTCCCGTATTGAAACATACTTCACCGAACGCAGATCCTTCTCTGCCTGCTACTGCCTTTCCGTGGAAGATGGTTCCGTCGGCGAGTAAAATGATGGCTTTTTTTCTTTTTTGGTATTTCATTTTTCTGAAAGAGTTTTACAAAAATAGCATAAAAAAAGGGACAAGCTTTATAAACTCATCCCTTAGTTATTTACAAATAAATGTTCATTTATTCTTCTTCCTTAGTTCCCGTTGTCTCGGTCGCCGGAGCCACTGCCTTTGCACCACCTCCACGTCTGCTTCTACGGGTAGATTTCTTCTTGGTTGGTTTCCCGGCATTGTAAAGCTCGTTATAGTCTACCAGCTCTATCATTGCCATATCGGCATTATCACCCAGACGATTTCCCAGTTTAATAATTCGGGTATATCCTCCCGGACGATCTCCAACCTTAGCAGCCACATCTCTAAATAGTTCGGTTACAGCATCCTTTTGTCTTAGTTTGCTGAAAACGATACGTCGATTGTGCGTAGTATCTACTTTAGACTTGGTTACCAACGGCTCTACAAATTGCTTCAGGGCTTTTGCCTTGGCAACCGTAGTATTTATTCGTTTGTGTTCAATTAGGGAACATGCCATGTTAGCCAACATCGCCCTTCTGTGCGCTGTCTTTCTACCTAAATGATTTACTTTTTTTCCGTGTCTCATGACATTTTTTGTTTAATCATCATCTTGCTACAACTCATTTTGAGGAGCAAAATATGATGGATTAGTCTTTATCTAGTTTATATTTTGAAAGATCCATTCCGAAGCTAAGACCTTTTACATTTACCAATTCTTCAAGCTCGGTTAAGGACTTCTTTCCGAAGTTTCTAAACTTCATCAGGTC
>CAJQNO010000106.1 GCA_905479745.1 uncultured Flavobacteriaceae bacterium | reverse complement strand
TTCTCGGCTTCTGCCTCGTAAGTAACCCCAATTCTGTGTCGAAGCACATCGTGTACTACGGCACGAACATCTTCCGGAATTACATAACCCCGTCGTTTTATAAAGGCATAACATTTAGATGCCATCGCAAGGTTTATACTACCCCTTGGTGAAGCCCCAAAGCCGATCAATGGCTTTATTTCGGATAAGTTATACTGTTCCGGGTCGCGAGTAGCAAAAATAATGTCGAGTATGTATTTTTCGATCTTTTCATCCATGTAGACATCCCTTACCGACTTCTGTGCTCTTAGGATCTGCTCAATGGACACTACCGGGTTTACCGTTTCAAAACCATCTTTAAGATTTTGCCTGATAATAAGCTGTTCTTCCGCCAGTTTTGGATAATCGATAACCGTTTTAAGCATAAATCGGTCTACCTGGGCCTCGGGAAGCGGATAAGTTCCTTCCTGCTCGATCGGGTTTTGTGTTGCCATAACCAGAAATGGCCGGTCCAGTATAAAGGTATCCTCTCCAATGGTCACCTGCTTTTCCTGCATGGCTTCCAGCAAGGCCGATTGAACTTTTGCCGGAGCCCTGTTGATCTCATCTGCCAGTACAAAATTTGCGAAAATAGGACCCTTTTTTATGCTGAAATCGTTAAGCTTCATGTTGTAGATCAGTGTTCCCACCACGTCTGCCGGCAGGAGATCCGGAGTAAACTGAATTCTGCTGAAAGAGCCCTGAACCGCCTGAGCCAGGGTATTAATGGCTAAGGTCTTCGCCAGTCCGGGTACTCCCTCAAGTAAAATATGTCCCTGTCCCAGTAAACCTATTAGGAGACGTTCCACCATGTGTTTTTGGCCAACAATCACCTTGTTCATTTCCAGGGTTAAGATATCTACAAAAGCACTTTCCTTTTCAATCTTTTCGTTTAACGCACCAATGTCTAATGCAGTAGTTACTTCTTCCATTTTAAGTAATTGTTTAACTATATTGAATGTGGTTGATTATGTTCCGCAAATTGCTTATTTATTATGGTTTATCCTGTTAATGATTGGTTAAAAATATAAGGGATAAAGCCGCTGCAGTCTTTTAATTGTTAGGCTCAATTCATTACCTTTAAAACTTCCAAAAAAAAACTATGGCCGTAAAATTTTCACGCATCATTCAGGGATGTATGGGATGGGGAATATGGGGAGTCGATCTTTCGGAAAAAGAAATGACACATCGTATCCATCATTGTCTGGAACAAGGTATAAGCAGTTTCGACCATGCCGACATCTATGGCGATTATACAACAGAGGCTTCCTTCGGAAATGCCCTTAGTAACAGCAACGTTAATAGAGAAGACATGGAGATCATCTCGAAGTGTGGTATCCAGTACGTTGGCAAGACTCGTACAAATGAAATAAAACACTATCAATACGATGCCGAATATATCGTGTGGAGTGCCGAAAAGTCCATTTCAGATCTAAAATGCGACTATCTAGATCTATTGCTGCTGCATAGGCCCAGTCCGTTGATGCAGCCGGAGGAAATCGCCAAAGCTGTGGAGAAACTCATTGCAGAAGGAAAGATAAAAGCGTTCGGGCTTTCAAATTTCACCCCTTCTCAAACCGCATTTATCGCGTCCAAAAACGATATTTATGCCAACCAGATCGAGTTTTCAGTCACTACCCACCAAGCAATGTGGAATGGCAGCCTGGATGATATGATGCTTCAGGGGATTACCCCAATGTGCTGGAGCCCCCTGGGATCTGTATTTAAAGAAGAAACAGATCAGACAATACGAATACATAAAGAATTGGACGAATTAACTAAAAAATACAACGCTACTAAAGATCAGCTACTTCTTGCCTGGATACTGAAGCACCCCGCGGGTATCCATCCTGTAATTGGAACCTCATCTTTAGAACGGATCTCAAATGCGGCAGCGGCACCAGAGATCATTCTGTCCGAAATAGACTGGTTTAGATTATTGGTTGCAAGCCAGGGACATAAGGTGGCGTGAGAACTGAATAGTGAATAATTAGAAGAGAATTATGAAGAATAAAATTGCGTTGATCACAGGTGCTACCTCCGGTATAGGGATGGCAACGGCACGGTTATTTGCCGATAATGGTATTGACCTGGTTATTTGTGGTAGAAGAACAGAACGATTAGGATCATTGGAAAAGGAACTTTCAGAAAAAGTAAAGGTTCATTCTCTGGTATTCGATGTTAGGAACAAAAGCTTAGTATTCGAACATATTAATGGGTTACCTGAAGACTTTTCAGAAATAAACATCCTCATCAATAACGCAGGAAATGCTCATGGGCTTGATCCTATCCACCTGGGAAATACCGAAGATTGGGATGCCATGCTGGACATCAATGTGAAAGGATTGTTATATGTTTCGAAAGCAGTACTGCCCGGGATGCTGGAAAGAGGTAGCGGACATATTATTAATATAGGTTCTACCGCCGGCAAGGAAGTTTACCCAAATGGAAACGTTTATTGCGCCAGTAAACATGCCGTAGATGCTATTAATCAGGGGATGCGTTTAGATCTTAATGGAAAAGGAATAAAGGTTGGAGCCATCAACCCAGGAATGGTAGAAACAGAGTTCAGCCAGGTGCGTTTCAAAGGCGACAAGGACCGGGCCGCCAATGTTTATAAAGGCTTTACTCCATTATCTCCTGAAGATATTGCCGACATAATTTGGTTTGCCGTTACCCGGCCACCTCATGTAAATATAGCCGATCTAACCGTGATGAGCCTGGACCAGGCATCGAGTACTGTTGTGAATAAATCAACATAAATTATTCACTATTTTTTATTGTTATTTTTTATTGATTAAAATGGCGCATTTTAATTCCCATACAGAGTTAGAGATATATAAGTTGGCTCGCGAAATCAACAAGGAAGTATGGAATTTAATTGTCACTACCCCTCTCGGAAATGATTATAAACTTCGGGATCAGATAAACGGGTCCTCAGGTTCAATAATGGATAATATTGCTGAAGGCTTTGGACGGGGTGGGAACAGAGAATTTATAAATTTTCTGAGCTATTCCAGGGGTTCTTGTTTCGAAACCGAATCGCAGCTTCAAAGAGCGTACGATAGGGATCATATTTCTGAAGAGGACTTCATGGCGATTTCCCACAAAACACGTGAATTATCCGATCAGATCTCCAGATTTATGAACTATTTGAAGTCAACTCCCCGAAAAGGATCGAAGTTTGATTAGTTTAGGTAAATTCAGCTCATTAAATGATTATCGCAATAAAAAATAGATAATAACAATAAATAATAAGTAATAGTAATAAGTAATAACAATAAATAATAGTAATAAGTAATAAATAATAGCAATAAATAATAAGTAATAACCTTGATCAACAAACGCCTTCTGGTAAAGAACCTTCTCGCTCATAATGATGAGTGTAGTTTTTACGACAAAAAACGACAGATCGACCTGGGCAGTAAGGAAGGGAAAGCCAAGTTCCTGAAACATATCTGTGCCCTAAGTAACAGCAACCCGGCTAACAACAGCTATATAGTGGTGGGGGTAGAGGATGAGAATAATGAAATTAGAGGGGTGGATTTCTTCGATGACAGCAAGATCCAAAACCTGGTGAATGCCTACCTCACCAACCCGCCATTGATCTCGTACGAAAATATCATGTTCCCGCATTTACCCAAAGACAAGGTAGTGGGGCTGGTTACCATACGGCCAACGGGAGAAATTACTTCCTTGCGTAAGAACATTTGGAAATACTGGGGTGGGTCTATCTTTTTACGGGATGGGAGCATTTCCATGCCCAAAGATTTCGATATTGAGATCAAGGATGTGAATTCGGAGATTGTTAGGGCCATCGAAAATAAAGCCAAGAACAATATCGAACACACCCTGGACGGTGTGATCGACTTTTTAAATAACAGGCACAATGATCTGCCCTCCAATTACAAGGTATTTAAGGAACAATTTGTGGTTTGTTGGGCTGGAATTCCGAAGCAGGTAAAAGGAGAAACCTACTACTCCAGGGTAGACATTGAACTTATCAATGAGCAGGTTCGATTGTTCTATTCGGCACTGGATGAGATAAGCATAGAATATAACGATGATTATTTCAGAATTCTGGAATATGTGAATTTAGGGCTGAACAAGCAGTTTAAATATTATCCTCTCGAGGAGGTCACAATTAATTTTATGGAAAACGGATCGTATTTCATGAACTCTGAATTGGTTTTTACACCCCCGCAATTCAATAAAAAGACCCTATACCATATCTACAATGCCAATAATGCACTGGTTAGAAAACTTCAGAAAAAAATTCCTTTAAACCCTGCTGAACAAAAAGATCTTACCCATCTTCCGGAGACCTATCTCATTTGTTACCTTAACGATTTTACCGAAGCCATCGATAAATTGATGGAATCTCAACCTTATTTGAAACAAATTGGAGGAAATGTATACCAATCGTTTAAAGAAGCGCAGCGTATCCTGAGAAAGGTGAAGTATAGTTGAGGAGGGGGGCTAAATTTGCTGGTGGGTTATAGGCTATGTTGGGCACTTTTATTTGTTGTAATATCCGATTTCGTTTCGCATCAATTCAGTAATCTCTTTATATAAATCAGCGATTTTAAAGCCTCTTTCATCTTGGCTAAGAGTTTTAAGATCTTCTATCATTTTATCACTTTCTGAAGATATTGAATTCAATGTTTTTTGAAAGTGATTGTTGTAATCAGTTGCAATCTCTTTGAATTCCTCAATTTTGGCCAACAAAGCCTCGCTTGCGACAAGCTTCAGATTATTCAATTCAGATTTGATGACTTGTAGAGGCTTAATAGATTGCCTAGTCCACTCTAATATCTTTCCATTGAATTTTAAAAGTGTCTCATTTACCTTCGCTTCATCGTTATGATATTGAAGTACTTCTTGTAAAAATTCGTTGTGAATTCCAACCATCACTGAAGGATCATTTCGTAATTTTTCAAACAAATCGTCTGCTTTTACGAGAAACTTAGAATATACTTCAAATCTTTTATCTAAGGCTTTGTCGGTCTTCTCAGCTTTTCTCTTTAATACAAAGAATGCTACTGCTAATCCCCAACCTATGACGTTAGTGACGATAAGTATGTAATCTTTAGGTTCCATTTAAATAATTGTGCCCATCGCCCACGGCAAAGAGCCTAGTATGCCCGCAGTTAGTTAAGCGGGAGTTATTAATTTCTTAAATGTAGGGGAGTTTTATTTTCCAGCCAAATTTCCCGCTGGGATATAGCCTATGTTGGCAAACGTATTTTAATTCACCATCCCGATATATCTTAACACAAATGGTTGAACTTTTTCTTTTGGCACCTCTAAAATTGTAATTTTTCCTTCCGCAGTCAATGTGAGATGACTTATCCTCTTGGTTAAATGATTCGCTTTTAAGTGATATGATATTATATAGCCGTTTATTATAATTGAATAGGTAGTTGATCCTCCGATTTTATGTCTTCGAGGTTGACCAATGAACGATGAGTAATTGGCACGAGCATCTAGTTTAGTAATAGAAATAATTAAATCGTCGTCAGTGCTTGGATCTCCCTCTAATAATTGATTTCTTATTTTTTCAGCGTACGGCCCCAAATCAACATCTGAGTATTCGTCGCGACTCGAAATATGCGCTCGCCACAACAAAGACAAAAGAAATAATTTAAAACTTGAATAGTTTAAATTAGATAAATCTATCGCTTTAATACCATCCAAAGATTTTGAATAACGGCATTTAGGTTTTTCATCGCCCTTTAGCCTATTTTTGAATAGTTTAGAAACATAGGATTCATAATTTCCTATAATTCTGTTATCACAATCTGCGCAAAGCAAATTACCCTCATAGCTGCCAGTGGATGGTCTTGATATCCTCGGATTTTTCTTCAACAACTCTGAAACCGCGAAAGCTCTTAATTTGTGGTTTTCATCATACATGTCTTTATGTAAAAACTCGGACATTATATGAGATTTTTTAATTAAGGCTTTCTGTTTATTACAGAGATTACAAATTTGCTCTGCCATATGTTTGCCAACGGCTCTGGCTATGAGTAGTTGCGGTTTTTGGTGGCGTGGCTTGGCGTGAACAGATTTGCGAAGCAAATGCTGGAAGCAACTGTAACGCAGTTGCGTGCGATTAAGCCGGGCAAAGGCGCCACGATTTCGTTATTTTCAGGATTGACCAAGTTATAATATTTGAACGACTTTTCATTTTCTTGACCATCCTAGCAATTACTTATAGCCATTGTTGGAATACGTTATTCTATTTCGAAAAATGATAAAAATGCCTTTTTAAATTTGTTTTCGTGTGGCTTTTTAAATTCCAATTCATCAAGTAATTCAACCTCGATTGATTTTAAATGCTCATATTCTTCAAGTGTTATTGTATGCAAAGTTGCTGTGGGAAGATTTGCTAATATCTCTTGAAGTTTTTTGACTTTTTTACTGTTTGGGTTAATTACCCTTTGATAAATCACAGAGTCATCTGTGACTTTTTTAATTTCAAAATTTAAATTAGCCGTTTTGTTGTCCATTTGATTCTGAATTAGATTGAAAAATTAAGTCATATATTCCATCTGCAACGCCAGATACGATTGCGGGAGAGTATTTTTCGTCAAAAGCATTTGGCTTATCACTATCGACGCAGAGAAAACCGTGACAGTCAAAATTATCTTTATCTGTTTTTTTAAGTGGAACTATAGGAAAGACTAACTCACTATTGTAAGGTAGAATACCATCTTTATAACATTCTTTGCTTGTATTTCTGTAATTATTCTCGTTATTCACGTCATTGTTAATATAATGCTTTTTTGGACGATTTTTCAATACATTGTCTAAACAATTACTAAACGCTGAATTTCCGATAATGGTATGTTCAATTTCTTGGTACATTTTTGTGTCTCTTTGACTATTTTTTTGGTCTCTTGTCAAGTTCTTTAGAATTGTATGTTCTCCAACTTTTGAATCTTTAATTGGAACTTTAATAGATACTGAACAATTAGATTTTGTAATATTATCAAAACAAATTTTTAAGTTATTACAAAATATCATCATAGAGCTCATAAATTCCTTGTCTTGAAAATCAGGTGTTTTTCTGTAGTAATGTGCTTCTGCGAAACTATCTCTTAACAATATAATTGCATTTCCGTAAGTAGTTTCTTTATAGACTGAATGAAAATATTTTAGAGATTCTTTAATAAAAAGAGCAATGAATCTAATAAGATAAAGTGCGATTAAAGCAAAAATGCCATATTTAATTGCTGTGGTAAATTCCCATTTCCATTCTTCTTGACCGAATGGAATTATCAAACTTGTAATAAGTCCAAATCCACCACCTGTTGAAATCCATTTCCCAATATTCCATTCAAAAGCTTTTAAGAATGACCTCTTAAGAACTCCGAAAAAAGCAGTATAGTTTATTTCCATATTTTTTTCTTCATAATGTATGCCAACTCCTTATATCCCCACACCATAACACATATCTCATTTCCATACAAAAGGAAATACGATAAGAGATTACATTAAAATATCAAGGGGGAGAGTCCCCCAAAGATAGCTAAATATAGATTGCATAGACAAAAGGTTTCCCGTAAAAACCAGATCGTATCAAAAATGTTCGTTTTTACGCTTTTTTCCTGAAAATTGGCCTGTTTTTAGATGTTTTTACCTAAAAATCACTCCTTTTCTGCAGTTTTCTAGTCAAAATTCAAGTTTTCGTTAGACTAAAAATATAGTTATACAGTCCAATTCATTTTCATCCGTTTTAAAACTATTTTTATCAAAAAAGAACCATTTTACTCCATTTTCGAATCATTTTTTGGCAGTTTTGGTCTTTTTTTAGGAAAATCGAACCAATTTGGTGCACGTTACAGTCCTTGCTTCAAAAAAATCATTTCGATCTGCTTTTAACAAATCCAAAATCCTACCGCTCCAACTGAAACAAATACCCGATAATTTCGACCCATAGTCGAAAGATAAAAATACCTTAACACGGCATCAACCAAATTTCCTATCTTTAATATCCAAATTTCAAAACACAACCAAATGGGCTTATTCGACAAGATCAAAGAAAAACTAAGCAACGAATTTATTGATATCATTGAGTGGCTGGACTATACAGATGATACCATCTGCCATCGCTTCGAACGCTACCAGAATGAAATAAAGAACAACGCAAAACTCATCGTTCGTGAAGGACAAACCGCTGTGTTCGTGAATGAAGGTCGGCTGGCAGACGTATTCGAGCCGGGCACCTATACCCTAAATACACAAAACCTTCCTATCCTAACAACGCTCAAAGGATGGAAATACGGTTTCGACAGCCCCTTCAAGGCCGAGGTGTATTTTGTGAATACCCACCTGTTCACGGATGAAAAATGGGGAACAAAAAATCCAATCACTCTTAACGACGAACGATTTGGTTTGGTAGAGATCCGTGCCTTCGGAACCTATGCGTTCAGGATCAGCGATCCCGGAATATTTATAAAAGACATCGTGGGAACCGATAATAACTTCACCAATTTCGAGATCAACGAACATTTGAAAAGCCTTATCGCTACCCGTTTTACCGATACAGTGGGAGAGGCCAATCTGCCTATCGAATTGTACGCCGCCAATACTTCCGAATTAAGTGAGACCTGTAAAGAGGTAATGCAGCCGGAGTTTCAAAGCGTTGGGATCTCTCTGGAGAAATTCTTTATCGAAAACGTATCCATGCCCGAGGATCTTAAAAAAGAGATCTTCGAATACAGCCGTATAGACAAACTGGATCTGGACAAACTTACCAAATTTAAAACGGCAAAAGCCATAGAAGCGGCAGCTACCAATGAAGGTGGCACCGCCGGTGCCGGAATGGGAATGGGTATGGGCTTCGTGCTTGCACAGCAAATGGGCGGAATGATGAGCCCTCAAATGGGAGGACAGCAAATGCCTCCTCAGCAACAGGCAGCAGCTACGCCACCGCCAATGCCGCAGGCTGTTCAATATTATTATGCGGCTAATGGACAGCAACACGGCCCCGTTAGTTTTGAACAACTTAAATCGTTATTTGCCAATCGAACCGTGAACAGAGATTCTCTTGTTTGGAAACAGGGAATGAGTGAATGGGCAGCCCTGAAAGATGTGGAAGAATTGAAAGCCTTCCTGGGAGGCAGCACTCCTCCTCCACTTCCGGGAGCATAAGATGATGCAAGAAGCAGCAGAGAAAAAATCGGAATTAAAAAAGTCCTGCATTAATTGCGGTGCAGAGATGTTATATGCGCCGGGAACCACCGAGTTGCAATGTGAATATTGTGGCTATTCTCAACAAATCCCTCCTAACGAATCGGGTTTCCAGGAACTCGAGTTGAACACCTATCTCGATTCTCTGGGCCATCATTCGCATAGCCAGGCTATTTTAATGCTGCAATGCAAGAATTGCGGAGCCAATCAGCATATACAAGAGCATTATAAATCCCTGCATTGTGTGTATTGTAATTCGCCATTGATCATAGAGGATGCCCAAAAAGAAGAATGGATCCTGCCGGGTGCCGTACTGCCATTTCAAATAGACCAGAAATCTGCACATCGCATTTTCCAGAAATGGGTTAAGGGCCTGTGGTGGGCCCCGAACAAATTAAAAAAGGCGAGTCTGGACCCTCAGAATACCAAGGGTTTATATTCCCCCTATTGGACTTTCGATGCACAATTATATGCCAATTATGTTGGGCAGCGTGGTGATTATTACTACGTTTCGGTGCCTTATACCACCACTGTAAATGGTAAAACGGTAACCCGTATGCGGCAGGAACGGAGAACACGTTGGACTCCCGCAAGTGGAAGTATCTCCGGATTTGTAGATGATACACTTATAAAAGCTTCAACGCAACGCTCCGGGGTGATCCCTAGAAAAGTTGCTCGCTGGGACCTGAGCAAATTGGTGCCTTTCGACAGTAGTTATCTGTCCGGATTTGTAACCGAAAAATATACCATCCCGTTAAAGGATGGACATCTTGACGCAGAGAAAGAAGCTGAGCGAATTGCCGATCGCTGGGCGCGAAGGGATATAGGCGGGGATACCCAGCGCATTCACTCTATTGATATGCGCCTAACCGAGCAAACATTTAAACACATTCTTCTACCCGTTTACATTAGTGCATATCGATACAACGGGAAACGATATAATTTCTTTGTGAACGGACAGTCCGGCGTGCTTTCGGGTCAACGACCCTATTCGTTCTGGAAGATATTCCTGTTTGTTCTAATGATCGTTGCTATCTTATCGGTCATCGTATATTTTGCCAGCCAGGGATGAGAACATTAGTAGTAGGAGATATACACGGAGGCCTTCGAGGGTTGATTCAGGTTTTGGAAAAAGTAGTTCCGAGCGCTGATGATCGATTTGTTTTTATAGGCGATTATGTGGATGGATGGAGTGAGAATGCTGAAACCGTTTCTTTTTTACTGAATTTTTCCAATACCCATAACTGTGTGTTCATTCGCGGAAATCACGACGAACTGGTATATGATTTTCTGAAAAATAAGGATGAAAAACCAATGTGGCTGGCACATGGGGGGCAGGCAACTAAAGATAGTTACGCTAACTGTACACAAGATGAGATCGACAGGCATATTGTTTTCTTTGAGTCGCTTCAGAATTATTATATAGATGAAAAGAACAGATTGTTCTTACATGCCGGATTTACCAATATGCATGGGCCACAGCATGAGTACTACCCTAATCTGGTTTACTGGGATCGTACTTTGTGGGAGATGGTTTGCGGTCTGGACACTGATATAACTCCCGAAGATCCCCTCTATCCACTTCGCCTGAAATTATTCTCCGAGATCTATATTGGCCATACCCCGGTCACTCGTATTGGGGAGACCGTTCCGGTGAAGAAAGCCAATGTGTGGAATGTAGATACAGGGGCCGCTTTTAAAGGGCCACTATCCATCCTTGATGCAGACAGCAAAGCGCTATGGCAAAGCGATCCTGTATGGACCTTATATCCCGAAGAGGGGGGACGAAACTAAGCCAAAATGTATTCTTTATAAACGGCTATGGGGATCAATGCCGTCCAGCCGCAAAAATCTTTTTTGGCCGGCATACCGTAAGAAACCAGGTCCGGCGCATAATTTTCCCAAAACGTACCTGTGGCCTCAAACACCGTGGCAACACTTCGGTACACTTTGCTTGCCAGATCTCTGGCCAGATCGTCTTCCCCGTTTTCCGTAAGGCCCTTAAGGACCATATACACAGTAGGAGCCCAAACACCTCCTAACCAGTAATCACCCCAACCAACATAATCGGGGTCGGCCGCAGAAAGAGCAGGAAGTGGAGTTTTACGATAAAATTCATCCGGATTGCGCAGGTGTTCAATGAAATGCTTCATCCTGTCCTCGGGAACGATCTTCCCCAGCAATGCCCAGTACATCCCAATATGTCTTCTTGGAACTTGTTTATCGTACCCCAGGTCGTAATAGAATTTATCCTGGTCGTTCCAGCATTTCTCGTTGACCGCTGTTTTAATTCGTTCATGAATATCCATAAAGGCTTCTATATCGCTATCATTTCCGATTATTTTCGCGATCTCTGAAAGTTGCAGAGAGAACATGGCCATCTGTGATGAAAAATCCACCAACCGTGCCTGCTTATTCCATAACCCCTGTTTAGTTTCAACGTATTGCTCTATAAAGTACTGAAGTTTTGTTTCTGCAGATTCGTTCATGGCGGCTAAACGTTCTCCCAATTCGTGGTGGGTTAGACCATTGCCAGTTTCCGGCTCCCAATCTCGTGGAGCTCTCGGAATATTATCCATGCCCATCCCTAAAGTATCTCCATAAAAAAGATCGTCGCCCATCATATATCTGTTCACATGAAACTCGAAATTCTTTTTCAGTGTTGGGTAAACCTTTTTCAGGCGTCCGCTGTCCTTGGCGATCTTGAAGATCTCCCATTCGGCGAATGCGAGTAAGGGTGGGTTGATCGAAACAGGATGCTCTTTAGACCACAGTGCCCTGCCATCCTGCCTGTATTCGCGGCAGATATACCCATCCTCCTCCATTTGTTCGTAAAAATTATCCAATGCCTGGTACACGGGTAGTTCATCGATATGATATTTGGCAAAGCAGCACATAAAGCAGGTGTCCCACAGAAATATATTTGGAGAAAACGCGGCATCGATAAATGGCTTTTTGAAAAATGGTTCGGATGCTCCTCCTCGTACCTTCGCTCTGGTAATGTCTAAAGCCTTGGCATACATGGCCTCCGAAAGTTCCGGGCTTACGCCATCTCTGGATTCTCTTTCTATTTCTTCGGAAGTTTTTTGTGAGGTGTCGTTGCAGGACGACAACAAACCAAGACCAACTACTCCTCCTGCAAGGCCCATGTTCTTTGCAAAATCTCTACGTTTCATAAATTTCGGTATAAATATTAAAGATAAGGTTTTAAACAAAAAAACCGCCTCAGTTGAGGCGGTTTGTATGTAGTTATCAACTTTTTAGAGGTCGAATTTGATCCCTTGAGCTAATGGTAATTCGGTGGTATAATTAATGGTATTTGTTTGTCGTCTCATATAGATCTTCCAGGCGTCACTTCCACTTTCGCGTCCTCCTCCTGTTTCTTTCTCACCTCCAAAAGCTCCCCCGATCTCTGCGCCACTGGTACCAATATTAACATTGGCAATACCACAATCGCTTCCGGAATGGCTGAGGAAACGTTCGGCCTCGCGAAGGTTATTGGTCATGATAGCCGAGGACAATCCCTGGGCTACTCCGTTCTGAATATCGATGGCATTCTCTACATCGCCACTGTATTTCAGTAGATATAGAACAGGAGCAAATGTCTCATGCTGAACAATCTCGAAATCGTTTTGAGCTTCGGCAATTGCCGGTTTAACATAGCATCCGCTCTCATATCCTTCTCCTTCCAGCACTCCGCCTTCTACGACCAGATTTCCTCCTTCTTCCACAACTTTGCGTAAGGCATTCTCATACATTGCAACTGCATCCTTATCAATTAAAGGCCCTACATGATTGTTCTCATCAAGCGGGTTACCTATGCTCAATTGCCCGTAAGCTGCAACCAGGGCATCTTTCACCTTATCGTAAATACTTTCGTGAATGATCAATCTTCGAGTGGAGGTACATCGTTGTCCGCAGGTTCCCACAGCTCCGAAAACCGCTCCTATAACCGTCATCTTTATATCCGCATCCGGGGTCACGATGATAGCATTGTTTCCTCCCAGTTCCAATAAGGATTTTCCTAATCGTTCGCCCACTGTTCTTCCAACGATCTTACCCATGCGGGTCGAGCCTGTAGCAGAGATTAGAGGGACGCGTTTATCGGTTGTCATAAATTCTCCTACTTTGTAATCTCCGTTAATAAGACAGGAGATCCCTTCAGGAAGGTTGTTCTCGGCAAATACTTTAGCCGCGATCTTCTGGCACGCAATCCCACATAAGGGCGCCTTTTCGCTTGGCTTCCACACACATACATCTCCACAGATCCAGGCCAGGGCCGTATTCCAACTCCATACAGCTACAGGAAAATTAAAGGCCGAAATTATCCCAACTACGCCTAACGGATGGTATTGTTCGTACATGCGATGACCGGGCCGTTCGCTGTGCATGGTAAGGCCATGCAATTGCCTTGACAAACCAACGGCAAAATCGCAGATATCGATCATTTCCTGAACTTCTCCAAGACCTTCCTGATAGCTTTTTCCCATTTCGTAAGAAACAAGTTTCCCTAGTGGTTCTTTCAATCTGCGTAATTCTTCACCAAATTGCCTTACCACCTCACCGCGTTGCGGTGCTGGCATAACACGCCAGACTTTAAAAGCCTCGAGGGCAGTAGACATCATTTGTTCGTAATCTTCTCTGGTGGTTGTAGTTACTTTTCCTATAAGCTTTCCATCTACGGGAGAATAGGACGAGATGGTTTCGCCTCCGGGCATCCATTTTGTTCCAGTGGAAGTTCCATAATTTACTTCTTCAACGCCTAATTGTTCAAGCGCTTCTTCTATTCCAAAGGAAGTTGTTGCAGTTAACATATGTTATAATTTTATTGCTGAATTTATACCTGCGAAGTTACGTATTCCAAGTGTAATTAGAAACCATAAGTATAGGATTCATCACATTATTAGGTCTTATGAAATCCACGCATTCTTTTAGATGAATAAATCCAAACTCGGAAGTGCTTACGTCCTAACAATCCGTATTGATTACGGTATCATTTCGTAAACACTTAAATTGGATGCGGTTGTTCCCGAAAAATTTTCTTGTGTATTAGTCTTTGCTTACAAAGCGTTCATCGGCTTCCATCACCGTTCCGCAATTATCACAGGTACGGAGTTCTTTCGAACCGTAGAACTCTTTAAAGTGTTTCAGAAAATCTTTTTCTATATCGTGCAGCGGAAAATACACCTCGTGTAATTTGTTATTGCAGTTGTCGCAAAACCATAATAGCCCGTCCTTGGCTTCCAGATCAGTACGCTTACGTTCAACAACCAGACCTATGGATCCTGCACTTCTCGAGGGAGAATGCGGAACTTTAGCCGGATGAAGATACATATCGCCAGGCCCAAGTTTCATAACCTTACGCTCCCCGTCTTCCTGTATTATTACTTCTATATTTCCTTCAAGCTGATAAAAAAGTTCTTCGGTTTCATTATAGTGATAATCCTTTCTGGCATTGGGACCTGCTACTACCATAACTATGTAGTCTTCGGCGTCTTTGTATAAATTCTTATTGCCTACAGGAGGTTTCAGAAGGTCTCTGTTTTCGTCAACCCATTGGGTTAAATTGAAAGGTTTTGGAATAGCCATTGCCGTATCTTTATGTTAATTCATAAAAATACGGCAATTGGAGAACTTATAAAAAAAGTAGTGCTATTTTCTATAGAAGAGCTGAGTAAAATAGTAATCTCCTCTTCCGTTGGGAATGATCCCAAATCCTGAATGTGTAAACAATCCTTCGATGATCTTTCTGTGTCCGGGACTATTCAACCAGGCATTTACCACATCTTCGGCAGTGTTGTAACCGTAGGCCACATTCTCACCAACGATCGTGGCACCCCTGTCTTTAAGACCCTGAGAGCGAACACCAAAATTATCATGGCTTAGTTTCGATTTTTGGATCATGTACTGTGTATGCTCAACCGCGTAAGCCGATGCATACGTTTGATCTCTTTTTAATGCAGGTAATCCCAGTGATTCTCGGTGTTGGTTTACCAGAGTGAGAATGGCATTTGCCATTTCCCAATCGGTTTCCATGGCAAGGTTAAGGTCAATGGAGTAGTTTGCCTCTTCGACAACTACCGTTTCGTCTTTAGAACACGACACTATGGTAGTAAAAAATACCATAGCCAGTAGGCTGTATTTTACAAGTTTCATAAGCGGGGGGCATCAAATTTGGGGCATGATGCTGGACAAATATAGAAAAAAAATCATACAAAAGTGTATTTCAACCTATTTTTTATGCATTTCATCGATGAAATACACAATATGTGTAAGAAATAATTGATTATTAAATAGGGTTCTCCTTCGGAAAACATTGGTTTTTGTGGTATCTTCGGAATTCAGATAAAAAATGTGTCATGGCTAAAATTTTTTCACTTTTATGTGTTGTTTTATTGATTTTGAGCTGCGAAAACGATAAAAAAGCGGCCAAAAATGGCCCAGATCCTTCCGAAAAATCCGTAGAAAACGCATCAACGTTCGGTATCGTAATTCACGGCGGTGCCGGGACCATTTTGAAAAAGAATATGAGCGATTCCCTGGAGGATGCATATAAGGCAAAACTGGAAGAAGCAATTCGCGTGGGACACGATATCCTTGCCAGAGGTGGTACGGCTATGGAAGCAGTTACTAAAACAATAAATGTCATGGAGGACTCTCCCCTGTTCAACGCCGGAAAGGGAGCGGTCTTCACACACGAAGAAACCAACGAGCTGGATGCCTCTGTCATGGATGGGGCCACACTTAATGCAGGCGCGGTAGCAGGAGTTACCAGGATAAAAAACCCAATCGATCTTGCACTGGAGGTAATGAATAATTCTCCCCACGTAATGCTAAGCGGAAAGGGAGCCGAAGTTTTTGCTGCGGAAAGAGGTTTTGAGTTGGTGGATCCTATGTACTTCTATACTGAAAGAAGATTTCAATCTCTTCAAAACGTTAAGAAAAGAGAAAGTGAGAACAAGATTTCCGTGATTGAAGATCCTTTTATAAAAAACTCTAAGTTCGGGACTGTTGGATGTGCGGCCCTTGACAAAAATGGAAATTTGGCCGCCGGGACTTCAACCGGAGGTATGACCAATAAACGCTGGAACCGCATAGGTGATGCTCCCATCATTGGGGCCGGAACCTATGCCAACAACGCAACTTGTGCCGTTTCTTCCACAGGATGGGGTGAATATTTTATCAGAGCCATGGTGGCCCATGATATTTCGGCCATGATGGAATATAAAGGGGTAAGCCTGCAGGAAGCCGCTTCAGAAGTAATTCAGAAAAAAGTTCCTGAACTAGGCGGTGACGGAGGTATTGTGGCCATAGATAAGGATGGCAATGTTGCGATGGAATTCAATACAGCCGGCATGTATCGAGCGCATATGAACGCCAAGGGAGAACTTATCATTGGTATCTATAAGGAATAGTTTTCTATGAAACCGTATTACGCAGTCATCTTTACCAGCCTACTTTCAAATAATACCGAAGGCTATCAGGAAATGGCCATTAAAATGGAAAACCTTGCCAAAAAACAGCCCGGCTATCTTGGGTTTGAAAGTGCCAGGGAAGACCTTGGGATCACCATAAGCTATTGGGAGAGTTTGGAAGACATAAAAAACTGGAAGCAAAACCTGGAACATTTAGAGGCTCAGCACCTTGGTAGAAAACAGTGGTATCGCTGGTATAGAACAAGAATTTGCAGGGTAGAACGAGAGTACGAATTCGAACCTTAATACCCCTGCCCTTTTGTTAAACTTCTCCCAAATGTTAAAAGTGCATATACCAAGCAATCTATCCTCGCCGTTCAACATTTAACCCTTTCCCACCCAGCAGACGATTTTACGTATTTGGTAAACAGTGATTTATTCATCTTTTGCCAACGAGACCGCCTTTGTGCTACCACCCTTTTATTGTACTTTTAATACTACTAAACCATCGATTATGAAATCATTGCTTCGCCTGGCTGCAATTACGGCTATTGTTCTTTTACATGCATGCAAGGACAAATCTGAAACCTCTCAAACAGACAACCTTTTTAAATTCAAAGATTATATTACGCATCACACGTACGGCAACCAGAGTATAGCTGCTCCCATCCGTATAGAGCTTGCAAAACCATTAGAGCAATTCGAACTTACAGAGGAGATCGACCCATCTTATTTGAAGATCCACCCAAAAACCGCGGGCACCTTACTTATCGAGAATAGTACAACCTTAATTTTTCAGCCTAGCGAGTATCTCAAGCCGGACACAGAATACACAATCACCGTTCAGTTGGGGAAACTCTATAAAGACATAGGTAAAGAATTTAAGGCATATACATTTGCCTTTAAGACTATTACCCCAAATTTAAAACTGGATCTAGACAACCTTCAGTCTTATAGCAAGCAATGGCAGTATGTGAGTGGATCTCTGGAAACCTCGGATGTGATCACCCTGGACAAGGCTAAACAACTTGTTACTGCAGTACAGGAGGGTAAAAAGCTAAAAATAAAATGGCCCGCCGAGGACGAGGCCGCCCGATATTTCAACTTCACCATAGATAGCATTCAGCGAAAGGTGGATGATTCGAAGATCACCATCAGCTGGGATGGAGATCCTATTGAAGCCAAATCCAAAGGCAGTGAGGATTTTCCTATCCCGGGCCAGAACAATTTTAAGGTTGTAGGTGTGGAAAGCACTCATGCCCCCCAGGCTTCCCTTACCGTAAATTTTTCAGATCCACTACAGGAAGATCAGGATTTTGCTGGTTTGGTGACCATAGAAAATGCCGATAACTTACGTTTTGAGGTAGATGGTAATGTACTTATCGCTTATCCGAATACTCGTCTTACCGGAACTTCGCGGGTAACTCTCTTTAGTGGTATAAAGAACACCGAAGGATTTAAACTGAAAAAAGAATTCTCCGAACTGATCTCCTTCGAGCAGCTAAAACCTGCGGTTAGACTCCTCTCTGATGGGGTGATTCTTCCCAATGCGGCCTCAACTCCGTTATATTTTGAAGCGGTGAACCTTAAAACAGTTGATATTAGGGTTATACAGATCTTTGAAAATAATATGCTGCAGTTCCTGCAAACATCAAATCTCAATAACACCAGTAGTTACAATATACGAAGAGTTGGCAGGCGTGTGGCTTCTACTACAATGAGCCTGGAAGAGGACGGTATTACTTCGGATGGATCCTGGAAAGCCTATGCGATCAATCTTTCCGAATTCTTTAAAGCAGATCCGGGAGCGCTCTATCAGGTAGAATTTAGTTTCAGTAAAGAAGATAGTGCGTACGATTGTTCTAATGCAGAAGACGGCGATCCGAACGACGATTATATCGAATATGCAGATGCTTCCAACCTGGACGAAAATGAACGCGAAGAACGATATTGGGATAACGAGATCTATCGCTGGAGAACCTATACCTATAACTGGGAGCAACGGGACAATCCTTGTCATGCAGCCTATTATAATGAGGATAGGAATATCACAGCAAATGTAATGGGTAGCGATCTGGGGCTTATTGTGAAGAAGGGTAAGAATCGCTCCTATCATTTCGCCACGTCCAATCTTATTACCGCCCATCCGGAATCCTCGGTAAAGATCAAATTATACAACTATCAGCAGCAACTTATTCATACCGTAACAACCGATAAGGACGGTTTAACCGTATATGACAGCGAAAAGAACATTGCCTTCGCAGTAGCTCAAAAAGGATATAATTATGCCTATGCGAAACTAGAGGACGGTAACGCGCTTTCCTTGAGTAAATTCGACGTTTCGGGTAAAGAACTACAAAAAGGATTGAAAGGATTCCTTTATACCGAACGAGGTGTTCATCGGCCGGGAGACAGCATCCATCTCACTTTTGTACTTAACGATCTTGCAAATCCGCTTCCGAAGGGACATCCTGTAACATTACAACTAAAGGACGCCCGGGGAAAACTAGTAGAACGAAAAGTGATCAATGGCCGGGGAACTTCCGACGGTATTTCCGAAAATAATTTTTACTACTTCCCCTTAGCTACCGATGCAGCCGCTCCTACCGGAAACTGGAACGCTACTGTTAGTGTAGGTGGGGTGACTTTTAGTAAAACACTGAAAGTCGCTACGGTAAAACCAAATCGCCTGAAAATAAAACTAAATTTCGATGATGAAATCCTCGACGCTACCAAACCAGTTACTGGAAATGCCGAAGTCCTATGGTTACACGGAGCACCAGCCCGGAATATGAAGATCGAGATGGAAGCCACCTTGAGATCCACCTCAACGGCCTTCGAAAAATTTAAGGGTTATACCTTCAACGACCCGGTGCGAAATTTCGATGAAGTCGAGATCCCGTTCATAAGCACTTCTCTTTCAAATGAAGGAACGGTAAACTTTTCAGAAGCCTTTAATATTAGTAAAAAAGCCCCGGGTATGTTACGGGCAACCTTCTTAACAAAAGTGTTTGAAGGTGGCGGTGATTTTTCCATAGACGTGTTTTCAAAAAACCTGTCTCCTTACAGCCACTTTGTAGGATTGCGTTCTCCAAAACCGCATCGGTATGGTTCTTATTTTACAGACGAAAACACACAATTCGACCTGGCAACCGTAGATGCCCAGGGAAACCCTAATGGTAATAGAACAGTAGAAGTTCAGATTTTCCGCATTGAATGGCGATGGTGGTGGAGCAGGGGGCGTGAAAATTTGTCGCGATATGAAAATGCACGCGTGCATCGTCCTGTAAAGAAATTTAAGGTGACTTCGGACGCCGGTGGGAAAGCAACCTTCGATATCAATATTCCTGAAGATGAGGGTGGTCGATATCTTATCAGGGTATTAGATATAGAATCCGGCCATGCCACAGGACGGGTTGCCTACTTCTACAGAAACTGGTGGAAACAACCAGCCAATGGGGATGCCGAAAGTGCACAAATGCTTGTTTTTTCAGCAGACAAAGAATTGTATAATGTGGGCGACAAGGCAACCATAACATTTCCATCCGGAAGTGAGGGACGTGCCTTGATAAGCATAGAAAATGGTACCGAAGTTCTCTCTACTCAATGGATCAAAACTACGAAGGGAGAAACCACCACCAGTATCGAACTCACAAAGGAAATGACACCAAATGTATATGTGAACATTTCGCTGTTACAACCTCATGAGCAAACTAAAAATGACCTCCCCATACGGCTTTACGGAGTAATTCCCCTTTTAGTGGAAGATCCGGCAACCAGGCTTCATCCTGTTCTGGATATACCCAAGGTCTTAAAGCCAGAGGAGAATTTCACGGTTAAAGTTTCTGAAGAAAACAAAAAACCGATGACTTATACTATCGCCATGGTTGATGAAGGGTTACTGGATCTCACAAGATTTAAAACCCCGGAGATTCATCAGGCATTTTATTCGCGTGAAGCGCTGGGAGTAAAGACCTTCGATATATACGATTACATTATTGGGGCATACTCCGGCAGTGTGGATAATATTTTTGCTGTAGGAGGTGGTGATGAAGCAGCCGGAGCCAAAAACCGAAAAGCAGACAGATTTAAGCCGGTAGTAAACTTTCTGGGGCCGTTTACACTCGAAAAGGGCCAAACAGCCTCTCACAATATTAAAATGCCAAATTATATTGGATCGGTAAGGACTATGATCGTAGCTGGTGATGACAAGCTTGGAGCCTACGGAAAAGCTGATATAACCACCCCGGTTAGAAAACCACTTATGGTCCTGGCGTCACTACCTCGAAAATTATCTCCGGGCGAAAAAGTAACACTGCCGGTTACGGTGTTTGCTATGGAGAAAAAGGTTAAGAATGCTAGAATCACCATAAAAACGGGAGATGCACTTAAAGCGATCGATGGAACAGAAAAAAATATTTCGTTCTCGGAGCCGGGTGAACAGATCGTGAACTTCGAATTCGAGGTTCTTCCTGCTGCCGAATTTCAGACTATAGAAGTCACCGCGACTGGAAGTGGAGCAAAAGCGAGTTATCAAGTTGAGATCGATGTTGAAAATCCTAATCCTGTTTCTCAAAAATCTACCTTGTATACCTTAGACCCTAATGCGGTGCAAACTATTACATTCGACACTTTTGGGGTAGCCGGTACAAATAAAGCTACGCTGGAATTCTCCACGCTGCCTCCAATGGACTTTAACAAACGGATGGGTTATCTAATTAGGTATCCTCACGGCTGTATTGAACAAACTACCTCCGGTGCGTTTCCGCAATTATACCTGGACGACATTTTCGACCTTACTTTCGATAAGAAAGAGCAAATGGAGCGTAATGTAAAAGCCGCCATCAAACGCCTTAATAATTTTCAAAGAGCCGGTGGAGGGTTGAGTTACTGGCCCGGAGAAAGTGAAATTGACGACTGGGGTACCAATTATGCCGGCCACTTTATGTTGGAGGCTAAAAAACAAGGGTATGCCCTACCCATAACCTTTCTAAGCAATTGGTTGAGTTACCAGAAAAGTGCTGCCAGGCAGTGGAGAAGTAGTAGTACTTCGTACAATTCCAGTCATATACAGGCGTACAGACTTTTTACCCTGGCATTGGCTGGCCAGCCGGAACTTGCTGCAATGAACCGATTGCGCGAATCTGGTAAAATGAACAATGACGCTAAATGGAGATTAGCAGCTGCCTATGCTCTTGCCGGTAAGAAAAAGGTGGCTGAAGATATAGCCGGAACGGCTAATCTGAATTTCGAATCCAATAGATATAATTATTACAGCTATGGATCGCCATTTAGAAACATGGCTATGGCTTTGGAAACCATGTCGATCCTTGAGGATCCTAAACAAAGGGATCTATCTGTATCCCTGGCAAAGGGACTTTCTTCCAATTCTTGGTATAGTACGCAGGAAACTGCCTTTGCCCTGCTGGCACTTTCTAAAATGATCTCGAAAAATGGTGGAAAGGCGATAGATATTTCTTTCACCAATAGTGGGAAAAAAGAGGTTTTAAATACTAAGAACGCCATGGCCGAACGTGATCTGGATATATCTATGGGATCTAATAGTATAACGATATCCAACAACCAGGCAAATGTGGTATATGTGAACTTATCGCAGCAGGGTAAATTACCCCTGGGTGATGAACTTACTGCACAACGAAAGCTGGCGCTGAAAACTCAGTTTCTAGATGGTGAAGGTGCGCAATTGGTAGTTTCGAATCTTAAACAAGGTACAGAGATCACCATGAAGATAGGGGTAACAAATACCTCTAACGACTACATAGATAATATTGCGCTCTCACAGATCCTACCCAGCGGTTGGGAAATTGTAAATACAAGCTTTACCGAGCTAGGCGGAGGTGCAAAAGGTAATGCACGATACACCGACATAAGGGATGACAGGGTACATTTCTATTTCGATCTTGCAAAGAAATCAACAAAGACCTTTACAGTTAAACTTAACGCCTCCTATTTAGGCACCTATTATCTTCCAGGTACCCAGGCCGAGGCCATGTACGACAATACATATTACGCTAGAACTAAAGGAAATTGGGTTGTGGTTGAGAGATAATGAGAGTAACGAGTTCCAATATCGCACACAGGCTTTATCGGCATAAAGTAAAAATTTCAATATGCCTGATATTGTTCGGCCTATGGTTATTTTGTCTGCCGGCCGAGTTATTCACCAGCCCCACCTCTACTGTGGTAGAAAGTAGAGAAGGAGTTATGCTGGGTGCCCGTATCGCGGATGACGGACAGTGGCGTTTCCCAGAAACAGATTCCATCCCGTATCGCTTCGAGCAATGTATACTTCATTTTGAAGATGAATATTTCTATGTTCATCCAGGTATTAATCCTGTTTCCATGGGTAAAGCTTTGTGGCAGAATCTCACTACCGATAAACGAAGAGGTGGTAGTACCCTGACACAGCAGGTGATTCGCCTTTCCCGTAAGAATAAGCCGCGGACCTATTTTGAAAAAGGTATCGAGATTATAATGGCTACGCGGCTGGAAGCCGGATATTCCAAGAACGACATCCTGAAGATGTATGCTTCACATGCGCCCTTTGGAGGCAATGTGGTAGGCCTGGAGACAGCAAGCTGGCGCTATTTCGGCCTTCCGGCATCCGAACTAAGCTGGGGGCAATCGGCTTCTTTAGCGATCTTGCCTAACGCTCCTTCTCTTATTTTCCCGGGTAAAAATGAAGGTGTTCTAAAAAAGAAACGCGACCACCTGTTAGAGAAACTTTACACTAAAGGAATTATAGATCAAACAGCCTACGAATTGGCATTAGACGAATCCCTGCCGGGAAAACCCCTGCCTCTACCTGAAATTGCCTTACACCTTACCGAACGTATGAAAAGGGAACACCCGGGTAAACGTGTAAAAACCACAATTTCGGCAGAGCTGCAAAATAAATTGAATCGTATCGCGGCACAGCAACATTACGCCCTTAAGCAGAATGAAATACACAACCTGGCTGTTCTCATTCTCGCTGTGGATTCCAGGGAAGTACTGGCCTATCTGGGTAATGCCCCTACTTCACTTGAACACAACAAATACGTAGATATAATAGACAAATCGCGCAGCACGGGCAGCGTACTAAAACCCTTTTTATATACCTCCCTGCTGAATAGCGGAGAATTACTTCCCAACAGTCTCGTGGCCGATATTCCTACTGTCATCAATGGTTATAGCCCTGAAAATTTCGATGGTGAATTTAACGGTGCAGTGCCTGCCAGCATAGCTTTATCCAGATCTCTTAACGTACCCGCTGTACGAATGCTTCGTACCTATGGTTTAGACAGATTCCATCGAAGGTTGCAGGAATTGAATTTTGAAAGTATTGACAAACCTGCAAGTTACTACGGACTCTCACTCATCTTGGGGGGAGCAGAGAGTTCGTTGTGGGAAGTGACAAATGCTTACGCAAGTATGGCAGCTACTTTAAATTTTTTTAATGGTAGTTCCAGCGAATACACTTCAGCCTCTTTTAAAAGACCTCAATTAGTTAAAAACAAAAGCCATAACAGAGACAACATATCCGCAGACCCCATAGTTTTTAATGCGGCAGCTATCTATAAGACCCTTGAGGCGCTTCAGCAGGTAAATCGCCCGCAAGGGGAGGAAAACTGGAGTTTTTTTAGTAATTCCCAGCCAATTGCATGGAAGACGGGCACCAGTTTCGGATTTAAAGACGCATGGGCCGTTGGTGTAACACCGCGTTATGCTATAGGCGTCTGGGCAGGGAATGCCGACGGGGAAGGAAGACCCGGGTTAACTGGTATTCAGGCTGCGGCGCCCATATTGTTCGATGTGCTCGATGCACTTCCAAAAAGTGATTGGTTTGCAATTCCGTACGACGAGATGATCGAAAGTGAAATTTGTGTGAAAAGTGGATATCTGGCTGGTGTTAATTGTGAATCGGTGAGTCGCGAATTCATTCCTAAACTCGGAACCCGAACGTCTCCCTGTAAGTACCACCAACAAGTATTCCTGGATGCAGAAGGCAGACATCAGGTAAATTCCTCCTGCTACCCTCTAGCCAACATGCAGCAAAAAAGCTGGTTCACACTTCCTCCGGTTATGGAATATTACTACGCTAAAAAACATCCGGAATATATCCCGCTGCCGGAATTTAGAAGTGATTGCCTGCAGGATGGCGAACAGCTTATGGAATTTATCTATCCCAAAAGAAATGAGGCCATAGTTTTGGCCAGGGATTTCAATGAAAACATAAACGACATTATTTTAAAAGTAGCTCATAGATCGTCTGAGACCAAATTATACTGGTATCTAGACTCACGTTTTATAGGAATGACAGATACCTTTCACGAAATAGCCTTACAGCCTGTGCCCGGAAATTTTGTTTTAACCGTTGTGGACCAGGAAGGCAACCAGATCCATCGAAAATTAGAAGTGGCTGTAGCTAGTGGTTCCTAATTCTTTTTCATTATTTTTAGTAAATGAAACGAACCCGGCCAACTCTTTCTCCAGCACTTGTTCTCCTCTCCCTATTTTTTCTTTTAAGTGGATGTAATAAAAAAAGTGCTTCTCATTTTGTTTCTGAAGTTAATATCATCCCGGCACCACAAAGTATTCAGCATCAGGATGGAAGTTTTATAATTACCGAGGAAACAACCTTTAGCTCTTCCGAAGAATTTAAATATGCCAATCAATTTTTTCAGAAATATATTTTAAACGGAACCGGTATAAGTCTGAAAACTATAACCGATCCTGAAAAGGCCGATATCTACTTTAAAACTGATACAACCCTCCCTGCCGAAGGATATCGATTAACGGTGAGCGACAATGGAATTCTGTTAGAAGGGGCTGACAAGGCAGGGGTTTTTTACGGTGTTCAAACCATCCGGCAATTACTTCCTCCTGATATGGAAGCGGCTATGGTTTTAGAGAAATCAACTGCGGAAATTCCGGCAGTCACCATAACCGATGCCCCTAGATTCGCTTATAGAGGAATGCATCTGGATGTTGCCCGGCATTTTTTTCCGAAGAAATTTATTAAAGAATACATTTCCTACCTGGCTATGTTGAAGATGAACTATTTTCATTGGCATCTCACCGAAGACCAGGGCTGGCGTATTGAAATTGAGCAGTTTCCTCGTTTAACCACACATGCAGCCTTTAGGGACGAAACCCTGCTAGGACATTACAGTGATACTCCTCAAAAATTCGACGGACAACGTTATGGGGGATTCTACTCCAAAGAAGACATAAAAGAGATCATTGCCTATGCAGAAGCACATCATATTACAATTGTGCCCGAAATTGAAATGCCGGGACATGCCCAGGCTGCCATTAGTGCTTATCCGGAATTAGGCTGCTCCGGAGAGCAGGTACCGGTAGCCACTAAATGGGGCGTATTTGAAAATATCTATTGTCCAAACCAGAAAACCTTTGCTTTCCTTAAAGGAGTCCTCACCGAAGTGATCGAACTATTCCCGGGAGAATACATCCATATTGGTGGGGATGAAGCACCAAAGACCAAATGGAAGCAATGCACTCATTGTCAGAAATTGATCCGGGACCACGGACTAAAAGACGAGCACGAGTTACAGAGTTGGTTTATCAAAGAAATAGAGACTTTTGTCAACAGCAAAGGTAAGAGCATTATTGGGTGGGATGAGATCCTGGAAGGAGGCCTGGCACCAAATGCGACGGTGATGTCGTGGCGGGGTACACAAGGTGGAATAGAAGCGGCTAAAACTGGGCATAAAGTGATCATGACCCCCACCTCGCATGCTTATTTCGATTATTACCAAAGCGAAAACCCCACAGAACCGCTGGCAATAGGAGGATTTCTTCCTTTGGAGAAAGTGTATGGGTTTAATCCGATTCCCGAAGAATTATCGCCGGAAGAGCAAAAATATGTGCTTGGTGCCCAGGGAAATGTCTGGACCGAATATATGAAGACCAAGCAACAGGTTGAGTATATGATCTTTCCAAGAATGTTGGCAATGAGTGAAGTAGTTTGGAGTGGGCCTACCGAAAATTTTGAAGAAGACTATGCCCATTTTGTAAACAGGGTTGAAAGTTTTCACCAACGTTTGGAGGCGATGCATGTAAATTATGCGAACCATCTTTACTCCATAAATGGTGAAGTGATAAAGCGAAAAGAAGGCGTTTACTATAAATTATCGACACCCACTTCTGGGAAATTGATAAAATATATGTTACCCAACGGGAATTTAACAACGTATAATGAGCCATTCCCAATTGGTGGTTTGAGAACACAGATAAAGGCTATGGTCTATAAGGATGGACAAGTAGTTAGTGACACTTTTGTGGAGGATATCACTTTTCATAAAGGAATGTTCGCTAAAATTAATTTGAATACCCATCCTCATAAATCTTACAGTTCGGGGGGAGTAAAAGCCTTAAATAATGGAATTAAAGGAAGCGACTCCCGCTATGGGGATTCTGAGTGGCTGGGTTTCTGGGGGGACGATCTTGAGGTTACGATCGAGCTGGATACAGCACAGGAACTTAGCTGGATTTCAACCAGTTTTTTCCACGCTCCCGGACAATGGATCTATGCGCCTAATCAAGTGACTTTGCTCACTTCCAAAAACGGGATTGATTATCAAATAGATCAAACCCTGGATCTAAATCCAGATGCCACCCGCGTGAATGCTATCCTGGATATTGATACCATAACCACTAAATTTATCAAACTTAAGATCCCAAATTTCGGAACCATCCCGGATGGGAAACAAGGAGCGGGTAACAAAGCCTGGACCTTTATAGATGAGATCATTATCCAATGATAGTCGAGATCTGTGCATCTAATTTCGAAAGCGCGGTGGCTGCCTGGCAGGGCGGTGCAGATAGGATAGAACTCTGCACTAAGCTTTCGGTGGGTGGAGTAACTCCACCTACGGACTTAATCGATAAAGTAATTTCGGAAATAAATATTCCGGTTCATGTGCTTGTTCGCCCAAGGGCGGGTAATTTTTGTTTTTCTGAAACTGAGATCCGCGATATGATCCATTCTATCCGGTATTGTAAAGATATCGGATGTGCCGGAATTGTAAGTGGCATTCTTACTGCTGAGAATGAAATTGACATCAATAATACTACACGTCTTATGGAAGCGGCCGAAGGCATGGAATTTACTTTTCACCGGGCCTTCGATGTCTGTACAAAACCAATATCCGCTATTAACGATCTTTTGAAACTAGGTATAGACAGGTTGCTTTCTTCCGGGCAACAACCCAATGCCATCGATGGCATCGAGCTTCTTACCAGGATTCATGAACTTTCACAGCACAAGATAGAGATCATGCCGGGAGCCGGTATTAGCCCCGCCAATGTTTTGGTCTTTAAAGAAGCAGGTTTTAAAAGTGTGCATCTTTCGGCAATCAATAAAGCAAAACCCGCCGGTTCGTTATTTGAAAATGGCGTTGAGGGGGTGTCAGATTTAGATACTATAAAAGAAATTGTGAATTTACTTCGTTAGCGTAATGGAAATCCTTTAGCTGCCCACCATGGGTGAATTTCTATTAACAGTCTACCCGCCTTAACCATGGGGTCCAATTTTGCCAAACTATCTGCCATTTGAAAGGTGGGGACATTGTAAATGGTGATCCCTCTAATATCGCCATCATCGCCAAAAGGCCCCGAAATATCGGCATATCCCAGATCGTACATTCTGCCTAAATGCTTGAGATGTGCCTCCTGGAGTTTGGAAGCTTCGAGGGAATCCTGCGATCGATTTGGCCCGCGTTTCAGGAAGGCTATGAAGTACTGTTGCATTAGAATGGTATCCCTTGTATCCGGATCTACATAATCGAACAGCTGATATCCCTTATCGGTTAGTTCTTTTTTTATTTCTGAAATAGATCTCCCTTCAACACCAAAATGTAATTCTTTACCATCGTTATGTTGATGGTTAGTGTGATCGTCATCTATTTCTTCGGTTAGATGATCATTATGGTTATGGGTTTTTGGTTCGTCCTTACAAGCAATAATGAGGGCCAGGAGTAAAAGCAACAAAAATTTACGTTTCATCTTTCCAGTTTTTATAGGGATTTTTACCAAGATTAGAATTGTAATACCGTATGTCTCCGGTAACTTCAGCACCCAGCCAGTCGGGTTTCTGGAAGGGAGCGGTTTCCGACTTAAGTTCGATCTCCGCAATTACCAATCCTTCATTCTCGCCATGGAATTCGTCCACTTCGTACAGGGATTTTCCTACAGAGACCTCATACCTGGTTTTTTCAATGATCCCCGGTTCACATAGATGTAAAAGTGCCCTGGCATCCTTTATATTTAGGTTGTCTTCCCATTCGAACCGGGTAGTACCGGTTTCATTAGATTTTCCCTTTACGGTGATAAATCCCATTTCACCCCGGATGCGGATGCGTACGGTTCGTTCGGGATCGGTATTAAGAAACCCCTGGATGATTGTAGTTTTTTGTCGGCTTTCGTTTTTATAGGCCTCCGAATTCACTAAAAATTTTCGTTCTATTTCTATCATTCCATTGGTTTCTGAAGTATCACTAAGATATCATAATTTTACGGTATGATTGAAGGAGTTCCCATTAGAAAGATCATTCATGTGGATATGGATGCGTTCTACGCATCTGTGGAGCAACTGGACAATCCGGAATTGCTTGGGAAGCCCATTGCCGTTGGAGGCGGAGGACCCCGGGGCGTGGTGAGTGCTGCCAGTTATGAGGCACGAAAATTTGGTGTGCGATCTGCCATGAGCGGAGCTCTGGCGCGGAAACGTTGCCCCGATCTAATTTTTGTACGACCTCGCTTCGATCGTTATAAAGAGATCTCCGGGCAAATTAGGAAGATATTTCATGAATATACAGACCTGGTGGAACCGCTTTCCCTGGACGAAGCATATCTGGATGTTACCCATAATAAAAAAGGAAACCCCAGTGCTACCTTAATTGCAAGGGACATACGAGCCAGGATCAGGGAAAAGACCGGATTGAATGCTTCCGCAGGCATTTCTATTAATAAGTTTGTTGCTAAGATTGCCAGTGATATTAATAAACCCAATGGACAAAAAACAGTTCCCCCCGAGGAGGTGATCGAATTTCTTGAACAGTTGGATATAAAAAAATTCTATGGCGTAGGGAAGGTGACCAGAGAGAAAATGTATCTGCTTGGAATCTATACAGGTAATGACTTAAAGAGTAAATCTCTTTCATTCCTGGAGGAGAATTTCGGTAAAAGCGGAAGGTTTTACTACGATATTGTTCGTGGCATTCACAATAGCCAGGTAAAGCCATCTCGTATACAGAAATCTCTCGCTGCAGAACGTACCTTTAACGAGAATATTTCCAGTGAGATCTTTATGTTAGAACGTCTTGAAGGAATAGCCCAGGAAGTTGAGCGAAGGCTTAAAAAGAATAATTTAGCAGGAAAAACGGTTACCCTTAAAATTAAGTATAGCGATTTCACGTTACAAACACGCAGCAAGACGCTCCCACTTTACATATCTACCAGAGAATTGTTGATGGATAACGTTAAAGATTTGTTATATCAGGAAAAAATGAAAGATTCGGTACGCTTGTTGGGAATTTCCTTATCAAACCTCAACAATGAGGACAACAGGAAGGAGGAACAACCTCCACCGGATAAAACTATTGACGTACAACTTAAACTCGATTTTTAGCAAGTGAATTACAGAACTACTTGAATTTCATTATTAACTAAAACCTTTACGATCATGAAAAAAGTAGTTTTTGCACTAGCAACCCTCGTTTTAACAACGGTATTCATTTCCTGTAAGAATGAAGTCGAATCTTCAGCGCTTCAGGAAAATCCTGAACAAGAATCTGCAGAAAATGCCCCCCAGGACCTTGCCATTGCCGATGTAAACAGTAATGAAACCACTCGTGGTAATTATCTTTATGTAACGGCTCCAAGTGGGTTAAGCCTCAGGGAATTTGGAAACCTTCAGAGTAATAAATTAGCCCGGATGCCTTATGGCACCAAGGTTAAAGTAATTAATGCTGAAGACAAGCATACGATGACCGTAGCCGGAATAAAAGGCGGTATGAACGAAGTAGAGTTCAATCATAAAAAAGGATTTGCATTTAATGGCTACATGTCCAGATATTTCCCCCCCGAACTTAATATTACGGCAAAAGGCTATGCAATGGAACTACAGCAATTTTATCCTGAAGTAAAGTATATGGAGGCCGCAAAAGGAACTGCCAGCAACCCTGTAAACACAGAATCTATATTACTACCCGGAGCCCAGTGGCATGAAGCATTTTTTATGGCTCAGCGATTGTTCGATTTCCCTAAGGAATTCGAATTTCCTAACCCCAATGGTAAGAAATCTGAAATAATATTCGATGGTAAACCTAAAAAAGGAATATGGACAAGCCAGTTGGAAGTAAGCAGAAATGATGATGGATTGGAGAATATATCCTATGTCTACAGTTCGAAACAGTTTGATGCCAAGGTCACTATAGAACAAGTTGGAGATGGCATGAAGATCTCCAGGACTGAAACAATTAAATAAATTTAATGAAGTGAAAAGCGACCCCGGGGGGTCGCTTTTTTTTATACGTGAGAAACTCTCAATGTGTTCACCATCCCTTTTTCTGCTATCGGCATTGCAGCCAGGTTTATGAGGTAATCTCCTTTTTTTACAAAACCACTTTTCAACGCCATTTTATTTACGTCTTCCACGGTTTCGTCTGTGCTTACATATTTATCGTAATAAAAGGATTTCACGCCCCACAAAAGGTTAAGCCTTGATAAGATCCTTTTATTCGAAGTAAATACTAAAATATGTGAATCTGGTCGCCATGCAGAGATCTGGAAGGCGGTGTATCCACTATTGGTTAATGTACAAATAGCCGTAGCCTCGATCTCATCGGCCATTTTGGCTGCGTGAAAACAAACAGATTTTGTAATATATCGATTGGTTCGTACATGGGGTGGCTCCTGCGGAACTCTAATAAGTTCACTGTTCTCAACTTGTCTGCAAATATTAGCCATGGTCATAATAACCTCAACCGGGAATTTCCCAACCGAAGTCTCTCCGGATAGCATAACCGCGTCTGCACCGTCCATTACGGAGTTTGCAACGTCGTTCACTTCGGCGCGCGTTGGAGTGAGCGAACTGATCATGGTTTCCATCATTTGCGTAGCAATAATCACAGGGATTCTGGCCCTTTTGGCTGTTAAAACCAATTGCTTCTGAATAAGAGGAACTTCCTCTGCCGGGACTTCAACTCCCAGGTCACCCCGGGCAACCATAAGTCCGTCACAGTATGGAATAATGGTGTCTATATTCTGTACAGCTTCCGGTTTTTCGATCTTTGCAATGATAGGGATCTTGTATTCGCTATGAGCTTCTATCAAGGCTTGTAGTTCTTTGAGATCTTCTGCATGTCGCACAAACGAAAGCGCGATCCAGTCCACTTCCTGCTGAACGGCGAAAATGGCGTCTTGTTTATCTTTTGCGGTTAAGGCAGGTAACGAGATATTAGTGTTGGGAAGGTTTACTCCTTTTTTAGAACGTAGTGGTCCTCCTTGCAATACCACGGAAACCACTTCGTCTTTTTTATTTGTAGTTTGAACTTCGAAGATTAGTTTACCATCATCGAGCAAGATCCGTTCTCCTTTTTTTACATCCTTCGGAAAAGAATCATAATTCATATAGACGCGTTCACTAGTACCTTCAAATTCTTCCCCAGTACAAAACTTTATAACATCACCGGGTTCTACCACAACTTCCTCTTTCATCATTCCAACGCGCAATTTTGGTCCTTGCAGATCGGCCAGGATTGCCGTGGAGGTCTTCATTTCTTCCCCCAACTCCCTGATAATTTCGATTCGTTTTTTCACATCATCGTAATTGGCATGCGAAAAATTGATTCGGAAGACATCGGTACCTTCAAGGATCATTCTCTTTAAAGTTTCCTTATCGGAAGTGGCCGGGCCTAAAGTTGCAACGATCTTTGTTCTTTTTTGGTTTGGCATTAGTCAAAAATTAAATTGTTCTTAGATTTCAATTGTTCTATTTCAACTGTATAGGCTGAAATTACCTGATTGATCTCGTTGAGATCCAACAGTAATTTACGTATAGGCAATTGTTGTGTTTCTGAAGTAATTTTTAATAAGTAATCGGCAGATTTAAGTTCGGGTATCAAGTACTCTGTAATAAGTTCGGCCGAGGCTTCATCGTTAAATAATCCTCCGCTGGCAATGGTTCTGGCGTTTATAGTTTTAAAACTATTTGCCAGCAGATCGTAGGTTGTGTATTCATACTCATCTTCAAATTCGAACCAGGGGAACGAAAGTTCTAGTCCTTGTTTGGAAAAATCAAGATCGGTTCTTCTCCTTTTAAGCTGTAAAGATAAGTGTTGATTAAGAAGAAAGGCCATTTTGTATGCTTCTTCACTACAATGTATGGCAATAAGGGTAAATTCATCCTTAAAATCATCCTCCAGTATCAATTTGTAATTTGCCATATTTCCAAATACTCCTTAAAAATAGACATTGTTTTGCTGATGCTGTGTTTCGAGACCCTTAAATTTAAGTAAATAGTAATCGAAAACGTTTGCGATAAGCCTGCGCCAGTTGGGATTATGATAAATCCTTTTCTATCGCAGTTTGGAGTTTATAGAAAGCTCGTTTTGCGGCTCTTTCTTCGGCTTTTTTCTTTGAAGTAGCTCTTGCCTTGGCAACCGTCTTTTCCTCCAGCTGAAGTTTCACTGCAAAATGCTTTAATTCATCGGCTCCGGTGTCGTCGTAAACAATGAATTTGAAAGGTTTTTTATTTTTCTGACACCATTCTATAAATAGGCTTTTATAGCTGATCACTTTTCCTTCCAGTCGTTCGATATCGACATAGGGTTTTATTACTCGGCGGTGGATGAATTTTTCACAATATTTATACCCTCTATCAAGGTAGATAGCACCTACCAGGGCTTCGAATACATTGCCATGAATGTTTCCGCCAAATTGTTCGGTGGGAATAGAAGTTTTTAAGAGACTAATAAGGTTAAGATCACGTCCCAATTCGTTCAAGTGTTCTCTACTTACAACCTTCGAGCGCATTTTTGTAAGATAGCCTTCGTCTCCATCTGGGACTTCCGTGAATAGATGAGAAGCTATCACGGCACCCAACATAGCATCTCCAAGGAATTCCAGGCGTTCGTAGTTTTGTCGTTGGCCGTTACTATTTTTCTCATTCATGGAACGATGCGTGAATGCCTCCTCGTAAATGGTTATGTCTCTGGGTTTAAACCCGAGTATTTTTTTAATGGTAACAAAAAAATCCCCGTCCTTTTCAGTACGAGGATTAAATATGTCTTTTATTGAAGCCATTTACATGGGTTAGTCTTCGATCTTCCTGAAAAGAACACAGGCATTGTGACCTCCAAATCCGAAGGTATTGCTCATGGCTACTTTAATTTCCCGTTCTTGTGCGGTATTTAAAGTTAAATTTAAGGAAGGATCTATTTCCTCATCAACGGTCGTATGATTAATGGTAGGAGGAACAATACTGTGTTCCATTGCCAGGATGGAAGCAATTGCCTCGATTGCGCCTGCCGCTCCCAGCAGGTGACCCGTCATCGACTTGGTAGAGTTAATATTTATATTTTTAGCGTGCTCTCCGAAGACGGCTGTAATCGCTTTTAGTTCGGCTACATCTCCAAGTGGCGTTGCTGTTCCGTGGGTATTAATTGCATCAACATCGGAAGGTTCCATATTGGCGTCCTTAAGGCAATTTATCATTACCCTTTCAACTCCAATGCCATCGGGATGAGGAGCCGTCATATGATAAGCATCACTCGACATCCCGCCACCTACTACTTCGGCGTATAATTTTGCACCCCGTTTTTTGGCGTGTTCATATTCTTCCAGGATAAGTGCCCCGGCCCCTTCGCCAAGTACAAATCCATCTCTGGTCGCATCGAAAGGTCTGGATGCAGTTTCAGGACTGTCGTTCCTGGTGGAAAGAGCGTGCATTGCGTTGAACCCTCCCATTCCGGCCTGGGTTACCGCAGCTTCACTTCCCCCAGTAACTATGATATCACATTGTCCCAGGCGAATATAATTAAGTGCATCTATCATGGCGTTCGCCGAAGATGCACATGCGGAGACAGTAGTGTAATTTGGGCCCATAAGCCCATGTTTTATGGAGATATTACCGGGAGCAATATCGGCTATCATTTTCGGAATAAAGAAGGGGTTGAAACGCGGTGTTCCATCCCCTTCTGCAAAATTTATGACTTCATTCTGAAAGGTCTCAAGGCCCCCAATACCCGCACCCCAGATAACGCCAACACGAAACTTATCAACTTCGTCCAGGTTTATACCCGAATCTTTTATGGCTTCATCTGAAGAGACCAGTGCATATTGTGCAAATCTGTCTAGTTTTCTGGCTTCCTTCCTGTCAAAATGGTCTAGTGGATCGTAATTTTTAATTTCACAAGCGAATTTTGTTTTGAACTTTTCGGTGTCAAAATAGGTAATTGGCGCGCATCCGCTTTTTCCATTTTTCAGACCGTCCCAATATTGGGAGACGGTGTTACCAATGGGTGTTAGGGCACCAAGACCTGTAACTACAACTCGCTTTAATTCCATACGGAAGTGTTTTTTACTTAGCCTCTTCTATATAAGAAATAGCCTGACCAACTGTGGCTATATTTTCGGCTTGATCGTCCGGGATCTGAATGTCGAATTCTTTTTCAAATTCCATGATAAGCTCAACGGTATCAAGGGAATCTGCCCCAAGGTCGTTGGTGAAGCTTGCTTCATTTACTACTTCGTTTTCGTCAACGCCTAATTTGTCTACG
>CAJQNO010000105.1 GCA_905479745.1 uncultured Flavobacteriaceae bacterium | reverse complement strand
TTAAAAAGGCAATAAACTTTTTAAATTATGAGGATTTGTGTACATTTGTGCGCTCGAAGAGGAAAGATTTGACTGATTGCAACCTCGATAAAAAATGCTAAAGGCAGTGTAAACTTCCTTCCATAGGTTCGTCAAATCTTCCCGCGAATATTAAATTATTTACAACGTTTATGGCATATTTATTTACTTCCGAAAGTGTTTCTGAAGGACATCCGGACAAGGTCGCAGATCAGATCAGTGACGCCCTTATTGACAATTTTCTCGCCTTCGACCCTCAATCCAAGGTAGCGTGCGAGACCCTGGTTACAACAGGACAAGTAGTTCTGGCAGGAGAGGTTAAATCTAATATTTACCTGGATGTTCAAAAGATCGCCAGGGACGTGATAAATCGTATTGGCTACACCAAAGGAGAGTACCAATTCGATGGAAATTCCTGCGGGGTACTTTCGGCTATCCACGAACAATCCGAGGATATTAATCGAGGTGTGGACCGAGCAACCAAGGAAGAGCAAGGTGCCGGTGATCAGGGAATGATGTTTGGGTATGCTACCCGGGAAACAGACGACTATATGCCGCTTGCGCTGGACCTTTCTCATAAGATATTGAAAGAACTAGCAGAATTACGCCGTGAAAATAACGAGATCACATATCTGCGCCCTGATTCTAAATCGCAGGTTACTATCGAATATAACGACGACAACAAACCTGTAAGGATAGATTCTATCGTATTATCTACCCAACACGACGATTTCGATGAGAACGAAGAACGTATGTTGGCGAAGATCAAAAATGATATTATTGGTATACTCATCCCTCGGGTGAAGGCCCAACTCAAGCCGGAGATCCAGGCACTTTTTAACGATAATATCAATTATCATATCAACCCTACCGGAAAATTTGTGATAGGCGGGCCACATGGCGACACCGGGCTTACTGGAAGAAAGATCATTGTAGATACCTATGGCGGAAAAGGCGCACATGGCGGAGGAGCCTTCAGTGGAAAGGATCCCAGTAAAGTAGACAGATCTGCGGCTTATGCTACCAGACACATCGCTAAGAACATGGTGGCGGCTGGAATTTGCGATGAAATGCTTGTTCAGGTTTCGTACGCTATTGGTGTGGTTGAACCTATGGGAATTTTTGTTGATACTTATGGGACTTCCAAAGTAAATCTAACCGATGGTGAAATTGCGGCCAAGATCTCCGAAATTTTCGATATGAGACCTTCGGCAATTGAAGAACGATTAAAATTACGACAGCCCATGTACTCCGAAACCGCAGCCTACGGACATATGGGACGAAAAAACGAGATCGTTCACAAGACTTTCAGAACCCCTGATAATACAGAAACCAGCTTGTCTGTAGAACTATTTACCTGGGAAAAACTTGATTATGTGGATAAGGTGAAAGAAGCATTTGGACTGTAAAGAACCCATTTCATAGTTACCTTCAACTAAATAATATTGTGATTTCGTGCTTTCTGCACTGCTTCCAGTTTACTATGAACCTGTAATTTCTTGTAAATATTCTCTATGTGTTTTCTTACCGTACTTGGGGAGAGAAACAGGTTATCTGCTATGGCCGTATAGCTTAGCCCTTTACTCAATTGTTCCAGAACTTCGATCTCACGCTTTGAAAGCGAGATCTCTTCCTGGTCACCCGGATTCTGAATATCGATAGGATTACGAAGTAACTTAAGAGTCTTCATTGCAATGGAGGGGTTCATCGCCGCACCGCCATTTAAGGTTTCCCTGATCCCTCCATACAACTCCTCGGGATTGATCTCTTTCAATAGATATCCATCGGCACCAGCTTTAATTGCATTGAAGATATTCTCATCATTATCGAAAGCCGTAAGCATGATGATCTTAATCTGCGGATATTTCTGTTTTACAAGCCTGGTAGCTTCAATACCGTTGAGAACCGGCATTTCAATATCCATAAGTATGAGATTGATATTGTGGTTCTCCTCCAGGCGAGATAGTAACTCGCTACCGTTCAATGCGGTTACTTTTACTGTGATATCTTCAAAGAATGACAGCTTTTCCTTAATGGCATGAATAAGGAAACTATTATCGTCTACTATGGCTATTTTAAGGTTCATTGAAACCAGTTTGGATTATCCTAAGCTAAGGTAATTCCAACTTAATTGAAATAAGGCATTTGACTTATTATTTAAAGAATACATCATTTGCTAAGTACCTCAGCCCTTATATTGTTCAAGGCGTTGAGAACATTGCTCATTTCCGGGCTAATTTCCTCAGCTTGGGTTTTAAGCGACATAGAATATTCTTTATTGAAAGTGGTCCCGGTAAGGCATTCACCTTCCAGACATTTTATTACGATCCAATTGTTGGTATAATTTACATAAAAGATAAGGTCTGAAATATCTCCGGTAATATCGGCAACAGTACTTTTCCAACGAAGGGTCCTCCCTTCCACGCTAAAAACAGTGTTGTACGAATTATATTTACTGAAGGCACTATTGATCACCCTAAGATTTTCATTGATAACAGCCATATTTACTCCCGAACCAGTTGCAGCAGCCGGTGCTGGAGGAAGCGGTGGTGTTTGAGCAAATGCATTAACACCTGCCATTAATAATAGAACGAAGCATAATTTTGTTGAAATGGTTTTCATAAGTTAATTATTAAAGTGTATTTAATTTGGTACTAGTAAAGTTATTAAGGTTCCTTCGGAATCTGAAGATCTGATGTCCAGTTCACCGTCGATATCTGTGGCGCGTTTTTTCATGTTGTTCAGTCCGTTGCCATCCGAAACATTTTCAGTATTAAAGCCATTACCATTATCCGAAACCATGATCTCATAGGTGGACGCGCCCTTTTCGATTGTTACTTTTATATCATCCGCTCCTGAATATTTCAAAGAATTATTCACCGCTTCCTGAATGATCCGGTAAATGTTCATCCCTTTCACAGACGAAAACGTATGTTCGGGGTTGATTTCTGGTGACACTATAAAAGTGAAGTTGGTTTTTTCGGTGAACAGTTTTGCTTTTTCAATAAAGTTAATAATTCTGGCCTGAAGATCTTCTATGGATATATTATTTTTATTCATAGCCCAAATAGTATCCCTCAGTTCGTAGATAGTTTGTCCCGTGAATACACTAATCCCTGATAGCCGATCTCCCAACTTTTCATTCATATCCTTAAAACCGAATTTCAGATTATCTAAACTGGAAATGATAAAGGTAAGCTGGGCTCCAATATTATCGTGTAGATCTCTCGATATCCGCAGTCGCTGTTCCTGCAAGCGGTTTTGCGTTTCGATCCTGGCCAGGGCGGTTTTAAGTTCATTCTCTTTCTTTAACTGCCTGTTCTTCAATTTTTGCTGATTGTAGGGCAGGTAACCAAGTAATCCCAGGATGAGAGCGAGCGAAAAACCACCATAGATCATCGTATTCTTTCGTTTTCCCTCCAATTCCTTTTCCGCCAATTCTGCACGTTGCTTTAAAATTTCTTTCTCTTTCTTTTCCGTTTCGTATTTAGTCTCGGTTTCTGCGATGATACGGGCATTATCTTCATTGAGGATGGAATCCTTTACCGCAATGTACTTATAGAGGTAATCGTTGGCAAGCCGGTGGTTGTTTTGGTCGGCGGCTAATTGGGAAAGACTGGCATAAGTTTCCTTAGATGTGAGTTTTATATTGTGATCTACAGAGATCTGAAGCGCTTTTTTAAGGAATTCGTCGGCTTTTCTGAATTGTCGTTGTGTACGCAGCGCCTCCCCGTAATTGGAATATGTTATCGCCATTCCGTTGTAGTCTTTTATCTCCTCTCTCAGTCTAATGGACCGATTGAAATATGTATCCGTATTCACATAATCCTTTTTCTTCGAGTATGCCAATCCGATATTGGAAAGGTTAGAAGCTTGTTCTTTTTTATCCCCGATATTCAGGCTTATATCGTAAGCTTTCTGGTAAGACGTTATGGCTTCATCATATTTCTTCTGATAATCGTAAATAGCACCTACATTGTTATATCCGTTCTGTAATCCGTTATAATTACCTAATTCTTCCTGGATCACCAGTGCATCGGTGAGATATTTGGTGGTCTTATCAAAGTCCTGCAAATAATAATAGACCACACCAATATTATTGTAAGCTTGTGCGACGCCATTTCGGTTACCCAGTTCTTCTTCGGCCTTTAGAGCATCGAAGAGGAATTCTAAAGCCTCTTCATAATTCCCCAATCGAATATGAACCGTGGCAATATTATTTAGAACCACCGCATATCCCTTGGTACTATTTATTGATTCCACGATCTCCAAGGCTTCTTTATAAGTTGCCATGGCTTCATCGTACTGGGTTTTTCTCTCGTGATAATTAGCCAGTGCATTCAGGTTGATCCATTTTCCTTTTGGAAAATTCAATTCTTCAGAAAGTTTTATGCCTTCCGCGGCAAACGCCCTGGCACTATCCAAAAAAGTAACATTGTAATGTCCGGCAACCTTCTGATACAAGATTGCGGTAGCCGTATCCCTGGGGGCATTCTTCAGGACCATTAGAACACTATCGATGTTTTTAAGAGTTTCCTGGGCAGTGACAACCGGAAGAAGGAGGCATATAAATAATAAACTGAGAAGTTTCTTAAAGTTCATGATTTCAGATTACACTTTTATTTCCATCTGCACTAATAAAGCCTCGTCGAGATTGTAGCGCAGAAAATCATACCGATCCAATTGTTTCGAGCGGCGACCAATCTGAAGTTCATTCAACATTAAATTTCTCTCAAGTTCTATCGTTCTTGTACTAAATTCATCAGTTATCCGGCGGTTACGAAGATTAAATAAAACCCACAGTAATGCACAGACAATTAGTATAAAAACAAGTATCAAAACAGGTGTTATCATTCTGTGCGAGTTCGAGGTTCACAATAAAATTTAAAATATATGTATCTACAGAATGAAGGCGATATATAACGCTTTCCCGGATCAAATTCATGCCGGAAAATGGTTTACATAAACCAATGTTCGGTAGTATTCAGAATTATTGCAGTTGGTATATGTTATAATTTCTTTACAAGGACGCCCTCGCTCCATTCGCCAATAGACTGTACCAGATCCTTATCGTGGTAGTATCCCTTTCCATGGTATTTTCCGTTCTTCCATTCTCCGCCATAATATCCACCATCTTTAAAAAAGAACCTTCCTGTACCGTGGTATTGCTGCTGGTCGTTAAACATTCCGCTATATTTATCTCCATTAGCGAAAGTGTAAGAGCCCATGTAGATCTTTCCATTTTTAAAGAATCCTACAAAATGGTCTCCATTGTCCCATTTAAAGTAACCGTATTTATTCTGGCAATCGCCTGTTGTGCACCCCATATCCCTGTCGTTTCTGATATAACTATAGGAGTCTGTTAATTCGCCGTTAGTATACCATCCCTGACTCCAGTCTTTACCAACCACTGTATATCCCCTGCCATTCAGTTTACCGTTGCGATATTCGCCAACAACATTATCATCATTATCGGCAATGTAGGCCCCATAACCATTCATACTATCATTTTCCCAGTTACCGATATATTTTCCAACACCATCCCATCGGTAAAGTCCATAGCCATGACGCTTTCCATTCTTCCAGAATCCATCGTAATAGCCTCCTTCATATTGCCATTTTCCCCAACCATTGTTACAATCTCCCCGTATGCATCCAGTAGATGTTGTGCTCGATCCGGAACTTGCTGTATACATTTCGACAGGTTTAAAAACAAAAGAAGCCATGGTGTAATAGCCCGGAAGTCTGTATGTTGGCGTCCCATTCAGTTTTACAATTAGATCGTTTCCGTCTTTTTCTGTTGAAGCAATATCGTAGTCTATAGTTTGCCCTTTCACGATCACTCCATACGATTGTTTCTCCGCATTACGGTACCAATAAGTATTTTCAGGGGCGTAATCCAGGGTTACAATATTTCTTGCACCCCATCCCGTGTATGCACGTATATCCTTGTGGTAGAAGGTTTTATCAAATTCTTCCAGGTAATATATATAACTACCGTTCACATTTACGAAATCTCCTAAATAACTGTTATCATCAATATAGGTTACAAACGATTTTGGATTAGTGATATAAAAATCTTTCCCAATATTTCGCTCCAGTACTGTTAATTTACCAGACGCTCCCTGCGCGGCATCAACACAATCCGGGAGTAGATAGATGGTTCGGGAAGATTTATCCAGATACGACAGCGTGTCTGTTTTAAGCCGATTGAGTTCTTTTACGTTAGAAAGTACATTGCCATTTGCATCACGCAAAGTATATGTTGATCCTCCTGTTTTTAACCAGGTCATGGGTCCGTTTGCTACCGAAGGTGTTTGAGGAGAAGGAACCTGTGCGTGAAGCGAAAAGTTAACACAAATCAGCAGGATTAATATTTTTACTGTCGATCTCATAATTGAATGGTTTTAAGTGATAACCAAATTACCGAAAATTCCTGAGTTCAGAAAATAAGGCATTTGACCTATTCTTCACCTTAGTAAGATGAGATTCCGATGAAATAAAAACCCCATTCTCATGGGGTTTTAGTGTACTGCAAATACTCCTCAATCTTTGCAGTTTATGTAACCTGGCTAGTTGGTTACTTTTTCAGGTCGTAAGCGAAAATCGAATTATTATCGGCTTTGTAGTACAAGATCCCGCCGAACTCATCTACTTCGTATTCCGGTTTCTTGTCTTTTAGAACGATTTCTTTTTCTTTGGTTCCGGTATCCTTATTAAGTTTTATCAGTCCAACTCCATCATCGAGTTTGGTAAGTATAAACTGTGCATTCTGAGTTGCTGAAGTCGCTTTAAACCGCCGCAACATTTCGGCTATCGATGCCCCTGCGGCCATCGCCATTCCGTCTCCAAGATCTGCATAGGCTTCACCTCTGGATGTATAATACCCCAATCTGTTTCTATTTCGGTTGGCCTCGGCATAGGCCGCGGTAGCCGTAGCAGCAGAAGCAACGGCAGTGATTCCCATTAAGATCGCACCTACAGCACTTTTCCCTGGTGCACGGTGATATTCATGCCAGCTGAAATCTCCCTCCCAATTGAGCATCATCATATTCTGATCGCTGGTGAGCAAGATTCCTCCGTCGCGAACCTCAACCCCTGTGGGACTCTCCTTTCCGTCAAATTTCGATTCGGCCAGGGTAGACACATCTCCGGTCGAAGCATCAACGCTAAAGAGATCCTCATCTGCACTTATAAGATAACGATTGTTCTTCTCATCGAAAGTCGATGCCACCGCATCTGCCCGCTTGTATTTTAATGGTTTCTTCCACACCTGGTCCCCGGTATTCAAATTCACAATATTGGCATCTTCGGAAGTGATATAGATCAATCCCTGGGGAGTATTTGCCATGGTAAGGATATTCTCTCCTGTCTTCAGGGGTTTTTTGAACAGGGTCTTTCCATCGAATGAAATCTTATTGATTCCTCCTTCATAGATTCCGAAGAGAATTCCATCGTCCATGATATAAAAGTGTTGAACATAGCCTTTTGTCTTCGGAGCCTTCTCCCACAGGTCTTCGCCATTCGAGGCACTTAAAAATGCGATCTTAGATTCTGAACGACCACTCGCTAACTTTGCCAAACCCGATTTACCCGAATTATCCACATTACTAACGATCGCCAATCCCTCTGGCAGGATCTCGAAATTCACCACATGGCCTTTCACTTTATGTGGGTCTGGCCATAACAGGGAACCGTTGCTTCCTATTTTGTGTACTTTCATATTCGAGCCGTTGGCCGACACCTCGAAGCCATAGATCTCTTTCTCAGTTTCATCTGCAACCATCCATTTAATATCATCTACTTTTATAGACCAATCGATGTTGCCACTTCCCATATTCACCTTTTTTAAGGTTTTGGTTGTAGGCAAAATGAGCCCGTCTTTTAAAAGTAAAGGTCTTCCCGAAACTGTTTCAGATCCTTTCATGGTGAAGTATTGTTCCTGCTCGCCCGAATCCAGGTCGTAAATAGCTACGGCATTTGCATACTTTTCCGATGCCTTCCGCTGTCCGCTTACTACCAGTTTGTTCTGAGGCATCATAACATCACAGGTCCAAACCAGCTTCCAGCCGTTATCTTCTGTACTGAATAGTTTTTTTCCGGACATATAATCTATCACTGCCTTCTTTGTCGTCATAGCGCCAAATCCGGTTTGTCCCACTACCAGGTAGGGAGCGTTTGGTACGAAGAACAATTCTTCCGGTTTTACCCTTCCGTAGTCCTGAAAATTAAACAACAACTCGTTCACCCCGGGCTTAATACCTACCAAGCCATCATTGGTAGCAACAACCATCGTACCCCCTTGAGTAAGTTTCATCTCGTTTATCTTTCCACCTACATCATAACGGTAATCGGGGGTTTCTGCCCGTTGCGCCGAAATAATTGTGCTTATCAAGAACACAAATCCGGTTAAAGTTTTAATCATAATTGAAGTTTTCATAATCGTGGTGTTTAGTTTACAAGTCAAAGTTGATTTATTATCAAGCCGAATTCAATACGGCAATTGCCCTATTCTGTACAAGGGACGACACCTATAAACACAAAAAAAACCGGAAGTACATACTAACGAAGTACTCCCGGTTCCACGTAAAAACCTCAACACTGAGATTTTCTTTATGCGTTCAGTTATTTAGTCTACCGATACCTTGAATTCACCCTGGGTGATCATCTTGGTGGTCATGTCCTGGCCATTATATCCTTCGAAGTTGAAGGTTCCTTCCAGTTTTCCATCGGCATCAACAGTAATAACTATTTCTCCCGGACCAATACCTGCGGCAGAGGTGGCCAGATTGGAAGCCCAAACAGTGGCCGTTTGCCCTACCAGCTCTCCATACTGGATAAAATTGGGATTAGTAAGGTTGTTTCCGGTTTGATAGGTTCCGGGACCGTTGTATCCTATAATATTAAAATTGATAAAATCACCATTGTTTGTGCTTCCCTGGGCAGTCACCGTTGTCATGCCATTTGCCGTAGATTTGGTGGCACCTATTAATGTAGCCGGATCTGTTGAAGCTGCAAAACTACTTCCGTCCACCATAGCCGAGAACAGTTCACCTCCTCCATTATCACCTTGGTTGTTGGTTGCGTTGTCATCGTCTTTACTACAGCTACTTACTGCCAGACCAAGGCAAATTACAGCGTATAAAAGCGATCTTTTTAGAGTTTTCATAATTGTTGGGTTTTAGTTAATTGAATAAGACAAAGATGCCTTTAAACCCAACGCCACTCAATACGGCAAATGACCTATAATTAGAAATTCAAGTGAGGAAGTTTTCGCTGAAGTTCTTGTATTTTCTCTTGTAATTTCTTCTGAAACTCCTTGTGTGACAAGCTCTCCGGATCGAAAGGCCTATGTGCCATGTCCGATCGGACGGATGCGATCTCCTTTTGAAGCGAGGCAGTAGCCGGATCGATCCATACTTCCGAAAACCGATTCCAAATGATCTCCACAGCCGTTTTATTAGGATGCAGCATATCTTCGGCATAAAACCTGTAGTCGCGTAATTCGTCCATCATGATCTCATAAGAAGGGAAGTAACGATTTGTAGGATTCAATTCGGTAGATCTATGAATCCCGGCCAGCAGATGTGCTTTGCTGCGTGTATTTTCAACAAATCCATCCTTCAGGTGCCGTACCGGTGATACGGTGTAAATTAATTGCGCTTTTTTATTCTGAAGTGTGACCAACTCTGATATACGATTAGTTATTTCAGCCACATCTTCAACAGAACTAATTTCTTTGGCGAAATCGTTTTGAGGGATCTTATGGCAATTAGCCACTATGGCTCCGGAAGGTTTATATCGATATCCCCAGGCGGTACCGAAAGTTACTATGATGTGAGTGGCGGTGGTAAGATATTCCTGTAAGCCGGCTAAGCTCTTGTTCAGCAGATCAAGACAGGCAGATTGTTCGGTGGCCGAAACAAGCGAGTGGACCTCCATACAATGCCATCGTCCGTTCCACTCGAAAATGTCTTTTTCACTGAACGGTCGATTCAACGTGGCTCGCTCAATTAGCCGCTCTATTGCTTTAGGGTGAAAAATAATTCCGAAGGGATTCTTAAAATTCGCAAACTTGAAGTACTCCAGTTTGTCTCCTATATGTTCGGTAAAACAAGAACCTAGCAGAAGCACCTTCGACTTATAATCTATCTGGACTTCAGCAGGGGTTAACGGTATGGTGGTTTGAAGCTTCATACCTATGAAAGATAGGCTCTGGCGGCTTCGAGTGCAGCTTTGATCCCTGCGGGATTCTTACCTCCGGCTGTAGCAAAGAAAGGTTGACCCCCTCCACCACCCTGGATGTGCTTCCCTAACTCTCTAACGATAGAACCTGCATTAAGGTCTTTTTCGTCCACAATTTCTTTCGAAATATAACAAGTAAGCAAGGCTTTATCTTCATGGTTAGAACCAAAAAGCAGGAAGAGGTTTTCTACCTCAGCGCCCAATTCGAATGCAAGGTCTTTCATACCGGCAGCATCCAGTGGTACTTCCTTTGCCAGAAATTGTACTCCATTAATTTCCTCCAGTTCGTTCTTTAACTCACCTTTAAGTCCTTTGGCCTTATCCTTTTGTAATTGCTGAATTTGTTTCTGAAGCGCAGTGTTCTCTTCCTGTATCTTTTCGATCGCACTTACCGGATCCTTACTATTGTTCAATACTTTCTGAACCTTTTTAAATGCATCACTCCTTTCAACAAAATACGTCTTGGCCGCATCGCCCGTTATCGCTTCTATTCTACGTATACCAGAGGCTACAGCACTTTCAGAAGTAATAATAAAGTGCCATACATCAACGGTATTAGTTACATGGGTTCCACCACAGAGTTCCATGGAGTTTCCAAACTTGATCGCTCGAACAGTGTCTCCGTATTTTTCACCAAAAAGGGCTAAAGCACCTTCTTCTATGGCTTGTTTGTAGGGTATATTACGTCTTTCTTCCAGGGCAATACTCTCTCGTATTCGGGCATTCACAAAGTCTTCAACTTGTCGAAGTTCTTCATCGGTCACCTTACTGAAATGTGAAAAGTCGAACCGGAGATACCGGCTATGCACCATAGATCCCTTTTGGGTAACATGCGGACCGAGTATATTTCTTAATGCCTGATGTAGCAGATGCGTGGCAGAATGATTTGCTGCTGTCCTGGCACGTTGCTTTGCGTCTACCACAGCCTTGAAATTCCCTTCCGGGTTCCGCGGTAAATTCTTTACAAAGTGAATGATCAGGTTATTTTCCTTTTTCGTGTCTACCACATAGGTAACTTCGCCATTGGCGGCTTCCAGATATCCTTTGTCTCCTACCTGTCCTCCACCTTCAGGGTAAAAGGGTGTTAGGTTAAATACCAGCTGAAATAGCTCTCCTTCTTTTTTACTTTCCACCTTGCGATAGCGTGTTATCTTCACGTTGGCTTCGAGAGAATCGTAACCGATAAATTCCTCTTCCGAATCGTCCGCAAGGACATTCCAGTCTCCCGTTTCTACCTTTCCTGCTGCCCGGGATCTTTCTTTTTGTTTCTGAAGCTCACTGTCAAATTCGGATTCGTTATAGCTATAACCCCTTTCTCTGAGAATAAGTCCGGTTAGGTCCTTTGGGAAACCATAGGTATCGTAAAGTTCGAAGACCTTTTGTCCCGAAATTTCATTGCCTTTGGCAGTAGTGATCATATTTTCCAATAAGACAAGTCCCTGATCGAGGGTTCTTAAAAAGGACTGTTCCTCCTCTCTAATTACATTGGCGATCAGGTTCTTTTCTGAAACCAGCTCGGGGAAAGCAGTTCCCATTTGCTTCACCAGGGTATCTGTTAATCTGAATATAAATGGTTCCTTCTTATCGAGGAAGGTAAATCCGTAACGTATCGCTCTTC
>CAJQNO010000104.1 GCA_905479745.1 uncultured Flavobacteriaceae bacterium | reverse complement strand
CAGCGACGAAGACGCCGAAAAATATATAAAGATCTTTACTTTCCTCGACAAGCAGACCATCGAAGCACTTGTTGAAGAACATCGGGCGGCGCCACATATGAGGTTGCTTCAGAAGCGATTGGCTGAAGAAGTGACCACTACAGTTCATGGGGAAGTAGAATATGGCAATGCCGTGAAGGCTTCCGAGATCCTTTTTGGGAGATCTACTTCCGAAGATCTTAAATCCCTTAATGCGTCTACTTTTCTTGATGTATTCGACGGAGTAACACAGGCCGAGGTAACCGCTGCGGATATTTCAGAGGGACTGGATATCGTTTCTGCATTAGCCGAACAAACAGGCTTTCTGAAATCTAACGGCGAAGCCAGACGAGCTCTCAAGGAGAATTCGATTTCAGTAAACAAAGAAAAAGTAAAGGACGATTATACATTAACTTCCGAAGACCTTATCAACGATCAATTCATCCTCCTGCAAAGAGGAAAGAAGAATTACTTCATCATCAAAGTTGTATAATGAACGAAGCCCCCAAAGCAAAAGAGTGTTCGAGGGCTTCAAAATTAACTAACCAACCAATAATGAATCTATCTTTTTCATAGCTTCATTGTCTTGGAATATTGGTCGGTCCAGGCCTTTAAACCTTACAAAATCCTTACAGATAATTTGTTAGCTCTGGATAAGGGATGAGAGCGCTTATCAATAGCGCGATACTCTCCTTTACAATTAGGGTTATACTCAGCAGAATGGTCACTACCAGTATAGCTACCGAAACATTATTTCGCTGGATCTCCTTAAATTCGTTAATGCCTTTGGTTAACATGGAAAAGAGTAGAAAAGCAGTGGCATTGATAAAGACCGCCATAATAAAACCAATGGCCAGGTATAGTCCCGAATACGAAATGATGGTAGTGGTATCGACAGTCTCGGTTTGAGTGGTACTTAGCCGGATCACATTGGTGATGGAGGGCAGAATTTCGCTTAAGATAAGCCCTATGGACAGGATGATGCCCGAGGTGAAAATAGTAAATGCCATGTTATCGCCTCGTAGATCGGAGCTGCGAAAGAAAAGCAATTTCAAAATCTTAAAAGACACAAAGATTATCGCTACGGTGATCCCGATAGATATTAAAATTTCTAGAATTGCGAGTGTGAACAGTTTGGTATTCATGGTTACTTATTTACTGGTTAAAACGACATCCCAATAAGAAATATCGCTATAGGTTGCCGGGATGTTACCGGCTGCATAATATTTCGCCGTGGTTTCCCACAACATATATTTTTTACCGTTGTATATCTTGGCTAGTCCCGATGCAGGAAGGTTGATCCCCAGGATAGAATGGCGGTAAAAATCGCTGTTCAGGATCGCCACATCGTACCCAAACGATTTCAATACGGAGTATATCATAACGGTACGAGTATCGCAGTCGCCTTTCAGATTACCCATGAACGAGACCGGATTTTGTATGCCATAGGCGATATTTCCTATACAGCAGTCGGGACATTTTTGCAGTAGTTCCCGTATAGATTCTTCGTAGTTATGTGGAGCCAGGCAGGCTTCCTGGAATACGAAGGAATAGGGGATGTCTTGTATACATGAAACGACCATCTCTGCGAATTCCATTCGGTTTAATTTTTTTTCTTTCTGAAGTATTCTGAAACTATCCATGATGATATCCAGGGCAGGCCGGTCTGTTCGTTCGATATAATCGTACAGGTCTCCCCAGAAATTTCCACTTCTACCGGGCTGATAGCCGGAAATATGATCGCGCAGCCTGGTGTAATCCTCGACCCGAACGGCTAGGGTGGTATTGAAATCGTTACCGAAGTTATCCCGCCAAACCCGGTTTGAAGCATAGACCTCGACAGAATCTGTCCCTTCAAGCCTATAGGTTTTCTTAACGGATTCTTCTACTTTAAAAGCAGTGCTTTCACTTCGAGGTTGTAATAGCGTGAACAGAAAACTTAAGCCGGCAGTGAGTATTCCCAGAAGCACCACTGTGATCACGATACCGGTTATAATTCCTTTTAACCGGGGTTTGCCTACCAGTTTTAAGGCGATGAAAATGGCGCCCCCTATCGAAATGAACAGGGTGATCAATACCGGCAGATCAAGGGAAACAGTGATCACCCCAAAGGAAATGATAAGCACGATCATCATAACGATTAGCCACAGGCAACCGTTGGCTCGCTTTTCTGGGTTTAGATTCATTAAATGACCATTAGATTACATCCTCTTATATCGCTGGTATCAAATCTACCTAAAATTTCAAAATTACCTTGCGCATCTACTTTGCCAAGGTCCTGTGTTGCGATAAACGAACAGGAATAGCGGTTGGCAAGGTCGATCACATTAACACCTCCCGTTTTATTTTTAACATAACTCAGGGCATCCTCGGTATCGCGGGTGAGTATCTTCATCCATGGTGGGCAGGTGAAGACTCCATCACCTTTGCTGTACGCCTGGGAAAGGAGTTCGGTCATGCCGTATTCACTATATATTCGAGAAACCCCAAAACCCATTTTCAAGATGTGATGTAATTCTTCTCTAATCATTTCCTTTCGCCGGCCTTTCATGCCGCCGGTTTCCATAACCAAAGTGTTTTTTAATTCGAACCTGTGGTTTTCAACCAGATCGAGCAGGGCGTATGATACCCCGATCAGTATGGTTTGCTGCCCTTTTTCTTCCAGATTAAGCAGGGTTTCTCTCAGCTCGTTTGTGTTGTGTAAGTAAAATCCGCTATTCGGATTTGCCGTTTTTTTGATGAGCGAGTCTACCATATAGACAAGTGAAGACCCTTTTTGTTCCAGGTAGGAAGGCAAGAGCGCTAAAATGGTAAGGTCCTTCAAATCGCCGAAGTTCATCTCGAAGACTTTCAGAAAACTCTGGCTGTATAAATTGAGATCGGCCACGTAATGCTTACTCCTGTTAGTTCCGGTAGTGCCGCTACTATAGAAGATGATCTCTTCTTTCTTACCAGAAGCTATGATCGGTTCCCGTTTAAAAAATTCGATGGGTAGGAAGGGAATATCGGTTAGTTTGCTAACCGCTTTTACATCTGTACCCAGGGCATCGCAGAAATTTCGATATAAAGGAACATTCTCGTATTGAAACAGGAAGGTGTCTAACGCTAGGTTACAGAATTCTTCCTGATCCTTGATATTGAAAATT
>CAJQNO010000103.1 GCA_905479745.1 uncultured Flavobacteriaceae bacterium | reverse complement strand
CGAGACTTTTGGCAAACTGTGTTATACAACGGCCGCCATTTCCACACATCGAACTTAAATTTCCATCAGAGTTATAATACACCATACGGAAATGGGCTTGCGCGTGATGCTCCAGTAAAATAAGGCCATCCGCCCCAATGCCAAATTTTCTGTCACACATTTGGGAGACTTGTTTGGTATTATTTTTGGGGAAATTATCGAGACGATTATCGATGATGATAAAATCGTTACCTGTTCCTTGGTATTTGAAGAATTCTATGGTCATATAGGCAAAGGTATAAAAAGGGAATTCTTTTGTGACACTCGGGACGATGTTAAATGGACGTTAAAAATGAAATTCTGAAAAAATATTTTAGTCTTATAATTGTTAACCAATATAAATGTATGCGCATATGAAACAACATGTTCGATTATTTGCCGTAGCGCTCATTGCAGGCGCTGTAACGCTTGGGGGTTATAAATTGATCGAAAAAGATAAGCCCGTAGTGTTAGCTACCGCTCAGGAAGAACCTTCTTTCATCCCAACAAATTATACTACTAATCTTAGTGAAACCAACATCGATTTCACCGAGGCAGCCGAAAAAACTGTTCACGCGGTTGTTCACGTAAAGAATACCACCATTAGCCGTCAACCAACTAATATCATGGAATATTTCTATGGAGGAGGTGAACCAAGGGCAATGGTAGGTGCCGGAAGTGGTGTGATCATAACCCCGGATGGATATATTGTAACCAACAATCATGTGATCGCCAATGCGGCACAATTGGAAGTTACCTTAAATAATAACAAGACCTATCAGGCTAAATTGATTGGCACCGATGCAAAGAGTGATATCGCTTTGATCAAGATCGATTCCGAGGAGAGTTTACCATTTGTGCCATTTGGAGATTCGAACGAACTAAAGATCGGAGAATGGGTACTCGCAGTTGGAAATCCTTTCAATCTTACTTCTACAGTAACAGCAGGAATTGTGAGTGCCAAGGCAAGAGATCTTAACGAATTTGACAGTAATCCACAATCTTTTATACAAACAGATGCAGCGGTGAACCGCGGTAATAGTGGTGGTGCTCTGGTTAATATACGAGGAGAACTGGTAGGTATCAATACAGCCATTACTTCCGAAACAGGTTCGTACGTTGGGTACTCCTTTGCGGTACCTTCCAATAATACTAGAAAGATCATTGAAGATATCATGGAATACGGTGATGTGCAACGAGGTATCCTCGGAATTCAGGGTAGAACGCTAAACTCGAATATAGCACAGCAGTTAGGCCTTAGTGAAACAGAAGGAGTGATTGTTGGTGGTATAGAAGACGGAAGTGGTGCTGCCAAGAGTGGAATAAAAGAAGGAGATATTATCAAAGGCCTGGACGGTTACAAGGTTGGTAAATTTTCGGACCTGGCAGGTTATTTAGGGTCGAAACGTCCTAATGACGTGGTAGATGTTACTATTATCCGTAACGGAAAAGAAAAGGTGGTGCCTGTTACTCTTATAAAACTGGAAACAGTAGAACTTGAAGACCTCGGGTTGGAATTGCGTAATGCCAATAGTGAGGATCTGCGTCGTTATGGTGTTAAAGGTGGCGTTAAAGTAAATCGCGCACTTACCAGGGATATGCAACGCTACGATCTTGCAGGTATTTTGATCACAAAGATAAACGATGAGCCGGTGAATAATGTAGACGATGTTAAACGAGTGATGAACAACCGAAAAGCGGGAGACGATATTAAACTTACCTTCCTGGATCGCGACGGTGACCAGAACACATTTATTTTTAGGTAAGGTGTTTTTACCTAAGAAAAATACCCCTTCGGAAGACTTTTTCGAAGGGGTATTTATTTTTATAAATATCCTTTACGAAAACGTTTGAATTCTATACTTTTGCAGCAAATTTCAAATCCTAAATAAAGCACCATGAGTTTTGACGAAGTCTATGAAAAAGAATTGTCTTTTCAAACCGATCGCCGCAAGGCAACTGTCGAATTTATCAAGATCGTAAGTGATCTGTGGTATGACCGCTCCATAGAGCTGGTACTCTTCAGAAATCAGCTTATAGACCGCAACGTTAGCGAGATCCTAAACCTGCACGAATACGCTGGAGAATTCGTACAAAAACCTATTTCCATTTTCGATTCGGTAGAGATCGCTCAGGCTATCCGCACACTTAACCTCCCTCCTGCCAAACTGGATATTGGAAAACTCACCTACGAATACCACCTGGAAGATAACCAGTACGAAGACGCCATGGCGTTTGTAAGCAATAAACTGAAGGACGCTAAGGAATCGGAAAATTTAGTTCCCAAGGATGTGATCCTTTACGGGTTTGGCCGAATTGGTCGTCTCCTCGCAAGGGAATTGATGACCCGTACCGGGCAGGGAAACCAAATGCGATTGCGCGCCATTGTTACCAGAGGAACAGTAGACCAAACCGTCCTTGAGAAAAGAGCATCGTTACTACAGCACGATTCTGTACACGGTGATTTCCCGGGTACGGTTAGAGCGGATGTTGAAAACGAGGCGCTTATTATCAATGGTACCACCGTACATATAATCACCGCCAATGCCCCGGAAGATATCGACTACACCCCTTATGGGATAGAAGATGCTCTTGTTATAGATAACACAGGAGCTTTCAGGGATAAAGAAGCATTGAGTCGCCATCTGCAATCAAAAGGAGTTTCTAAAGTATTGCTAACCGCTCCCGGAAAAGGAGTGCCGAATATCGTTCATGGTGTGAACCACCGCGAATACAATCCTGCAGAAGTGGATATATTTTCAGCAGCCTCGTGTACTACCAATGCGATCACGCCGGTTTTAAAAGCGATCGAGGACTCTTTCGGGGTGGTGCAGGGACATCTTGAAACCATCCATGCCTACACCAACGACCAGAACCTGGTGGATAATATGCACAAAAAATACAGACGTGGTCGTGCCGCGGCTTTGAACATGGTGATCACAGAAACGGGTGCGGGAAGTGCAGTTTCGAAGGCACTACCATCCTTTGAAGGTAAGCTTACCTCGAATGCTATCAGGGTTCCGGTGCCTAATGGATCTCTGGCCATTCTGAAACTGGAACTTGAGAACAAAACGTCCAAAGACGGTCTCAATACCATCATGAAGAAATACGCCCTGGAAGGCGACCTGGTAGAGCAGATCAAATACTCCCTTAATAACGAACTGGTGTCCTCGGATATCGTAGGTTCTTCTGCACCTTCTATTTTCGACAGCAATGCAACAATCGTAGCAAATGACGGTAAGAATGTAGTACTATACGTTTGGTACGACAACGAATATGGTTACAGTCAGCAGGTAATACGACTTGCCAAGTATGTCTCGAAGGTTAGAAGGTTTACCTATTATTAATAGTTATAACTGCCAGCCTTCACGGTAATCGCGTTTAACCCAGTTGTTGGCGTGATCGTAATTTGTTACTTTCATTGCCTCGCCATCCCATAGTATAGTGCGGCGTCCCGGATAATTGTAGGGATCCCAATCTCCGTGTTTCTTGCCTTCTTTCAGGGTTTTATACTGGAAGGCTTTAATAGCGAGATTACCCATTAGAACTGCTTCGGTTAACGGGCCACCATAGCTAAAGGGAGATGAAGTTTCCCCCCCGTTTATACAGGCATTTACCCATTCTCCGGCATGGTCTGTCTCCACGCGTTTTATACTTGGTTCGGGTGGAGTGAAATCCAGCATTCGTGTAGATGGCAGTAATCTTGGGTTGCGAGAATAGGTATCGGTGATCATGATGCCATCGCTACCGTGAAAGATACTCCCCCCGCCCTGGCCGCCAGGCTCTTCTCCGTCACCAAGTTCTGCCGGCAGGTCCGGCATGATACCGCCATCGTACCAGTTAAGGGATACATCGCCATGTACTTCGGTATCGAACTTCAATCGGACAATGGATGAGGGCGGACAAGCTTCCGAATAATCGGCTTCCACAAAATCGCCGGACCAAATAGTTGTACAACTGGCTTCAGCCTCGTATGGGAATCTTAACCCTAATGTTTTAAACGGCGTTTCCATTATATGACAACCCATATCACCCATGGCCCCGGTTCCAAAGTCCCACCAGCCTCTCCATTTGAAAGGCAGATAGGCAGAATTATATGGCCGCATTGAAGCAGGGCCTAGCCATAGATCCCAACTTAGCGTTTCGGGAACAGGTTCGCCTGTAGTTATTTTTTTGAAGCCTTGCGGCCATACCGGCCTGTTGGTCCAGCAGTCTACCCTGTGAACTTTTCCAATAACACCGGCATCGATCCATTCCTGCGCGGTGCGGATGCCATCTCCAGACGCACCCTGATTTCCCATTTGTGTAGTGATCCCCATCTCCTTGGCTGTAGTCGCCATAAGCCTTGCTTCATAAATATTGTGCGTAAGCGGTTTTTCAACATAGGCATGTTTCTTTTCTTTCATAAAAGGTAAGGCAATCGACGCATGAGTGTGATCTGGAGTTGCCACCATCACCGCGTCCATGTCTTTCAGGTGATTGTCGTACACCTTCCTGAAATCTTTATACTTCTTTACATCGGGATGATTGGCAAAGGTGGTGGCTGCTCGCTTCATATCCACATCGCACAAAGCCACGAATTTAACTTTCCCGCTCTTAAATAGTTCGTTGACCACTCCTCCCCCTCGTCCGCCTACACCAATACCCGCTACATAAAGGGTATCACTGGGTGGTACATGTGTTCCGCCCAGAACAAAACTAGGCACGATAGTAAAAGCAGCACCGGCTGCCGCCGATTTTTTAAGGAAAGATCTCCGTTTCATTATTGATTAGTTTTTGAAATGACGCTTAAAGATAAGAAAAGGTTTTTTCTATTTTCTACTGAATTGAATTACCCTATTTTATCATTAACTTACTTATTTAAAATTCCATTTAAATGAAAATTAGAACCGCCAAAGCAGAAGATCTAGAGCTACTAAGTCCGTTGTTCGATAGTTACCGGGTATTCTATAAAAGAGAAAGTGATCTAAAGGCTGCTCGCGAATTTCTTGCACAACGCTTTGCAAAAGAAGATTCGGTGGTCTTTCTCGCGCTTTCTGAAGACGGAAAAGGTTTGGGATTTACCCAACTTTACCCTTTGTTTTCCTCGGTTAGCATGCAGCCTGTTTATGTGTTGAACGACCTGTTTGTTCATGAGACGTCGCGTGGACAAGGCGTTGGTGCTGCTTTAATGAAGCATGCCATGGAATTTGCCAGAGCAAAAAACTGCAGAGGGTTAACTCTGGAAACCGGGATCGATAATCCAGCCAGGTATTTGTATGAGCGTTTAGGATTTAAAAAGGATAGCGAGGTATTTCATTATACCTGGGAGATATAAATTAAAGTATTTGACGTATTTTTATCCTTTAATTATCACACTATGGATCACTTGACCAAACTAGAGGAATTGCTCGATCAGGCCAATCTTGATATTAAGGATGGTCGCTATGATGAAGCCACCAATAAACTGGAAAAAATCCTGGATATGGATCCTAATTTCGGGAAGGCATATAATCACCTGGGTTATTTATACGAAGTGAAATTCAAGGAATACGACAAAGGCGAAACGCTCTATAAGCTTTGCCTGGAAAAAAGTCCGATGTATCCTGCTGTGTATTATAACTACTCCATTTTATTGTCTACTTTGGGCAAATGGGATGAACTAAAGGAGTTACTTGATAAGGCTATCAATATCCCCGGGATCACTAAATCCACGATCTGGAACGAGTACGGGATCATGTACGAGCAGCAGGGAAAACTGGATGAGGCGATAGAACATTACCGAAAGGCAGCTTTAGGCACTCTGGACAAATCTGTGTTGGAGAGAGCAAAAGGATCTATAGACCGATGCAAGATGAAAAAAGAATTGATGTAATGCGGATTGATATCATTACTGTACTACCCGAATTATTACAAAGCCCTTTTGAGGCATCCATTTTGAAACGAGCCATAGACAAAGGGCTCGTTTCTGTATACACGCATAATCTCAGGGATTTTGCCACCAATGCATACAAGCAGGTCGACGATTACCAGTTTGGAGGGGGAGCCGGGATGGTGCTGATGATAGAGCCTATAGACAAATGCATAAGTAAACTAAAGAAGGAGCGAGATTATGACGAGGTGATCTATCTTACTCCAGATGGGGAGACTTTTAACCAGGGAATCGCCAACGAATTGTCTTTAAAAGGCAATATCATTTTACTATGTGGCCATTACAAAGGAGTAGACCAAAGAGTTCGGGATCATTTTATTACGCGCGAGATCTCTGTGGGGGATTTTGTTTTGAGTGGAGGGGAGTTAGCGGCAGCTGTTGTTAGCGATGCTGTGATCCGGTTGCTTCCCGGAGTTCTGGGGAATGAGACCAGCGCTCTTACAGATTCCTTTCAGGATGATATGCTGGCACCGCCAATATATACACGCCCGGCCGAATATAAAGGATGGAAGGTTCCGGAGATACTAACCAGCGGACATACGGCAAAAATCGAATCATGGAGGGAAGAGCAGGCCTTGAAGAACACGAAGGAAAAGCGTCCCGATCTCCTGGACGACGAGGACCTGCGTTAGGGATTGAAGCAGGCTACCCCGCCCAGCCCTTGATTAAGGGCAGGCGTGTAGCGCGGAAAGCCCGACCCTGAAGTGGTCGTGAAGTGAGCTTCGCTCTACTTCACCGGCACTACAGGGAAACGCCCAAAATATTCTATATAAATATTTTGCGTAAAAAATTGCTCGAAATAGAGAAAACCGTATATTTGCAGCCGATTTACTTCAACCTCTGGCGAGAACCGTGAATGTTGTTTTAAACAAAACCATTAATAAGAATTACAATGGAAAGCTTAGTAAAATTTGTTCAGGACGAATTTGTAACTAAAAAAGAATTCCCCAAGTTTAGTGCGGGTGATAGTATAACTGTGTATTATGAGATCCGTGAAGGTGACAAGAAAAGAACTCAGTTCTTTAAAGGAACTGTGATCCAGATAAAAGGAACAGGTACATCGCAAACATTCACCATCCGTAAAATGTCCGGAACAGTTGGAGTGGAAAGAATTTTCCCAATGAATCTTCCGGCTTTACAGAAGATTGAAGTAAATAAAGTAGGTAGTGTTCGTAGAAAACGTATCTATTACTTTAGAGGACTTACCGGTAAGAAGGCAAGAATTCGAGAAAAAAGAAGCTAATAGTAGCTTCCATCCCCATAGATTAAAGGCCTCCAAATTGGAGGCCTTTGTTATGAACAAATGTTAATAACCCTAGTTCATATTTTGTTGATACAAAGGAGGTTATTTTTCTTGCTTATTTAATTTTCTATATTACATTTGAAATATCAATGTGATGCAAATCGCATGATAAACATAAAGTAACGTTCTTTATATCTTTTGTTGAATTGTTTGAGGCGCTGACGACCGCAAGGAAGGTCAGGCTGAGATTCGGTAAAAGTTAGGGTATTGTTTTAAGAGGCCAGACGAACTTGTTTCGGAAAGCCGTTGACGAAAACAGTCTCATTGAAACAGGTCACAACTGCGAGGGTATAATAAACTCGCTTCGATTCGCCTTCGGCGGATAGTTGGTAACGATGTGTTTCACAAGAAGCCATATCAAAGTAGCAATACGGTGATATGGCTTTTCTTGTTTATAGAGGCAAAGGATTCTGCCGTACTTCCCTTTTATAAGCCTCTTCAATTCACTATATTTGCCATCCTTAAAACATGTTCAAATACATTCCATAAATATGACCAAAGCTGCCAAGATCATTTATACCATGACGGACGAAGCTCCGTTCCTTGCCACTCACTCCCTACTTCCAATTATAAAAGCGTATACCGCACCTTCCGATATTAAGATAGAAACCCGGGATATCTCTCTGGCGGGAAGAATCCTTGCAAATTTCCCCGATTACTTAACCGAAGACCAACGCGTGAATGATGCACTTTCCGAATTGGGAAACCTGGCAAAACAACCAGAGGCCAATATCATTAAGTTACCCAACGTGAGTGCCTCTATTCCACAACTTATAGCAGCCATAGAAGAGCTTCAGCAAAAAGGTTATGCCTTGCCCAATTATCCGGATGAGCCGGTTACCGAAGAAGAAAAGAAGGTAAAGGCCGTCTATGACAAAATTAAAGGAAGTGCGGTTAATCCTGTCCTAAGAGAAGGGAATAGTGATCGTCGCGCGCCCAAGGCAGTAAAAAATTACGCCAAAAAGAACCCGCACAGCATGGGTGCCTGGAGTAAGAATTCTAAAACCCATGTAGCAACGATGTCACACGGCGATTTCATGCACAATGAAAAGTCGGTTACTATAAAAGATCTGGGTAGTATCTCTATTGTTCATACCGATAAGGCCGGAAATCAGACCTTTTTAAAGAAAGACATGCCGGTTCAAGCGGGTGAGATCATAGATGGAACCGTCATGCAAAAGAAGGAATTGATCTCTTTTCTGGAAGCTCAGGTAAAAGATGCTAAAGAAAAGAATGTACTTTTTTCTTTACATATGAAAGCCACTATGATGAAGGTGAGTGACCCGATCATTTTCGGGCACGCCGTTCGAGTTTATTTTGCCGAACTATTTGAAAAGCACGGAGAAACATTTGAGAAATTAAGTGTGGATGTAAATAACGGATTTGGAGATCTTATCAACGATCTGGAAAAATTGCCGGAAAATGAACGAAAGGAGATCCTTAGCGACATCCAACATATTTACGAAACAAATCCGGACCTCGCCATGGTAAACAGCGACAAAGGGATAACCAACCTTCATGTTCCCAGCGATGTGATCATCGATGCCTCTATGCCGGCTATGATCCGTAATTCGGGGCAGATGTGGGATAAAAATGGGGATACACGAGACACCAAAGCCGTTATACCCGATAGTTGTTATGCCGGGGTTTACCAGGCGACCATCGATTTCTGTAGGGAGCATGGCGCTTTCGATCCACGTACCATGGGAACAGTTCCCAATGTTGGGCTTATGGCACAAAAAGCCGAAGAGTATGGGTCGCACGATAAAACCTTCGAAATTCAATTAGACGGAAAGGTCACTGTACTGGACCAGGATCTCAACACACTGATGGAACATGAAGTTTCCAAGGGTGATATCTGGCGTATGTGTCAGGTTAAAGATTTACCTGTACAGGATTGGGTTAAACTTGCTGTAAGCAGAGCCAGAGCGACCAATGTTCCTGCAGTGTTTTGGCTGGACGAAGAACGTGCCCATGATGCAGAACTAATAAAAAAGGTGAAGAAATACCTGCCACGCCATAATACCGAAGGACTTGAGATAAAAATTCTATCTCCGGAAAAAGCTACACGCTACACCCTGGAAAGAGTAAAAGAAGGAAAGGATACTATTTCAGTTACCGGTAATGTACTACGCGATTACCTTACCGACCTCTTCCCTATCCTGGAATTGGGAACCAGTGCCAAGATGTTGTCTATTGTTCCATTGATGAATGGCGGCGGACTTTTTGAAACCGGTGCCGGAGGATCGGCTCCCAAGCATGTACAGCAATTTATAGAAGAAGGTCATTTACGATGGGATTCGCTTGGCGAATTCCTGGCATTGGCCGTTTCGTTAGAACACCTGGGCTCCACTTTCAATAATGCCAAGGCGATCTTGCTATCACAAACCCTGGACGAAGCCACCGAAAAACTCCTGGAAAATAAAAAAGGTCCTTCACGAAAAGTGAACGAACTGGATAACCGCGGAAGTCACTTTTACCTGGCAATGTATTGGGCAGAAGCTCTTGCAAATCAGGATGAGGACAGCACTTTAAAAGCGCGCTTTGCTCCTGTAGCCGAAGCCTTGAAACAAAATGAAGAAAAAATAGTAACCGAATTAAACGCAGCACAGGGGAAACCAGTTAATATCGATGGATATTATTTGCCCGACGAGAATCTGGTAAACCGCGAGATGAGAGCGAGTGCTACTTTTAACTATATTTTAGAGAGTATAGACTAATTAAACACCGGCCTTTTCAAAACAGTTTTCAGGTGTGCGTATTAATAACTATTTTTAGGAAAAATCTAATTTGAAAATAGTTACCTTCTCGCTTCTCGTCCTGCTCTGTACGCTTGGTTTTTCTCAACAAAAATATACCCTAAGTGGTACGGTACTGGAAGAAGAGACAGGTGAAACCCTTATTGGGGTTAACGTGATTATTCCCGAATTACGCACTGGCGCAATAACCAACGAATACGGATTTTATTCCATCACCCTTCCGGAAGGCACCTACGATGTAACGTATAGCGGTCTGGGTTTGGAAACCCTAGTGGTCACTATTCAATTAACAGAAAATTTGCGGAGAAACATTAGCCTGGCTAATGATGCCGAGCAACTTGACGAAGTTGTTATCGAAGCCGATGTGGAGCGTGCCAGTATCAAAGCGCCGCAGATGAGTGTAAATACCCTGAGCGCCGAAACCATAAAGAATATCCCTGTGGTACTGGGAGAGGCCGATGTGGTGAAGTCCATCCTCCTACTTCCGGGAGTTACCAATGCAGGCGAAGCCTCCTCAGGCTTTAATGTTAGAGGTGGGGCGGCAGATCAGAATCTGATCCTACTGGACGAGGCTACTATTTTTAACTCCTCGCATCTCTTCGGTTTTTTCTCCGTGTTTAATCCGGACGCCATCAAGGACGTAAAACTTTTTAAAGGTGGCATTCCATCCCGATACGGCGGGCGACTTTCTTCGGTTCTAGAAATATTTCAGAAGGAAGGTAACAGCAAAGAACTAAAAGTTAATGGAGGAATTGGAGCGGTAGCAAGCAGACTCCTGGCAGAAGGGCCGATAGTTAAGGATAAAGCAGCCTTCCTTGTTGGTGGCCGGGCGTCCTATGCTCATTTATTCCTACCACTTTTCAATATAGACAACAGTGCATATTTCTACGATCTAAACACAAAGATCAACTACCGAATCAACGAGAAGAATAATATTTTCTTGTCTGGTTACTTCGGAAGGGACCTGTTTAGTATCAACGACAGTTTTGTGAATGTGTATGGGAACGCCCTGGTGAATTTTAGATGGAACCATATTTTTTCGGATAAATTATTCTCTAACCTGTCTGTGATCTATTCAGATTATTATTATGGCTTAGAGCTTGATTTTGTGGGCTTCGAATGGAATTCGGGTATTCAGAATTTCAACATCAAATACGACCTGAAGCACTACCTGTCTGATAAGCTCCATATTAACTACGGGATCAATAATATATACTACGTGTTTAACCCTGGAAAGATCCAACCCAACAATCCGGAATCGGGTATACTGGAAGAACAACTTATAAAGAAATACGCCAATGAGTTTGCCGCATATATGGATGTGGAACACACATTAACCAATAAACTTCGAGTGCAATACGGACTCCGACTGAGTCATTTTATACGTTTCGGGCAGGACGAGCTAAATGTATATGATAATAACAACCCGGTTGAATTTGATCCCTTTCTTCTTATTTATAAAGCGGCAGAACCCATAGCAGTTTCTAATCCCGGCAGGAGTGGACAATTGGCATCCTATACCAATCTGGAACCCAGGGTTTCGCTATCTTATACCTTCAACGACGATGTATCTGTAAAAGCCAGCTACACCCGAATTGCACAATACCTGCACTTATTGAGCAACACCAGCTCTCCCACCCCTCTGGATGTCTGGACTCCCAGTGGCCCATTTGTGGAACCTCAATTGCTCGACCAATACGCCTTCGGATTTTTTAAGAATTTTAAGGACAGGGAGTTTACCCTGGAAACCGAAGTATTCTACAAAGACATTCAGAACCGCGTGGATTATATAGACGGTGCCAACCTTATCGCTAATAACGCCATCGAACAGGTGATCCTCAATGGAGAAGCAAGAGCGTATGGCTGGGAGTTTCTTTTCAGAAAAAATACAGGAAATTTGCAAGGTTGGATAGCTTATACCCTTTCTAAATCTGAACAGCGAACCCCTGCACGAAATTCAGAAGAGATTGGGTTAAACAATGGACAATGGTACAATACCCCCTACGACAAGACCCATGATATCGCCCTTTACGGTAATTATAGGTTAAACGATACATGGAGTTTCAATAGTAATTTTGTGTTTCAAACGGGACAGCCCACAAATTTTCCTATCGGGCAATTCGAATTCCAGGGCCTGGTGATCCCATATTACGGACTGAGAAATTCCACTCGCCTACCCAATTATCATCGGCTGGATGTAGCCGCAACGCTAACTCCTCGAAAGAACAAAGGACGTAATTGGCAATCGGAATGGGTTTTCAGCATTTATAATGTATATAACAGAATGAATTCGGCATCGATTAATTTCAGACAAAATCAGGATACAGGGATCAATGAGGCCGTTAGGACCTCTATATTTGGTATAGTTCCTTCGGTAACCTATAACTTTAAGTTCTAGTAAAAGAGATGGTAAGATGAAAAAATATTGTAATGGTATACTTATAATTATGAGTTTTATTCTTTTGATGGTCTCCTGCCAAGAGGTGATAGATGTGGACCTACCTACCGAGGAGCCCAGGCTTATTATCGACGCCTTGGTGCGTGTAGATACTAACGAAGCCTTTACGAAGGTAACGGTGAAAGTAAGTGAAACAAGTTCTTTCTTCGAGTCTATACCGGCCGCCAACCTACAGCAGATCACCCTTACTAATCTCGACCTACCGGGAGGAGGCATCAACCCTCCGGTACTAATTGAGGAAACACCGGGTTCGGGTATTTACAGTAAAGTATTCGACACCGATTTTCTCACTCAAGGCAGCCTTTTTATGCAAATAGATTTTGAAGATGAATTTTATGTGGCAACCGCCAGGTTTGTGCCTACTGTTCCAATAGACAATTTGGTGCAGGGAGACGGAATTTTATTCGATGAGGATGACACCGAGGTTATTGTAACCTTTACAGATTCTGATGAGCGTGACGATTTCTATCTTTTCGATTTTGACTTCGGAAATTACCTGGTCACCGAAGACGAATTCTACCAGGGGCAGCAATTCGAATTCTCATACTTTTACGATGAGGCCCTGGCCGTGGGAGATACATTAAATATTTCTATTATGGGAGTGGATGAAGATTTTTACACGTATATGGACCAGCTTATCCTTCAGAGTGAAGAGGATTTTGGTCCGTTTGAAACACCAGCCCTTACGGTTAGAGGGAATTTTATCAATGCCACGAATATTGATAATAATAACAACTTCGATAATCTCAACGACATCAATAATTTCGCGCTGGGATACTTTGCGATAGTTCAGGAATACAAAGAAACCCTGGTGGTCCAGGAATAAGTGATCAAACTAACTTTATAAGTTCCCTGGTTCGTTCTGTTATTAATTCACTGGCATGAGAGTAGCTGTATCCTTCCGGTTGATCGGGCCTGAATAATTGATCGGCAGCCAGGAGCCCCAGGCTTCTTACTTCCTCAGGGTTCAAGTTCAATTTACCACATACAGCTACTACCGGCACATTGAGAGGGTGGGATTCAAGAGCTACCCCGGACACTAATTTACCATAGGCAGTTTGTGAATCGATACATCCTTCACCAGTGATAATAACATCAATACTTTTTGACTTAATAAGTTCCTTAAATTTTGCCAATTGAAGTAAAAACGAAACGCCTGAAATAAATTGAGCCCCCAGAAAAGCCTTTAATCCATAAGCAGTGCCACCGGCAGCACCTGCACCAGGCAATTGAGCGTAATCCTTTCCCGTAGCATTCTTCATAACCTTACTAATGTTTTGTAAACCCTCCTCGAGGCTTTCGATCTCTGTTTGAGATGCTCCTTTCTGTTTTGCATATGTAAATGCAGCTCCTTCCAGGCCATACAATGGATTTAGCACGTCGTTTATAGCGTAGAAACTGATATCATCGGCTACATTGGATTTTTTTACAGATTCTATAAGGGTCAATGCCTGGCCGTTAGGCTCCAACGTGTTCCCAATCTCATCCAAAAACTCGAACCCTAACGCAGAAGCTATTCCGGTGGCGGCATCATTTGTAGCGCTCCCTCCTATTCCCAGATAGATGGTGTTCATACCCCGTTCGATGGCGTGAGCGATCTGTATACCCGTGCCCTTTGTAGATGTACGCATAGGATTGCGTTCTTCTGCTTTTAATAATTCGAGTCCGGAGGCTCTCGCTAATTCGATATAAGCGTCTTTTTTAGCGGTATCAATGAGGTAGGCTGCTCGATGTGGCCTGCCAAGAGGATCGACCGTATCACAATAAACTTTCTCGCCATCCGGCAAATAATTGATCACCGATTCGAGAAATCCTTCGCCGCCATCGGAGGCAGTGATGTGGTATATCTCCGCATTTGGGTGGATCTCGAGTATGCCTTTTTTCATAGCCTGAGCTACTTCAGCAGAAGAAAGTGAATCCTTGAAGGCGTCGGGTATTAAAAGAACATTCAAAGCCATTTATGAAAAGATCTGGGGTACGAAATAACTAAAGATTAGAATAGCCACAAAGAAGGCTACAAGAATATATACTTCCTTTGAGAAGATATCACTCTTCTTCACTTCAAACTTTATTACGTCTGCAGTTTTAACTTTCACATTTTTGGTCATGGCACTCACCAGGTAGGCGACCACCAATGATATAAGCACTCCGGTGAAATTGAGCCAAATCCAGAAAATTTTAATCCCTATATCGTAATTAAAGATCTCCTGTATTGTATTGGAGAATATCAAATTGATCAATACAGCAACAATGATCCCGGTGTTCATCCCAACATGGTTTACCCGTTTGGAGAAAATCGCCAGAATGAAAGTAACCAGAACAGGGCCGTAGAACACAGAGCCTATGGCGTTAATAATCTCTATCACCGTGCTTTTACTGCCCCCGAACAGGAAGGAGAACGCTATACACACTACACCCCAGAATACAACAGCGAGTTTTGAAATTCGCATGTATCTGGCCTGTTCAAGTTTCTTTTTCCCTCTATTAAAAAAATCTTCAACACTTACTGCAGATAACGAATTGACCGTAGAACTTAAAGACGACATGGCCGCAGACATAATTGCAACCATTAGTAAGCCAATCATTCCATGAGGTAGATATCTTGTAATAAAAACAGGAATCATTAAGTCGGCCTTATAGCCTGTTGATGCGAAGTCCTGGGGGAAATGCTTTTGGGTTGTACTGGCAATCTCAGCCATAAAGTCGGGGCTTAATGTTACTAAAGCTCCAACAAACAGTCCCATAATACAGTAGATCAACACTACCGGGAAACGCAACAGTCCGTTGGCGAGTAACAATTGCCTGATGGTCTTTTCGTTCTTTGCAGAAAGCATTCGTTGTGCCTGGGTCTGATCACAGCCATAGTACGAGACATAGAGAAAAAATCCGCCAATAAGCATAGGCCACAGTCCGTATTCCTGATCGGGTCCTATCCCAAGGTTGAGATCTATTACCTGTAAGCGTTCGGTGGCGAATCCATTAGTTAAGCCTCCGGCTTCTTCAACCAGGTACCATCCGTAAATAAGGCATACTACCAAGCCGCCAAACAACAGGATCATCTGTATGGCATCTCCCCAAACTACCGCTTTCATACCGCCTTGCCAGCTATAAATGATGGTTATTACACTAATTATAAGAATGGTATAGATGTAATCGATATCCAGCACTGCCTGTAGGATCATTGCAATGGTATACACCATTACCCCCGTCCCAAGGGCACGACTAATTTGAAAAACAATACTTAATATTAGCCTTGTGGAAGGTGAAAAACGTTTCTCCACATATTCGTAAATACTCACCACGCCCGATCTGAAAAGTGGAGGGATTATAAACAGCATTATGCAAATCATTGCGAGGGGTACAGCAAATTCGAAGGTGAGCCATTTCATACCACCGCCCAGTTTTAGTCCTACAAAAGCCGGTGCAGATATAAAACTAATGGCCGAAAGCTGGGTTGCCATAGTAGACAAGCTCAAAGGAAACCACCCCATGCTTCTGCCTCCCAGGAAGTAATCTGTAGAATCTTTATTATTCTTGAAAAAATTTCCCATTCCTAGGAAGAAAACAATGTACAGGAGTACGATGGTATAGTCGAGCCAGTTCATATTATATTTTATTGGTTAGCAGATCAATGGTAAGTGCAGCACTCCAGGAAAAGTTATTCCCGCCATATCCTTTATCGAGTGATTTATTTACTTCTTTGGAAGGTTCGAAGTATTCGTAGAAACCGTATTTCTCCATAAGATATAAGGTGTCTTTTCTAATGGTATCGGCTATTTCATCATATCCATATCGTCTTAATCCACGATAAATGATCCAGTTAAGGTTGATCCAGATAGGCCCTCTCCAATATTTTTTCGAATTAAAGAACTCACTTCCGGGATCGAAGGATGCACAAAGAAAATTTTCATGCTCCGCTCCGCTAAAACGACCTCCCTGAAAATGCCTTACAATACGGTCTGCTTGCTCTTTGGTTGGTATTCCGGCCATGAGGGGAGCAAAACTAGAGGAAGAAACATGAGATAATTTTCGCTCATTTCTAAGATCGTAGTACACATAAGCGTTTAATTGGTCGTCGTATAGTTTAGTGTTCATACGCTCCTTTGCCCTGGTCTGCCATCTACTTAATTGAGCGACTTTCTCTGTACGATTTAGCAGCTTTCCAAGGCGGATCATGCTTTCGTTAGACGCTATCAGCATGCTGTTAAATAATGGATCCTGAACGAGAAAGGGAGAACCCCCGGCAATAAGCACATCGTCGTATTTCCATTGCTTGAACAACTCTATTAGATGAATGTAATATTGGTATTCTTTATTGGTTGGGCGATGCGAGGCGTCTATCAATTTGGTATCCTTTCTGTCGAGCTCGTAATTGGGGACTTCGAAGGATTCCCAAATAAAGTCCCAGACCGGGGTGTTGTCTGTTCCTGCTTCCCAATTGTGGCAAATGTACACCAGGCCTTCATTAGCCGGGTCTCTATGCGTGTAGAAATAATGATGATTGCGATAAACCGCATCGAAAACTTCATTGATAAAATGGAGAATATCTTCTTTGTCCCTGGCGATATTGTATATTTCTTCCAGCACGAATCCTAAAACAGGCGGTTGTGTAATGCCAGAGGTTTTAGTTTTCGGACTTTGATCGCTGAGATAGGCTGCGTGAACCTGGGGGCCGGGATAATATGTTTCGGCTTCATTATGAAAAACAATATGCGGTATAAAACCATTTTTCCACTGCCCTTTAAGTAAGGATAATACTTCTTTTTTGGCCCGTTCCATATCCAGGTGCGCCCAACCAATGGCGATAAATCCGGAGTCCCAGTTCCATTGAAACGGATATAGTCCTTCGCAGGGAATGGTGAATGAATCTTTCCAGTTATTGTGTAGAACTTGTGAGGCGTCCTCGAGAAGTGAAGTCATTTAATCTAGTTAGCTTGCTATAAATATAGGGTTTTAATCCTTATTTTTGAATGGCTAAAAACTGCGATTTGACTTTTAAAAAAACCACAGAAGAATCTTCTCACTACGATGATCTGGAACAGATGAGCATCCATGATCTTTTGGTTGCTATCAATGCCGAAGACAAAACCGTTCCGGATGCGGTGCAAAAAACACTGCCTCAAATAGAAACGTTAGCCACAAAGGTTGCAGAACAAATGAAGAATGGCGGAAGGTTATTCTATGTGGGTGCAGGGACCAGTGGACGCCTTGGGATTGTAGATGCGAGTGAATGTCCGCCCACCTTTGGTGTTCCTCACGGACTAGTGGTAGGGCTTATTGCCGGTGGAGATACGGCTATCCGAAAGGCGGTCGAATTTGCAGAGGACTCGAAAGAACAGGGTTGGAAAGACCTGGAAGATCACGCTATATCGAAAAAGGACATCGTAATTGGGATCGCAGCCTCGGGAACCACGCCTTATGTATTGGGTGCCTTAGAAGGTTGTAACGCGCATGAAATCCCAACGGGATGTATCACTTGCAATGCCGGTAGTCCATTAGCTGAAACAGCAAAACTCCCGGTGGTAGTAATTGTGGGCCCGGAGTTCGTTACCGGTAGTTCGCGGATGAAGGCTGGAACAGCTCAGAAATTAGTATTGAATATGATTAGTACTACTGCCATGATCCAGTTAGGGCGGATAAAAGGCAACAAGATGGTAGATATGCAATTGAGCAATAACAAACTCGTGGATCGGGGAACCCGAATGGTGATGGACGCATTAAATATCACCGAGGAAGAAGCCAATGTGCTTTTACTGAAACATCAAAGTGTGCGTAAAGCAATAGAAGCCCATAAAAATGCCTAGAGGACACACCGATAAGAAATTACTTTTAAAAGGCATCAAATATATGGCCTTTGTGATCCCGTTATTAATATTAACTACCTACATATTTACATTTATTTTTCTGAACAAAGAAACCAGGTTATTTTACATCCTGCTTCCCTTGGCAATTCTCGGTATGGCCGGAACTATATGGTTGGGGTTCAAGGGATTGAAAACAATTATGAAGGCAGTATTTCATTAATTTCTCTTTAATTTTTAGGGCAATCCGTTCGCCTGCGTCTCTCGGCCGGGCTATCCGCGCTACTTGGTAGCCAGCTCCTATCCCTATTGCGGGTATGGGATAATTGAAATATTATAGTATAAAAAAACCCTGAAGTAGAGTAAACTCACTTCAGGGTTTAAAGAAGGCGGCGACCTACTTTTCCACAAATGTAGTATCATCGGCGCAAACGGGCTTAACTTCTCTGTTCGGAATGGTAAGAGGTGAGCCCCGTCGCTATAACCACCTTAAGTTTTTCGTGTTGGGTGAGTGTTCGACCAGTTATGGTCTACCAGCTACCCTTTCACGCTCCCTTATGGGGAGAAATATTATAACATACTGGAAGTAAGAAATAGGAAAAAAGCGTTTTTTGTAAGCTTATAAAAGAGACTGCTCTCCCTCCTTTCGGAGGGAGAAGCGTGTACATAAGCATACGGGTTATTAGTATCACTCGGCTACATGCGTTACCGCACTTCCACCTGTGACCTATCAACGTGGTAGTCTCCCACGACCCTTTAAAGAAATCTCATCTTGTGGTGGGTTTCGCGCTTATATGCTTTCAGCGCTTATCCCTTCCCAACGTAGCTACCCAGCAGTGCCCCGGGCGGGACAACTGGTACACCAGAGGTTAGTCCAACTCGGTCCTCTCGTACTAGAGTCAGATCCACTCAAATTTCTTGCGCCCACTGTAGATAGAGACCGAACTGTCTCACGACGTTCTGAACCCAGCTCGCGTGCCACTTTAATGGGCGAACAGCCCAACCCTTGGGACCTTCTCCAGCCCCAGGATGTGACGAGCCGACATCGAGGTGCCAAACCCCCCCGTCGAT